>NZ_JBEOWJ010000005.1:17947-262792 GCF_040295965.1 Streptosporangium sp. NPDC002544 | reverse complement strand
CCGAGAGGAGTGATCATGTCGAAGATCACGATTGACGACCTGCCCTTCGAGGGCGCCGAGCTGACCGAGGCCCAGCTGGGCGAGGTCGCCGGCGGCAGGTGGTCGGTCAGCGCCTGGAAGAAGGACCTGCCGTGCGAGTGGTGGCAGTACTAGTCCGAGCACACGGCCACTAGTCCGATACGACCGTGCCGCCTCACGCGGCCGAGAGGAGTGATCATGTCGAAGATCACGATTGACGACCTGCCCTTCGAGGGCGCCGAGCTGACCGAGGCCCAGCTGGGCGAGGTCGCCGGCGGCCGGGGCGGGTGGGCGCTGACCTACGACGGGGCTGGGCCCTGCCGTCGCGAGTGGGTCGACGGCTGATCAGGCCATTCCGCCGGTACCGGGAGGCCGTCTCGCCATAGGACGGGCCGCGCCCCCGGTCGGCGTACTGGATCGAACGCGGCGCGGCGGGACGGGAAACCGGTTCCGCCGCGCCTACGCAGATGGGACCGGGCAGTGATTCTGATCGTCAGCAACCGCGGGGACGGGGCCGCGGAAAGGGTGCTGGCCGCGCTCCGGCGGCGCGGCGCCCGGCTGGTGGGTGACGATACCGGTGACGGCACCGGCCCGCCGGTGCTGTGGTGGGACACCGGCGACTTCCCGGGGCGCAGCCGGATCACCGCGTCGTTCACCGGCGGGGAGCGGCGGCTGATGCTGGACACCGGCGCGGAGACGGTCGACCTGTCCCGGGTCACCGCGGTGTGGCGCAGCCGGCCGGGCAGACCCTCGGCTGCCGGCACCGTGACCGAGCCGAGCCACCGCGCGCACGTCGACCAGCAGGCGGAGTTCATGCTCGACGGGGTGTGGAGCCTGCTGACCGCGCGCTGGCTCCCCGGCCGCCGCGCGGACGAGCGCCGCGCGCACAACAAGATCTTCCACATGGCGCGGGCGATCGAGCTGGGCTTCTCCGTACCCGACACGGTCTACACCAACGACCCCGCGGAACTGGCGGGCGCGTACCAGGCGGCGGAGGGGCGGCTGGTCGCCAAGCAGATCACCGCCGAGCCGTTCCAGGTCGACGGCGCCGAGCACCGCGCGTACACGACCGTGGTCACCCGCCGCCACCTGACCTCCCGGCACCGGATCCAGCACGAGCCGGTCATCCTGCAGCCCTACGTCTCCAAGGCGGTCGAGCTGCGGGTGATCGTCGTGGGGGCGCGGGTGTTCGCGGCGGAGATCGACGCGTCGGGATCCCGGGCGGCCAGAGACGACTGGCGGCACTACGACAACGACCGGGTCAGGTACGGCGTGCACGAACTGCCCGCCGAGGTGTCGCTGCGCTGCGCCCGGCTGGTCGCCGACGTCGGGCTGACCTACGCGGCACTGGACTTCATCGTCACCCCCGGCGGCGAGTACGTCTTCCTGGAGCTGAACTCCAACGGCGCATGGGGGTTCGTCGAGCTGTGGACCGGGCTGCCCGTCAGCGACGCGATCGCGGGCTGGCTCATGGACGGAGGAACACCGTGACCGATTTCGCCAAGGCCCTGGAGTCAGGGGTCTCCCTGCTGCGCGCGCTCCCCCGCCGCCGCTCGGGCGTCGCCGACGCCCGGCGCGCGGTCGGCGAGTGGGCGGCGCGGCACCCGGAGGTCCGGGCACAGCTCGTCGTCGACCGGCGCCCCGGGACCCCGATGGTCGACTACGACCTGGTCCTCGACCATCCCGGCGGCGGCACGGTCGCGTTGACCGCCCCGCCCGAGGACGGGGTGCCCTGGCTGATCGACCACTCGACGCACTGGGCGGCCGGGTACCTGGTCAGCGTCAACGACGTGGACGTGACGGTCCCCCAGGCGCTGACCATGCTGCGCTCGCTCTCCCGGCGGGACTCATCGCCGTACCGGGAGATCGTCGACCAGTGCCTGCTCGTCGAGGCCACCGGCGACACCGAGTCACCCACCGAGTCACCCACCGATTCGCCCACCGATTCGCCCACCGAGCCGCTCACCGCCGCCGACCTCCAGGCGACGGCCGACGAGTTCCGGCGGGGCCGGGGACTGCACGACCGCGCGTCGACGCTCGCCTGGATGGCCGAGGCGGGCATGTCGGGCGAACAGTTCGAGGCGTACATCACCGAGATCGCCCGGCGCCGCCGGTTCCGCCGGGACAGGGAGGCGGAACTGGCCCCTGGCCACCTGGCCGCGAACCCCGGGGACTTCGCCCGGGTCAGGGCCGTGTGGGTCACCGGCGAGGAGAAGATGACCGCCGGCACCGTGTCCGACCTCCTGACCGGTGTGGCCTCGCTCGGGGACACCGGGGAGGCCACGGTGACCTTCGCGACCCGCTGGGAGGCGGATCTGCCCGCGCCCCTGCGCGGTACGCCGCCCGGCGGGATCGTCGGCCCGGTGGAGCTGCCGGACGGCGGATTCCTGACCGGCGCCGTTCTGCACAGGAGCCCGGCCACCGACGACCGGGAGACGCTGGCCGCCGCCGGGCGCGCCGCGTTCGCCGGCTGGCTGGCGGAACGCCGCGCCGCGGCCACGGTCGAATGGCACTGGTCGTGATCGACCCGGACCGCACCCAGGCCGTCCCCGCACCCGGCCGGCACAGGGCCGGCCACTGGGAGGACACCGAGGGGTACCGTCCCCGGGCGCCGTACTCACCTCCGGCCCCTCCGCAACGCCCCCCGGCGGCGGCCCCGCCGACGCCCCCGCCCGGCCACCGGCCGCATTCCCCGTCAGCGCCTCCGGGAGGGCAGCCGGCGGGGTCCCCTCCCGGAGGCGGCCCGCCGGGAGGGCCCATCTACCGGGCGGAGGCGCTGCGCCGGCATGCCGAGACCCGCTCCGTCGCCCGGATGCCGCTGGTGATCAGCGGCCCGTCGTTCCTGCTGCTGTGGATCCTGGTGGCCGCCGTCCTGGCGGCCGGCGCCACGCTGATCGCGCTCGCGCTGGGAGCCGGCGGATGAGGAGTCGCGTACCGGTCCTGCTGCAGAACACCGTCACCGAGTGCGGCGCCGCGTGCCTGGCCATGGTGCTCTGCCACCACGGCCAGCGCACCACCCTGCACCAGGTGGCCGAACGGCTCCAGGTCGGCAGGGACGGCCTGAGCGCCAAGGCCATCGTGGACGGCGCCCGCGAGCACGGCCTGAAGGCGCGCGCCTTCTCGCTCGCGCCCGAGGACCTGGCGCGCGTTCCGCTCCCCGCGGTCGCGCACTGGGAGTTCAATCACTTCGTGGTGGTCGAGCGCTGGTCGCCCGACCGGGTGGACATCGTCGACCCGGGGCGGGGCCGCCGCAGGCTGACCGCGGAGGAGTTCAGCGACGGGTTCACCGGCGTGCTGCTGGTCTTCGAACCCGGCGAGGGGTTCCACCGCGGCACGTCCTCGATGGCGAGCGCCTGGCGGCGCGAGTTCATCCGGACCCTGTTCCGGCGCCGGCGCGGCCTGCTCGCCCAGGTCGTCGCGGCCTCGCTGCTGCTGCAGTTGCTGGGGCTGGCCCTGCCCTTCTTCTCCCAGCTGCTGATCGACAGGATCATCCCGTCCCGGGGCGCGGACCTGCTGCCCCTGCTGGGCGGGGCCGTGCTGCTGGCCGGGCTGGCCCAGTTCGTGATCGGCTACCTGCGGGCGGCGCTACTGGTGGCGGTACGGGCCCGCGCCGACCAGGAGCTCACCGAGGGGGTGATCGGCCACCTGGTGACGCTGCCGTACCGCTACTTCGCGCAGCGCGGCAAGGGCGACCTGCTGACCCGGGCCGCCAGCGTCTCCACGCTGCGCGACATCCTCACCGGCCAGATCGTGGCGGCGCTGCTGGACGGTCCGCTCGCCGTCGGCTACCTCGTGCTCGTGTACGTGTGGGACCCCGTCTTCGGGCTGGCGCTGACCGGCGTGGTCGCCTTCCAGGGGCTGCTGGTGCTGGCCACCACCCGCCGGATCAACCTGCTCACCCAGCAGGAGCTGACCGCCTTCTCCGCGTCGCAGAGCAGCCTCATCCAGGCCATCAGCGGCATCGAGACGCTGAAGGCGTCCGGGGCCGAGAAGCGGGCGGTGGAGCAGTGGTCGGCCCACTTCGCCCAGCAGCTCAACGCCGACGTGCGCAACGGCCTCACCCAGGGCCTGGTGGAGGCCGCGCTGTCCGCGAGCCGGGTGATCGCCCCGCTCGGGCTGCTCTGGCTCGGCGCGTGGCGGGTCCTCGACGGGCAGCTGACCGTGGGCGCGCTGATCGCGCTCAACGCCATCGCGCTCGGCGCCCTGACCCCGCTCGGCTCGCTGATGACCGGCCTGCAGAGCCTGCAGCAGGTGGGCGCGCACTTCGACCGCCTGTCCGACATCCTGGCCTCCGAGCCCGAGCCCAGCGAGGGCATCGAGGTGCTGCGGCTGCGCGGCGCGGTGGAGCTGCGCGGCGTGGGCTTCCGGCACGACCCCCGCGGCCCGTGGGTGGTGCGGGACGTCTCGGTCTCCATCCGGCCGGGGCAGAAGGTAGCGCTGGTGGGCGCCTCGGGCTCGGGCAAGAGCACGCTGGCCAGGCTGCTCCTGACACTGCACACCCCGGTGGAGGGCGAGATCCTCTACGACGGCGTCCCGGCCTCCGAACTCAACCTGCGCACCCTGCGCCGCCAGTTCGGCGTGGTCGGCCAGGCCACCTCCCTGTTCAACGGCTCGATCCGGGAGAACATCGCGCTGAACCTTCCCGACGCACCCCTGGAACGAGTGGTCGCCGCGGCCGAGGTGGCGGCGCTGCACGAGGAGATCATGGCGATGCCGATGGGGTACGAGACGGTGCTGACCGACGGCGGCGGTCTCTCCGGCGGCCAGCTCCAGCGGCTCTCCCTGGCCCGCGCCATCCTGCCCCGGCCGAAGATCCTGCTGCTCGACGAGGCCACCAGCAACCTGGACAGCGCCACCGAGGCGACCATCGAGTCCAACCTGTTCTGGCTCACCCAGACCCGGATCGTCATCGCCCACCGGCTGAGCACCATCCGGGACGCCGACCTGATCCTGGTGGTCGACTCCGGCCGCATCGTGGAACGCGGCACCCACGACGAGCTGATGGCCACCGGCGGCAAATACGCACAACTCGTCGCCGCCCAGGCCGCCACCGCCTGACCTCACTCCGCGGGTCCGCCCGGTGGCCGGTACGGAACCCGGACGGCACTCCGAGCACGGCGGTCGCGACGGTGCCCCCGTCGGAGGGGCGGGGGCACCGTTCACAGCGTCCTGTCGGGCCAGCTGAAAAGCGCGCCCGGGATCCTTCGCGTCGGCTACCCGGAGACGCCGAGGCGCTCCAGGATGAGCTCCCTGGCCCGGCCCGCGTCGGCCTTGCCCCGGCTGGCCTTCATGACGCCACCGACCAGGGCGCCGACCGCGGCGACCTTGCCGTTGCGGACCTTGTCCGCCGCGTCGGCGTTGCCGGCCAGGACCTGGTCGATGATCTCCATCAGCTCGCCCTCGTCGTTGACGATCTGCAGGCCGCGGGCGGCCACCACCTCGTCTGGGGAGCCCTCGCCGTTCAGCACGCCCTCCAGCACCTGGCGGGCCAGCTTGTCGTTCAGCGCTCCCCCGGCGACCATCGCGCACACCCTGGCGATCTGGTCCGGGGTGATCCGCAGCGCGCCCAGCGAGAGCCCCGCCTCGTTGGCGCGGCGGGCCAGCTCGCCCATCCACCACTTGCGGGCGTCCGCGGGCGGGGCCCCGGCGGCGACCGTCGCCTCGACCAGGCCGATGGCGTCGGCGTTGTGCATGGACGTCATGTCCAGGTCCGACACGCCCCACTCCTGCTGGAGCCGCTTGCGCCGCACGCCCGGCAGCTCCGGCAGGGCCGCCTTGAGCTCGGCGACCCAGGCGGGGTCGGGGGCGATCGGCACCAGGTCGGGCTCGGGGAAGTAGCGGTAGTCCTGCGCCTCCTCCTTGGACCGTCCCGAGGTGGTGGTGCCGGTGTTCTCGTGGAAGTGGCGGGTCTCCTGGATGATCCGGCCGCCGTCGGCCAGGATCGCGGCCTGGCGCTCGATCTCACCCCGTACGGAGCGCTCAACGCTGCGCAGCGAGTTGACGTTCTTGGTCTCGGTACGGGTGCCCCACTCCGAGGAGCCACGCGGCATGAGCGAGACGTTGACGTCAAAGCGCATGGAGCCCTCCTCCATGCGTACGTCCGAGACGCCGAGACCGCGCACCAGCTCGCGCAGCTCGGTGCCGTAGGCGCGGGCGACCTCGGGAGCGAGCCTGTCGGTCCCCGGGATCGGCTTGGTGACGATCTCCACCAGCGGGATGCCGGCCCGGTTGTAGTCGACGATCGAGTAGTCGGCCCCGTGGATGCGGCCGGTCGCGCCGCCCACATGGGTGGACTTGCCGGTGTCCTCCTCCAGGTGGACGCGCTCGATCTCGATCCGCACCGTCCTGCCGTCGACCTCGACGTCGAGGTAGCCGTCGAAGCAGAGCGGCTCGTCGTACTGGCTGATCTGGTAGTTCTTCGGCATGTCCGGATAGAAGTAGTTCTTCCGGGCGAACCGACACCACTCGGCGATGGAGCAGTTGAGCGCCAGACCGATACGGATCGTCGACTCGATCGCGGCGGCGTTGGTCGTGGGCAGCGAACCGGGCAGCGCCAGGCAGACCGGGCAGACGTGCGTGTTCGGCGGGGCGCCGAACGTGGTCGGGCAGCCGCAGAACATCTTCGACGCCGTGCCCAGCTCGACATGCGTCTCCAGGCCCAGCACCGGCTCGAAGCGCTCCAGCGCCTCGTCGTACGGCATCAGTGTCTCAGCGCTCACTGTCGTTCACCACTCCTCCCTCGCTACGCGGAGCGCTCGTCCCTCGCGCGCCACTACGCTCACTGCGTCGGGTTCTCTCAGCGCTCACTGTCGTTCACCACTCCTCCCTCGCTACGCGGAGCGCTCGTCCCTCGCGCGCCACTACGCTCACTGCGTCGGATTCTCTCAGCACTCACAGGTAACCAAGTCCCTTCAAAGCGTTCCTCGTCTCGGCCACCCAGTTCGCGTAGGCGGGCACCTGGGCCAGGACGGCGAGATCGATGTTGCGTCCTATGTATTCGAAGTAGTCGCGGACCGGCTTGCCACGCCGGGGGACGGTCGCGGCCAGCACCCTCGCGGGATCGGCGATCCTCTCGACGTCGCGGGGCCGCGTGGGCAGCCCGCCGAGGTCACTGCCCGCCAGCCCCGCCCACACCGCGCGGTCGGCGAGCAGCCAGGCCTCGGTGTCGCCAAGTCCGATCACCGGCACCAGGTAGTGCGAGTGATAGCGGACGCCGTCGCTACGGCGGCGCTCCCGCCCGTCGTCGTGGGTGAAGAGCAGGTGGCAGTCGGCCGCGAGCTCCTCCAGCGCGGTGACCATGTGCTCCCGGTCGTGGGAGACCACCTCGGTCTCCTTGACGTCCACCGCGTACGGTGACATCCAGGTGAGCTCGCGCAGCTGCCTGGCGATCACGATGCTGAGGAAGCCCTCGTCGGTCTCCCCCTCCGCGATGAGTCCGGGAACCAGCGGGCGGCTCATGCGGCCGCGCCCAGGTACTTGCGGACCTGCCGGGGTGAGACGAACGTGCCCGGCTCACCGTCCGGCTGGATCGGCTTGGCCACGGTCACCCGCGACACCCGGTCGTTGTCGGGGTCGACGCGGACCGCGGTGTCGAGGAACGTCAGCGCGTCCGGCTCGGTCCGGTAGACCTCCGCGACGACGATCGGGGACTGGCTGGTGAGGATCACCTGCCGCGGCGGCTCGGCACCCCCCGGCCCGGAGGTCCTCTGGCGCACCCGCCGCAGCAGCTCGCCGAGGCGCCCCGGATGGACGCCGCTCTCGATCTCCTCCACCAGCAGCGTGCCCGGGTGGTCGGGGTCGTGCAGGGCGGTCAGCAGGCCGAGGACCCGCAGGGTGCCGTCGGAGAGCAGCGTGGCCGGCACCGCTCCCTGGCCGTCGACGAGCAGATCGAAGGAGCACTCTCTCCGGTCGGTGCGCGGCACCAGCCCGGTGACGTCGGGGAGCACCCCCGCGAGGTCGACCACGAGGTCGGCCAGCGCCTCCGTACCGGCCATCCGCCCGAGCACCGCGGCCAGGTTCGCGCCGTCGGCCGCGAGCGGCCCCCGGTTGGCCGAGGGGCAGCGGCGGCGCATCGCCGCCGGGGACGGCGAATAGCGGCGCCACGAGGAGACCGTACGGCGGGGCGTGCCCTCCGGATCCGGGTCCTCGACCAGGAGATCCAGCAGCTCGTGCGGGATCCGCTGGGCCACGTGGCTGACGACGGCCCCGCTGGATCTGGGGATCTTCAGCACCATCTCCGCACCCACGTCGAACCTGACCGGCACCACGGAGCCGGGCTCCGGGGTGACCAGCGCCTCCACCGAGACGACGAACCCGCCCACGGCGGAACCGTGGGCGACCCGGTGGAACTGCTCGCCCGGCAGCCCGCGGGTCGCGCCCAACAGCCCGCCCGGCCCCTCGATCTCGGCCGCCACGAACCCCACGGCGTCGAAGAGGTTCGACTTGCCGCTCGCGTTGGGTCCGACCAGCGCGAGGAAGGGCGGCACATCGAGATCGAAGCTCAAGAAGGACTTGAACCCGTCGATCTCGATCCGAGTGATCATGCCGCCGTTCTCCCTGTCACCTGTCGCCCCCTCGCCCCGAAATCCAGAAAACCCTTATAGCTCCGGGGCTCTGGACAGCAGGCTGCCGCCCCACCGCGCCTGGAGGGCCTTCTCGACCGCGGCACCGACCCGGTAGCAGCGGTCGTCGCCGAGCACCGGAGCCATGATCTGCAGACCGACCGGCAGGCCGTCCTCGTCCGCCAGGCCGCACGGCACGGAGATGGCCGCGTTGCCCGCCAGGTTGGTCGGGATGGTGCACAGGTCGGCCAGGTACATCGCCATGGGGTCGTCGGCGCGCTCGCCGATCGGGAACGCCGTGGTGGGCGTCGTCGGCGAGATGAGCACGTCCACCTGCTGGAAGGCGGCCTCGAAGTCGCGCGCGATGAGCGTGCGGACCTTCTGCGCCTGGCCGTAGTAGGCGTCGTAGTAACCGCTGGACAGCGCGTACGTGCCGAGGATGATGCGGCGCTTGACCTCGGGGCCGAAACCCTGGGCCCTGGTCAGGGCCATGACCTCCTCGGCGCTGCGCGTGCCGTCGTCGCCGACGCGCAGGCCGTACCTCATGGCGTCGAAGCGGGCCAGGTTGGAGGAGCACTCCGAGGGGGCGATGAGGTAGTACGCCGGGAGGGCGGTGGTGAACGAGGGGCAGGAGACCTCGAAGACCTTCGCGCCCAGCGACTCCAGCAGTTCCACGGTCTCGTGGAAGCGCGCGAGCACACCCGCCTGGTAGCCGTCGCCGCCGAACTCCTTGACCACGCCGATGCGCAGCCCGGCCACGTCGCCGTTGCGCGCCGCCGCCACGACCGAGGGCACCGGGGCGTCGACGGAGGTCGCGTCCATCACGTCGTGGCCGGAGAACGCCTCGTGCAGCAGCGCGGCGTCCAGCACGTTGCGGGCGAAGGGGCCCGGCGTGTCGAGCGAGCTGGCGAAGGCGATCAGGCCGTAGCGGGACGAGCCGCCGTAGGTCGGCTTCATGCCCACGATGCCGGTGACCGCGGCGGGCTGGCGGATCGAGCCGCCGGTGTCGGTGCCGGTGGACAGCGGGGCCTCGTAGGCGGCGACCGCGGCGGACGAGCCGCCGGAGGAGCCGCCGGGGATGCGGGACAGGTCCCACGGGTTGCGGGTGGGGCCGTAGGCGGAGTTCTCGGTGGAGGAGCCCATCGCGAACTCATCCAGGTTGGTCTTGCCGAGGATCACCAGGCCGGCCTCGCGCAGACGGCGGGTCACGGTGGCGTCGTACGGCGGGCGATAGCCCTCAAGGATCTTGGATCCAGCCGTGGTCGGCATGTCGACGGTGGTGAAGACGTCCTTGTGCGCGATCGGCACGCCGGCCAGCGGGCCGAGCTCCTCGCCGGCGGCCCGGCGGGCGTCGACGGCCCGCGCCTGCTCCAGGGTCGTCTCGGCGTTGACGTGGAGGAAGGCGTTGACCTGCGGCTCGACGGCGGCGATCCGGTCGAGATGGGCCTGGGCGACCTCGACGGCGGAGACCTCTCCGGCGGCGATCAGCGCGCCCAGATCCGCGGCGGTCTTGTGGATGAGGCTCATGCTTCCTCCCCAAGGATGCGCGGCACGCGGAAGCGGTCGTCCTCGACTGCCGGGGCGCCTGACAGCGCCTGTTCCGGCGTCAGTCCTGGCCGCACCTCGTCGGGGCGGTAGACGTTGGTGAGCGGCAACGCGTGCGAGGACGGCGGGATGTCGTCGGCCGCCACCTCGGCGACGCGGGCGACCGCACCGATGATCACATCGAGCTGGGCGGCGAAGTGGTCGAGCTCCTCGTCGGCCAGCGCCAGCCGGGACAGCCGGGCGAGGTGAGCGACCTCGTCGCGGGTTATGGCGGACATGAGTCGTTGAACCCGTTTCGTGGAATGGCAATTGGACACTGTCATCCTATGGCTCGCGACCTGAGGGTCCCGACTCATTAACACCGTCGCAACCAACCGAAGATCTCTTACTCGAAGCGGTCAGACCGCCCCCGGCTCGCCAGGCCGGAGAAATCGGCTCCCGGCCTGTCCGGTGCGCACCGATCCGGGAGGCCCTGAGCCGGTTGCCGTCGCCCGCCGAGATCGCCGTACATCGGCCGTGCCGTGCCCCTGCCCGCCGGGAGATTGCGAAACGTTTTACTGCCGGGAGGCCCGATGATCCACATCGCCGCCATGGACACCGGGTCGCGGAGTCGCGCCGCGGGTCCGGCCTGAAACGTTCCCGGCCGGCCGGTCAGGGGCACCGGTGCACCGGCGTCCCAGCTCGCACCACGAATCACGTTCCACCTCACGTTCGGCCCCGGGCGCCCCGCGATCGCGACCCCGTCCCACTGGAGAATCGCCGCCAAAGCGGGTCTTGCGCACCTATGTCAAGAACGTTTTAATGCCCGACAAACGGATGTGACACAACGTGACACGGAACCGGTGCCGACCGTGGCGGCCGGGCTCCGGCCGGCCGGATGTGATACCCGCGCCGTACCCGACGGCGATCGCCATCGCCCAGGACCTGGACGGAAAACTCGCGGGACAGAACGGCTGGGTCCCGCCTCGCCGGATTGTCACCGGCCACCGCGGCACGTGCGAGGCACCGACCGTCCGGCCGCGGCGGGCGGAAGATCCGGGGGCTAGGCCCTGCCCTGCGGATCTTTTGCCTACTGCGGTCGGTCAGGCGGCGCCTCGCCGCGTTGTCGCCGGTCACCGCAGCACGCCGCGGCTCCCTCCTCCGCCTTGCGAGACACCACCTGACCGATCCTCGCCACGGCAAGATCCACAGGACAGGACCTAGGCCCGCTGGGGGTTGAGGATCTCGGTGGGGCGCAGGAAGCCGAAGTCGTGCGGGGCGAGCCCTCGATGCTTGCGCAACCATACTGTCGCGTCCGCGGCCGACATGGGCTTGGCGAACAGCCAGCCCTGGCCCAGATCGCACCCCATGTCCGCCAGGCGCTCGGCCACCTCGGCCGACTCGACGCCCTCGGCGACCGAACGCAGGCCGAGGGAGCGGACCAGGTCGACGATCGAGCGGACGATCCGCTCGTCGTCCTTGGACTCGCCGATCCGGCGGACGAACGAGGAGTCGATCTTGACCTCGGCCACCGGCAGACGCTGCAGGCGGACCAGCGAGGAGTAGCCGGTGCCGAAGTCGTCGAGCGCGAGCGGCACACCCAGCGAGGCCAGGGCGCGGACCGCGTCGGCGGTGTACGCCTGGTCGGTCATCAGGATGCGCTCGGTGACCTCCAGCTGGATCGCCTTGGGCGGCAGCCGGTATCGCGCCAGGCCCGCTCCCAACTGGTCGGAGAGCGCCGAGTCGAGAAGGTCGCGGGCCGAGACGTTGACGGAGATCTGCTCGTGCAGGCCGGTGTGCCACCAGTGGGCGGCCTGCTCCAGGGCCGCGTCGATGACGTATCCGGTGAGGTGGCGCATCAGATACGACTGCTCGGCCATCGGCACGAACTCTCCCGGGGAGATCATCCCCCGCTCCGGGTGGCGCCATCGCAGCAGCGCCTCCACGCCCCGCACCTGCCCTCCCGACAGGTCGAGCTTGGGCTGGTAGTGCAGCCGCAGCTCGGAGCGGTCGATGGCCCTGCGCAGGTCGCCGAGGAGGGTGAGCCGCTCGGGACTGTTGCGGTCCTTGTCGGCGGCGTAGATCTCGACCCCGGTCCTGCTCTCCTTCGCCAGGTACATCGCCACGTCGGAGCGTTGCAGGAGCATCTCGAAGTCCGGTGCGTGGTCGGGGTAGATGGCGATGCCGAACGAGGCGTCCAGGTCGAAACTCATGCCCTCCAGCCGTACCGGCTCGGTGATCGCCACCCGCAGGCGCGCCGCCACCTCCCTGGCCGCCGCGGCGTCCCTGACCGAGGGCAGCAGGACGGCGAACTCGTCGCCGCCGAGCCGGGCCACCACGTCGCCAGGACGGACGCTGTGGGTGAGCCGGTGCGCGACCATCTGCAGGAGCCGGTCGCCGACCGGGTGCCCGAGGGTGTCGTTGATCTCCTTGAACCGGTCGAGGTCGAGTAGGAACAGGCCGACCCGCTCGCCCTCCCGCGCCTCGGCGAGCGCCTCCTCCGTGCTGAGCACGAGCATCTTGCGGTTGGGCAGCCCGGTCAGGCCGTCGTGCATCGCCTGGTGGTCGCGGCGGACCGACATGCTGGCCGTGAAGTAGACGGCCAGCATGGGCGCCAGGAAGAGCGGCACCAGGGCCGGCGAGTGGTTCATCACCACCACGACGAGCGGGGCCAGGCCGAGCAGCCCGGCGTAGACGAGGCTCTGGTGACCGATCGTGGTCTTGATCACCCGGTGGATCGACCTGCGTTCGTGCAGCGCCACCGCGCCGGAGACCAGCGCGGCCCGGACCACGAAGTAGGCCAGCCCGGCCAGCCCGATCGCCAGCAGGTCGGCGCCGTCGGGCACCCCGGTGCCCACCGTGACGGGCCGGTCGCCGAAGAGGCCGAGCACCACCCCGGCGGCGGTGCAGGCCAGTGTCACCTGGGCGATGTTGAACATGACCCGGTGGCACGCCTTACGGGTGACCGCCCCGTTGACGACCATGGCGACCGCCTGCAGCAGCACCGCGATCGGCAGGCCGTAGTGGAGCAGCGCGGCGAAGGTGAACATGGTCGACGGGTAGGTGCCACCCACGGTCAGCGACGACGACAGGACCACCGGCCGCAACTCGCCCAGCACGACAAGGACCGTGAGCATCCAGAACAGCGGGCTTCGGGCGAGTTCCACGATCTCGGTCGTGTCCATGCTCAGCTGGGACACGACCAGGACGACGAACCCGACCGAGATGACGGCGGCGAGATAGGCCCAGAGGGGCGATCCCAGACGCGGTCCGGTATCGCGGGTGTCGGTTGGGTCGGCCATGAGTAACAAAACCCCCATTAGTTCACTATGGGAGAGTACGGCCTACGGGCCACTTCGCGAAACCGATTGCGCACGGTCCGTCACTGAAAATTCACGCCTTCTTGCGCACGGCGGCGGGGCGGTCCTGTCACTCCTCGGGCCGCACCGTCACCTCCGCCGCCGCCTCGGGCCCCTCGGCCAGCAGGACTCGCAAACCGGCCTCGTCGAGGATCGGCACGCCGAGCTTCACGGCCTTGTCGAACTTGGAACCCGCGTTCTCTCCGACCACCACGAAGGAGGTCTTCTTCGACACCGACGCCGCGACCTTGCCACCTCGGGCGGCCAGGGCCTCACCGGCCTCGTCGCGGGTGAAGTCGGCGAGCGTGCCGGTCACCACGAAGGTCAGCCCGGCCAGGGTCTGCGGGAGCTGCTCGGCCGGCGGGTCGTCGACCATCCGGACCCCGGCGTCCGCCCAGCGCTTGATGATCTCCCGGTGCCAGTCGACCTCGAACCAGTCGCGGATCGCCGCGGCCACCCGCGGGCCGACGCCCTCGACCGCGGCGAGCTCCTCCTCGGAGGCCTTCGCGATCGCGTGGATGGAACCGAACTCCGCGGCGATCGCCTGGGCGGTCGGGGGGCCGACATGCCGGATGGAGAGCGCGACGAGCACCCGCCAGACCGGCTGGCTCTTGACCTTCTCCAGCTGCTCCAGCATCTTCTCGGCGTTCTTGCTCGGCTCGCCGCTCTGGTTGGCGAAGAAGGTGACGATCTTCTGCTCGCCGCTCTCCGGATCGGTCTTGGGCAGCCCGGTGTCGGGATCGCGGACCACCGACCTGATCGGCAGCAGCTGCTCGATCGTCAGATCGAACAGGTCTGCCTCGGTGCGGACCGGCGGCTCCTGCGGCGGCAGCGGCTGGGTCAGCGCGGTGGCCGCCACGTAACCCAGCCCCTCGATGTCGAAGGCCCTGCGGCCGGCCGCGAAGAAGATGCGCTCGCGGAGCTGGGCGGGACACGCCCTGGTGTTGGGGCAGCGCAGGTCGGCGTCGCCCTCGTTCTCGTACGCCAGCTCGGTGTCGCACTCCGGGCAGCGCTCCGGCATCACGAACGCCCGCTCGGTGCCGTCGCGCAGGTCGACGACCGGACCGACGATCTCGGGGATGACGTCGCCCGCCTTGCGCAGCACCACGGTGTCGCCGATCAGCACCCCCTTGCGCGCGACCTCGGAGGCGTTGTGCAGCGTGGCCCGCTCGACGGTGGAACCGGCCACCACGATCGGCTCCATGACCCCGTACGGCGTGACCCTGCCGGTGCGGCCCACCGCGACCTGGATGTCGAGGAGCCTGGTGTTGACCTCCTCGGGAGGATACTTGTAGGCGATCGCCCAGCGGGGGGCCCGGCTGGTCGAGCCCAGGTTGTGCTGGAACTCGATGCGGTCGACCTTGACCACGACGCCGTCGATCTCGTAGGCCGGGTCGTGACGGTGCTCGTTGTAGAAGTCGATGAAGGCGTTGATGCCCTCAAGGTCGTCGACGACCCGGTAGAGGTCGCTGACCGGCAGGCCGAACGCCGCGAGCCGGTCGTAGATCTCCGACTGGGTGCGGGGCGGGGCGGTCCCCTCCCACTTGCCGATCCCGTGGACGATCATGTGCAGCGGCCGCTGCGCGGTGACGCGCGGATCCTTCTGCCGCAGGGAACCCGCCGCGGAGTTGCGCGGGTTGGCGAACGGCGCCTTGCCCGTCTCGACCAGCTGCTCGTTGAGCTTCCTGAACTCCTCGACCGGGATGTAGACCTCGCCCCTGACCTCCACCAGGTCGGGCACGTCGTCGCCGGTCAGGCGGTGCGGCACGTTGGCGATCGTGCGGACGTTGGCCGTCACGTCGTCACCGACGCGGCCGTCGCCCCTGGTGGCCCCCCTGGTCAGGCGGCCCTTCTCGTAGACCAGTGCGATCGCCAGACCGTCGATCTTCAGCTCGCACAGGTAGGGCGCGGGGTCGCGCTCGGCCAGCCGCTCGGCCCTCGCCCGCCAGGCGGCGAGATCCTCGGCGTTGAAAGCGTTGTCGAGGCTCTCCATCCGCTGCAGGTGCTTGACCGGATTGAAATCGCTGGAGATCGGCGCGCCGATCTTCTGGGTGGGGGAGTCGGGCGTGCGGAGGGTTGGGCTCTCCTCCTCCAGCTCGCGCAGCTCGCGCATCCACCCGTCGTACTGGGCGTCGCTCACGGTGGGCGAGTCGAGCACGTGGTAGCGCCAGTTGGCCTCCTCGACCAGCTCGGTCAGCTCCGCGTGCCGCTCCAACGCCCGCACCGGCACGCCCTCGACCTCAGCGCCCATCGCCGCTTCTCCCCTCGTCGTCGGCCAAGCCAAACGTATCCTCGAGCACCGACAGTCCGCGTCCTTCCTTACCCCGAGTTGAAGCCCCCGGCGGCCGGGATCACTCGCCGGGGTCGTCCTGCAGCACCCGGGCGGCCTTGCGGCAGGTGGCCAGGGCCGCCCTGGCGTAGGCGGGCGAGGCCCCGGCCAGGCCGCAGGCCGGGGTGAGCACCACCTGCGAGGCCAGCGTCGCGGCGGGGAAGCCGAGACGGCGCCAGAGCTCGACGGCCGGTCCGGCGACCACTCCGACGTCGGGGAGCCTCGCGTCCGTCCCCGGCACGACACCGAGGAAGAGAGCCGTCCCCGCCTCGACGGTCTCGCCGATCGCGTCCTCGTCGCGCCTGTTCAGCAGGTGGGCGTCGAGCGAGACGCCCGCCGCGCCCGCCGCGCGCAGCACGCGGAAGGGCACGGCGGGGGCGCAGCAGTGCACGACGGCGAACGTCCCCGCGGGGAACACCGCGCCGAGCCGGTCCGCGGCGACCTGGCGGTCGACCGCGGCCAGCCGCCCGAAGCCCGAGGCGGTCGGCACCGTGCCCGCGAGGACGCCCGGCAACCCCGGCTCGTCGACCTGCACCACGATCTGCGAGGCCCCCGGCACCCTGCGGCGCACGTCGGCGACGTGCGCGGCGAGCCCCTCGGCCAGGGACTCCACCAGATCGCGCACCGCCCCCGGGTCGGCGAGCGTCTTGTCGCCGTGTCTGAGCTCGACCGCTCCGGCCAGCGTCCACGGCCCGCACACCTGGATCTTGAAGGGCCCCTCGTACCCCTGGGCCGCCTCCTCCAGGGCGTCGAGGTCGCGGATGAGATGGTCGCGGGCGCGTTTGAGGTCACGGCCTGGCCGGTCGGCGAACCGCCAGCCCGACGGCTGTACCTCCACGGGCATCTCCAGCAGGAGCGACGCGGTGCGCCCGATCATGTCGGCGCCGACGCCCCGGGCGGGCAGCTCCGGCAGGTACGGCAGCGCGGGCGACTCGCCGAGGACCACCCTGACCGCCTCGGCGTGGTCCTCCCCCGGATGCGACCCGATGCCGGTGGCGGTCGCCTCACCCCATGGGTACTGGCTCAAGACTGCTCCTGGTTTCGCGTTGGGAGGCAGGCGGGACCCGCCCGCCCAGGCCAGCTTATGACCGCCGGATCACGCCTTCGGCCCGGGGAATCCCGCCGCGCCGTGACGGCACGCGCCCGGGAACGAGCGCCCGTGGCGGCACCGCCCCCTCGTGGATCATGGACCGGCGCGCCCGTAGGGTGTGGGAATGAGACTCACGAAATTCGGACACGCCTGTGTCCGCCTGGAGAAGGACGACTCCGTTCTCGTGATCGACCCGGGCTCCTTCAGTGAGGAGTCCGCACTCGACGGGGCACGGACCGTGCTCATCACCCACGAGCACTTCGACCACGTGGAGGCGGGCCGGCTGCGCCGGGCGGCCGAGGCCGACCCGTCCTTGGAGATCTGGACCAACGAGGGCGTGGCCGCCACGCTGACCGACGTCCCCGCGAAGATCCAGGTGGTACGGCACGGCGACGCGTTCGACACGGCCGGCTTCGGGGTGAGGGTCGTCGGCGAGTGGCACGCCCCCAACCACCCGGACCAGCCGATCGTGCGCAATGTCGGTTTCCTCGTGGACGAGGAGGTCTTCTACCCGGGGGACGCGTTCACCCCGCCGGGCGTCGAGGTGCCCACGCTCCTGGTGCCGACCAACGCGCCGTGGATGAAGGCGTCGGAGATGGTCGAGTACCTGCGCCAGGTCCGCCCGGACAGGGCCTTCTCCACCCACGACGGCCTGCTCAACGACATCGGGCTCGGCCTGGTCGACATGTGGCTGGAGATGGAGTCGAAGAAGCAGAAGGCCGAGATGCGCCGCCTCAAGCCCGGCGAGTCGGTCACCCTGCCCTGACGCGGACCTGCTCGCCCGGGCCGGGAACCGGGCGCGGGGACGCGGCCGCCGAGGACGTGCCCGCTCGGCGGCGGAGGGGGCTCAGCGGGCCGAGGCGATGGTGGCCGAGCCGATCACGGTGTCGCCGAGGTAGAGCACCGCGGCCTGGCCCGCCGCGACCCCGGTGGCCGGGGCGTCCAGCGTGATGTGCACCTCCCCGCCGGACAGCCGGGCACGGCAGCCGTACACCTCGCCGTGCGCGCGGAGCTGGACCGTGCAGGTCAGCGGCTCGCGCGGCTCGCCGGCCGGGCCGTTCCAGACCGGGCGCCCCGCGACGATCTCCGTGACCGCCAGGGACGAGCGCGGACCGATCGTGACCGTGTTGGAGACCGGCTCGATGGACAGCACGTAGCGCGGGCGGCCGTCGGGGGCCGGGCGGTCGATGCGCAGGCCCTTGCGCTGGCCGACCGTGAAGCCGTAGGCGCCCTCGTGCCCGCCCACGACCTCGCCTGACTCGTCGACGATCGGACCCGGCACCGCGCCGAGACGGTCGGCGAGGAAGCCCCTGGTGTCGCCGTCGGCGATGAAGCAGATGTCGTGGCTGTCGGGTTTGTCGGCCACCATGAGCCCGCGCCGCGCGGCCTCCTCGCGCACCTGGGCCTTGGTGGAGTCGCCCAGCGGGAAGATCGCGTGACCGAGTTGCTCCCTGGTGAGCACGCCCAGCACGTACGACTGGTCCTTGCCCTCGTCGGGGCTGCGGCTCAGCACGCCGTCGGTGACACGCGCGTGGTGCCCGGTGGCCACCGCGTCGAAGCCCAGCGCGAGGGCGCGGTCGAGCACCGCCTCGAACTTGATCTTCTCGTTGCAGCGCAGGCACGGGTTGGGCGTGCGGCCGGCGGCGTACTCGCTGACGAAGTCCTCGACCACGTCGCGGTGGAACCGCTCGGCCATGTCCCAGACGTAGAAGGGGATGCCGATCACGTCGGCGGCCCTGCGGGCGTCTCGCGAGTCCTCGACCGTGCAGCACCCGCGGGCGCCGGTCCGATAGGACTGGGGGTTGGCCGAGAGGGCGAGGTGGACACCGGTGACGTCATGGCCCGCCTCGGCGATGCGGGCGGCCGCCACGGCGGAGTCGACGCCGCCGGACATGGCGGCAAGCACACGAAGACTCATAACCCCTTGAGCGTACCCGCGTTGGCGGGCACCCCGTCGTGCTGGGAGAATCCGGGGTCATGCGACTGTTCGGGCGGAAGAACGAGCCCGCCGCCGACCCTGCTGACGGTATCGGCGAGTTCTGGGCGTGGTGGGCGGAGGCGAGACCGGAACTGGATGCGATGGTCGCCGCCGGCGAGGCCGAGCGGCTGGCCGAGTGGATCGGGCCCGCGGTGCTGGTCGTCCACCCGTCGCTGGTGTGGGAGATCGCCCCCGGCCGGAGCGCCGACCAGGCCCTCGTGGTCACCTCGGCCGGCGACCCCGAGCTGCGCCCCATCGCGCATCGCTGGGCCGCCGCGGCGCCGCCCGCCGACGGCCTGTGGGAGTTCCACCCGTCCCGGCGGGCCAACCCGCACGCGATGGACCTCACGCTCGACGTGGGCGGCTACGAGTTCGCGCTCGACAAGCTCGTGCTCGGCCTGCGCGCCCCGCACGGCAGCCCCCGGGTCGACGTGGTCGCCTACCATCCGATCTTCACCATCCTGGACGACGAGACGCGCACCGAGGCGGCGCTGCTCGCCCTCGACTGGCTGCTCGGCGAGGACGACGTGGCCCGCTGGGTGGGTGACATCTCCGCCGCGGCCTTCGAGCCGATCGACGCGGTGCCCGCCGTGCACCTGCCGAGCGTGGTCTCCGATCTGGCCTCCGGCTACCGGGACGAGCAGTGGGCGCTGCTGGAGGGTGAGACCGCCACCGGCGCCCGCCTGATCGCCACCGCCAGATACCCGCTCCGCCCGGTCGACCACCCGCTGTTCGACCAGCACATCGCCATCACGCTGCCGTACGCGCACCGCGACGCCGAAGGGCTGCCCACCGGCCCCTCGCTGGAGGCGCTGCGCGACTTCGAGGAGCGTCTCGCCGGGCGGATCAGCAGGCTGAACGGCCAGGCCCTGCTCGCCGCGCACATGAGCGCCGAGGGGCAGCGGGTGCTGCACGTCTACGCCGACCCGGTGAGCGAGACGGCCATCCACGCCAAGGAGCTCATCGTGAGCTGGGAGGAGGGGCGGCCCCGGGTCGACGTGGTCGGCGACCCCGGCTGGATCGCCATCTCGCCCTTCCTGACCTAGGAATCCCCGGCACGGGTCTTGAGTGCCGGCCCTCAGAGCCGTACGGATCAGCTCAGACCCGCGCGGCGGGCGCGCTCGACGGCGAGGCCGATGATCTCGGCCAGCCGGTCCACATCGGCCTCGGTCGAGGTGTGGCCGAGGGAGAAGCGCAGCGAGCCGCGCGCCCGGAAGCCGTCGGCGCCCATCGCGAGCAGGACGTGGGACGGCTGGGCGACACCTGCCGAGCAGGCCGAGCCCGTCGAGCACTCCACGCCCTTGGCGTCCAGCAGCATGAGCAGCGCGTCGCCCTCGCAGCCGGGGAAGGAGAAGTGGGCGTTGCCCGGGAGGCGGTTCACCGGGTCGCCGTTGAGGATCACATCGGGCACCGCCTCACGGACCCGGCGGATCAGGTCGTCGCGGAGCGCGGCCAGCCGGGTCGAGGTCTCGGCCTGCCGGGCCACCGCGGTCCGCACGGCCGTGGCGAAACCGGCGATGGCGGGGGCGTCGAGCGTGCCGGAGCGGACATCTCGCTCCTGACCGCCACCGTGCAGTACCGGCACCGGGTCGACGCCCCGGGCGAGCAGCAGCGCGCCGACGCCCATCGGGCCGCCGACCTTGTGACCGGAGAGCGTCAGCGCGTCGATCCCCGAGTCGGCGAAGACCACCGGGATCTGACCGACCGCCTGGACCGCGTCGGTGTGGAAGGGGACGCCGTACTCGCGGGCCACCTCGGCGAGCGCGTGGACGGGCTGGACGGTGCCGACCTCGTTGTTGGCCCACATGACGCTGGCCAGCGCGACGCTGCCCGGGTCGCGCTCGATGGCCTCGCGCAGGGTCTGCGGATGCACCCGGCCGAACTCGTCGACGTCGAGCAGCTCGACGGTCGCACCTTGGTGATCGCTCAGCCAGTGCGCGGGGTCCAGGGCGGCGTGGTGCTCGACGGCGCTGATCAGGATCCTGTCCGCGCCCCCGGCGCGACGGGCCCAGTACAGGCCCTTGATGGCGAGATTGTCGGCCTCGGTGCCGCCCGCGGTGAAGACGACCTCGCTGGGACGGGCGCCGAGCGCGGCGGCGATGCTCTCCCGCGACTCCTCCACGACCTGGCGGGTGCGGCGGCCGGCGGCGTGCAGGGAGGACGCGTTGCCGACCTGGCCCAGTTGGGCTGTCATCGCCTCGATCGCCTCGGGAAGCATCGGCGTGGTCGCCGCGTGATCGAGATAGGCGGACTGCACGGCCGCATCCCCTCCCCCACATCGCTGTCAACCTTCCAAGGGTATCCGTGCTCGGGAAGGGCCTCACCCCCGGAGTTGACCGCTAAACCGTCCAGACGGTACAGTAGCGGCCATGAGACGGGGTGAACTGTTGGACGCGGCAGAGGATCTGCTCTCCGACCAGGGCTCCCAGGCGCTCACCCTGGCGACCGTCGCCGAGCGCGCCGGATGCAGCAAAGGCGGCCTGCTCTACCATTTCAGCACCAAGGAAGCCCTGATCAAGGGCATGGTCGAGCGGCTGATCGAGGAGTTCGACGAGCTCATCGCCGCCCAGGGCCACGACACCTACACCAAGAACTATCTGGCGGCCACGTTCGCCGCCGTGCGGAGCGGCAGGCTGCGGCGCTGGGCCGTGGTGACCGGAGCCTCCGGCAACCTCTATCTTCTGGCACCGCTGCGGGTGGCGATGGCCCGATGGCATCGCGAGGGGCTCGACAGCGAGCCCGACCCGGAGGCGGCGCAGATCGTGCGCCTCGCCTGCGAGGGACTGTGGGACGTGGCGAGCCACGACCCCGATCTCTATGACGACGAGCACTACGAGAGTCTGAAACGGCGTCTGCTGGCCATGCTGCCCGCCTGACCCTGATAGGCCCCTGACACCTTCTTCTCCTGGTTCCCCGGACACCCCTCACTCGCCCGCGCGCCTGATCGCGTGCCCGGCCGGGGAAAACCCATCACACAAATTGGTGGTCGCTTCCGCACGCGCGAAAGCGACCGTCTTTGGTGTGCCCGTTCACCGGTTTGTCAAAACATTTATTGAAGGGATTGAGCATGACCCGCGACCTGAGAACGGCTCGAACCGGGGCGGTTCTCACATTCGTGCTGGCCGGTCTGATGTGTGGATCGATGACCGTGCGCATTCCGGCGCTCTCCGACAAGCTCGGCCTGTCCGAGGCGTCGGTCGGTGTCACCCTCCTCGTATGGGGGCTGGGAGCGCTCATCACCATGCAGTCGATGCGCGCCGTGATGGCGCGCTTCGGCAGCCGGAGCATCCTCCGGGTCGCAGCCCCCCTCACCGCGACCACCCTGGCCCTGCTGGCGGTGGCGCCGTCGTTCCCCCTGGCCGTGGCCGCGAGCGGCCTGTTCGGCATGGCGTTCGGCGCGGTGGACGTCGCGATGAACGCGCAGGGATCGGTGGTCGAGCGCGCCTACGGCCGCCCGCTGATGAACGGCATGCACGCCGGCTGGTGCGCCGGAGCGATCGGCGCGGGCCTGCTGGGCACCGCGGCGATCGCGGCCGGGCTCTCGATCACCACCCACCTGGTGCTGATCGCCCTGCTCTCGCTCCCCGCGACGGTCCTGATCAGCCGCACCTACCTGCCCGACCCGACGGTGGTCTCCGGCGCCGCCCCCGCCGCGCCCCGCCGCCGGATGCCTCCGGTGATCTACCTGCTCGGCGTGATCGCCTTCTGCGCGTTCATGGTGGAGGGCACGGTCGCCGACTGGAACGGTCTGTACCTGCGGGACGCGCTGGGTGCCCCGGAGGCGGTGGCCGCCCTGGGTTACCCGATCTTCGAGGCGGGCATGCTGGCCGGGCGGCTGGCCGGTGACCGGGTCCGGGCCCGCTTCGGCGCCCGCGGCATGATGGTCGCCTCGGGCCTGGCCACCGCCGCGACCTTCGGCGTGGTCATCACGGCCCCCAGCGCACCGGTCGCCCTCGCGGCCATGCTGTTCGTGGGCGTCGCCGTGGCGACGGTCTCGCCGATGGCCATGTCCCTGGCGGGCGAGGCGACCGGCACCCCGGGACCCGCCATCGCCCAGACCGGTGCGATGGGCTACGCGGGACTGCTGCTGGGCCCGGTGATCATCGGTTTCCTCTCCGATCTGGCCACGCTCAGGACGAGTCTCGGCATCGCCGTGCTGCTCGGTGTCCTGATCGCCGCGGTCGCGTGGTTCCTGCCCCGCCACCGCGCGGCGGCCGTCCCCGCGGAGACCGCCAGGCGAGAGCTCTCGATGGCGGCCTGACCCGGGAACGCGAGACGGCACCGCACATGTCGTGCGGTGCCGTCTCGTTCCCATCACCCCGCGCGTACCCCGTACCCCTGCCGGGTCACTTGCGCTTGATGACCTCCTGGGTCAGCTGCGGGACCACCTCGTGCAGGTCGCCCACGACGCCGAAGTCGGCGAGCTCAAAGATCGGCGCCTCGGGGTCCTTGTTGATCGCGATGATCGTCTTGGCGGTCTGCATGCCGGCCCGGTGCTGGATGGCACCGGAGATGCCCGCCGCGATGTAGAGCTGCGGCGAGACGGTCTTGCCGGTCTGGCCGACCTGGAACTGGTGCGGGTACCAGCCGGCGTCGGTGGCGGCGCGGGACGCGCCGACGGCCGCGCCGAGCGAGTCGGCCAGTTCCTCGATGATCGAGAACTTGTCGGCCGAGCCGACACCCCGGCCACCGGAGACCACGATCGCGGCCTCGGTGAGCTCCGGGCGCGCGCCCTTCTCCTGCTTGACCCGCTCCACGATCCTGGCGCCCTTGGCGGCGTCGGACACGGTGAAGGAGACCTGCTCCTCGGTCCCCGCGCCCGCGGCGGCCTCGACCGGCGTCGAGTTGGGGCGGACCGCGATGATCGGGGTGCCCTTGGTCACGCGCGACCTGACGTTGACGCCGCCGCCGAAGATGGACTGGTCGGCGACCAGGCCGTCCTCGATGCCCACGACGTCGGTCAGCACACCAGAGTCGATCTTGATAGCGAGGCGGCCGGCGATCTCCTTGGCCTCGGCGGTCGCGGCCACGAGCACCGCGCTCGGCGACTTCTCGGCCACGAGGTGGGCGAGCAGCTCGGCCTTGGGGGCGACGACGTAGTCGCTGACCTCGGCGGAGTCGGCCACATAGATCTTCTCCGCGCCGTACTCGGCCAGCTTGGCCGCGGCCTCGGGCGCGTAGCCCGCGCCGGTCCAGACCGCCGACGGAGCGCCCAGCTTCCTGGCGAGCGTCAGCAGCTCAAGGGTGACCTTCTTGACCTGGCCCTCGACGTGCTCGACCAGAACGAGAATCTCAGACATTTCCAGCTACCCCCGCTCTCAGACGAACTTCTTCGACGCGAGGAAGTCGGCGGCCTTCACGCCACCGTCGCCCTCGTCCCTGACCACCGTGCCCGCCGCGCGCGGCGGAGCGGCCGCGAAGTCGACGACCTCACTCCAGGAGCCGGCCAGACCCACCAGGGAGGCGTCGATCTCGGCCTCGGCGACGCCGAGCTTCTCGACCGGCTTCTTCTTGGCGGCCATGATGCCCTTGAAAGACGGGTAGCGCGGCTCGTTGATCTTCTCCACCACGGAGACGACGGCGGGCAGCGAGGCCTCGACCCTGTCGTAGCCGTAGTCGGTGACGCGCTGGATGGAGATGGCGCCCTTGTCGATCTGGACCTGATTGGCGAAGGTGAGCTGCGGCACGCCGAGGCGCTCGGCCAGCATGGCAGCGAGGACCCCGGTGCGGGCGTCCGTCGACTCCGAGCCAAGTACGACCAGATCGAAACTGATCTTCTTGAGAGCCTGCGCCAGGGCGTGCGAGGTGCCCAGCGCGTCCGAGCCGTGCAGCGCGTCGTCCACCAGGTGGACAGCCTTGTCCGCGCCCATGGCCAGGGCCTTGCGGATGGTGTCGCTCGCCTTGTCGGGACCCATGGTGAGAACGGTCACCTCACCGCCATGAGCCTCCTTCAGGCGCAGCGCCTCCTCGACCGCGTATTCGCACAACTCGTTGATGACGCCGTCGGCGGCGTCGCGATCGAGCGTCTTGTCATCGGACCTCAGCTTGCGCTCGGTCGCCGTGTCGGGGACCTGCTTCACGCAGACGACGATGTTCATGGCTGGTGGCCGACCTCCCGTGGTCGCTTACGCCACCGCGTCACTGCGGTTGGCGCCGGATACTCGGTGCGTACACGCGGGGCACGTGCACACTTTGCCAAGACTGCCAGGTGCCCGAGAGCGGTGTGGCAGCGGGTGGCCCGGTTGGGACGCGCCCGTCCCTACCCCGAGCCTATGTTACTTTCCAGTAGCTTAGCCGCAAACCACCGGGCCGGACGGCTCACGACCGGGACCCCAGAGCCCCCAGGGGACCCTCGACCACCATACCGAACTATATTCCGGTACCTGCGCGCGGGCCCCTCACTACGGAAACGTACCCGGGAACCGGCCTGGGGAGCCCTGCCTGTTCAGCTGGCCACCAGGATCCCGACCAGGACGAAGACGACGGTGCCCAGCGCGAGTGCCAGGGTGATCGTGCTGAAGAACGTGCTGAGGGCCGCCCACAGCGCGACGGCCCCGGCTCCCGCGGACAGGGCGAGGATCGTGCGCCCGCGGTCTCTGCGGGCGAACAGAGCGATGCCCGCGTCGATGAGCATCGCCGAGCCGTACCCGGTCAGCAGCAGCAGGGCCACCTCGGGCAGCGGTTCCCTGGCGGTCGCGGCCATCAGCGAGACGAGCAGGCCGGTGCCGACGACCCAGCGGCGGTGCAGCACGACTCTGCGGCGCTCGCGGGCCTCCTCCAGCGTGGGCCTGCCCTTCTGCGGGCGGGGGCGATCGCCCGGCCGCCACTCCCGGGTGGTGAGGCCGTGCATCCCGCTCTCCACCACGGCACGGGGCCGCGGCGGGCCCACCGCGGGGGCCGCCCCCAGCCGGGCCGACAGCGCGCCCGCGTCAGGCCGGGCGGCGGGGTCGCGCAGCAGGCACTCCCGCAGCAGCGGCTCCAGCCAGCCGGGAACGCCTTCGAGGTCGGGAGGGTGGTGGACGACGCGGTAGCCGATCGCCGACGCCGGGCCCGTGCCGTAGGGGTGCCGCGCCGTGGACGCGTACGCCAGCGTCGCCCCGAAGGCGAAGACGTCGGCCTCGGCACCTGACCCGGTGCCCTCCAGCACCTCGGGCGCCAGATAGCCGGGCGTGCCGAGCACCGCCCCCGAGGCGGTGACCGAGGGCGAGTCGAGCGCGCAGGCGATGCCGAAGTCGATGACGACCGGCTCGCCGTCGGTCAGGATCACGTTCGCGGGTTTGAGGTCGCGGTGCACCACCCCCGCGGCGTGCACGGCCGCCACGGCCTCGGCCAGACCGCGCGCCAGCCGTACGAGATCGTCGCCCACGATCGGCCCGTCCGCGCCGACCACCTCGCTGAGCGGGCGACCCTGCACGTAGCGGGTGACCAGGTAGGGGCGTGCCCCGTCAAGGGAGGCGTCCAGGACCTCGGCGACGTGCGGGCCCCGGACCAGCCGCATGGTCTCCACCTCGCGGGCCAGCCTGGTCAGCGCCGACGCGTCGGCCGCGACGTGGGGATGCAGGATCTTGACCGCCACCGTACGCCCCTCGGGGTCCAGCGCCAGGTGGACCTCGCCGAAACCTCCGGCCCCCAGTCTCGACAGCAGGCGGTAGGGGCCAAGACGTTCACCGTCCGGTGCGACCATGCGACTCCTTCCGGTGGATCTCCTCCATCGTGCCGCAGAGAGGGCGATCCCGCATCGGCTGGATGTCAGGAAACACCCATCAACGGACATGGGATGCAAGCTAGAGGTTTCCCATCGACCACATCCGGTAACCGGGCTTGGGACCGGCTTGGTATCGCTCTTCAGGAATCGCCCAAGAAGCCGGGGCCGGCCTAGCCCCGGAGAACACCGGCGTCCGGGTGGCCTCGCCACGTGGGACCGGCCGTCGCGTACGCCCCCGACCGGCCCGTCTCCGCCGGCGGGATCGTCACCTCCAGAACGTCAGGAACCCGAGGCCGAGGCTTGTCATCAGGTCGTCGAGGAGGCCGCCGATGAGATCGAGCACGCCCATCGCGCCCTCGTTCGCCGACTGCCGCCACTGCGTCGTGAGGTTGTCGACGACATCGGTCGGCTGCTGCCACGGGAGGAAGGAGGGCACCACGCTCACCGCGGCCATCACCGCGAAGAACGCCAGCGTGCCCAGGATGATCGTGGTCACCATGCCCGCGCCGGGGCTCCGGATGATCCCGCTCAGCGCGCGGGCGACGGCCTTGCGCGGCTTGCCGCCGCCGGGGAGGACGAACAGCCCGGCCGCGAAGGCGCCGGCCGCGTAGGCGGCCGCGTGGTTCTTGTTCATGTCGCCCGCGTAGACCAGGAACCCCCACACGCACATGCCGAACATGGCGGAGAGCATCGCGGTGACCAGCGTCGCGCACGCGGCCTTGATCAGCGCCCACGGGGTGCCGAGCACCGCGAGCAGCGGGTCGGTGGCGCTGCTGCCCCTGATGGAGCGGCGCTGGACCAGGTCCCCGAACAGGTACTCCCCCACCCGCAGGCAGAGCGCGGCGGCCAGCGCGAACACGCTCACCACCACCGGCAGCACGCAGGCCACCGCCACCAGGATCGTCAGCAGCAGGAACGCGGCCAGCGGGTGGCTGGCGCGGTAGCGCTCCTGCGGCGGGGTCCTGGGCGCGGGCCGCTCCTGCGGCGGGGTGTGCGGCCGTGCCTGGACCGGCGGCGGGTAGTGCCTCGACGGGCCGGTCGGCGGCGGCGCCGGGTATCCGGCCACCCGCTGGTCGGGGTAGGGCGGCGGTGCCGCGCCCCTGGCCTGCGCCGCGGGCGGCGCGGGGACGTAGGGCGGCGGCTGGGGGGCCGGGACGTACGGCGGCGGGGCGGTCCCCGTGCCGGACGCCTGGCCGGACTCCTGCCTCGGCCTGCGCTCGCGCCGCTCCGGCTTGGCGTACTCGACCGGCGGGAGCAGGTCGGCGTAGCCCTCGTCCTGCGGCAGGACACGGGTGCCGTTCGGCGGGGGCGGCGGGCTCTGGCCGTCCAGGATCCTGGTGCCGTCGGTGTTGAGGACCTTCGTCCCGCCGTCGAGGACGGCGGTGGGCGGTGTCTCGTGGAAGGTCGTCACCGTCGGGTCGAGGGCGCGGGCCATCCGGTGCAGCTCCGTCGCGGACGGCCGGGCGGCGGGGTCGACGGCCAGTGCCCGCTTGAGCCAGCCGCGCAGCCACCCGGGGGCCCTGTCGACGTTTGCCCGGCCCTCCATGATGTTGAAGCAGACGACCTCGAAGCTACCCGTGCCGAACGGCGGCTGGCCGGTCGCGCCGAAGAAGACCGTCGAGGCCAGCGCGTGCACGTCGGCCGCCTGGGTGATCTCGGAGTCGCGGATGATCTCCGGGGCGAGGTAGCCGGGGGTGCCGACGAACATGCCGGTCTGGGTCAGCCTGGTCGCGTTGACCAGGTGCGCGATACCGAAGTCGATGACCAGCGGATCACCGTTGACGATCATCACGTTGGACGGCTTGAAGTCGCGGTGGATGACGTCGGCGGCGTGAATGGCCACCAGTGCCGCGCACATGCCCTGCGCCAGCCGGATGACCTGGTCCGCGGGGAGCGGGCCGTCCTGCAGGACGGTCTCCTCCAGCGTGCGCCCGGGGGCGAACCGGGTCACGATGTAGGGCTGCCTGGCCGTCAGTTCGGCGTCGAGCACCTCGGCGACGTGCGGGCTGCGCACCCGCCGCATGGTCTCCACCTCGCGGGTGAGCCGGTCGCGGGCCTTGAGGTCGGCCGCCACGTGCGGGTGCAGGACCTTGACGGCCACCTCGCGCCCGTCCTCGTCGACCCCGAGGTGGACGACGCCCATGCCGCCCTCGCCGATCTTTCTGAGCAGCCGGTACGGGCCCAGCCTCTCGGGCGCCCGCGTGTCCCCCGTCATCACGCCGCCTTCTTTCGTAGGTCGCTCAGTTCGTCCACCACCGTCCCGACGTCGACCGGCGTCCACACCGCCGGCCGTGCCCTGTCTCCCACGGTGCCGATCGCCAGGAAGACCATCAGCGCCGCCACCGCGCCCAGCACCGCGGCGGCGATCATGGCCGCGCCGCGTGACGGCAGCAGTGATGCCAGCGTACGTCGCATCTGGCGGCTGGGGCCCTCCACACCGGGTCCGGCGCAGACGGTCCAGAGCGCGACGGCCGCGCCCCAGCTCAGCGTGTTGGTGATGGGCATGCTCCCGACCAGCACGGCGAGCAGGAGCGTCACCGGCAGGCCGAGGATCAGCGCGTACGGCACCAGGGCGACGGTGATGCCGATCGACTTCAGGAGCGCGGCCGGCTGGCCGAGCACCCGGAAGACGTCGGCAGCCGCCTCACCGGCGGTCCTGCGGGCGTTCAGGGCCGGTTGGGCGATGTCGGCGGCGCGAAGCAGGATCGCCACCGGGATGGCCACCGCGGCGACGATCAGCGGGGCGATGACCGCCGCGACCGTCATGATGACCAGCATCAGCACGCTCACCACCCCGTACGCCTTGGAACGCTGCAATGCGTGCCCCGGCCGCTGCCCGGGGTGGAGCGGCAACGGCGCGGGGGGCTGCTGGGGGTACTGCTGAGGGGGCTGCTGGGCCTGCGCGGGGGGCTGCGGGTGTGAGTAGGGGTAGGGCGGGGGTGCGGGGGTGCGGACGTGCGGGGTCTGCTGCTGATCGAACGGGGCCTGCCGCTGCGGGTACGGCTGCGGGGTGCCCACCTGCGGCGACCGGCCCTGCTGACCCGGCTGCCCCGGGTAGCCACCATGCCGGCCCGGCTGGTTCTGCTGGCCCGGCTGGCCCGGCTGGCCCGGCTGGCCCGGCTGGTTGGTGTACTGGCGGATGTATTCCTGCAGGTCCTGGGGGCGGACCCGCTGGGTGGGGATGTCCCCGTCGGGGACCGGCGCGGTGAAGCCCTGGTCGTCGCCCCTCGCCCCCGGCTGGTCACGGACGGCGGGGCCGGGTGCGGAACCCGCGACGGGCGGGGAGCCCTGGACCGCGCCGGGGGTGCGGGTGGGCACGTCCTCCGGGGCGAGCATGCCGGTGGGCAGGTCGTGCGCGGACTGCTGGGCCGCCGCCTGGCGCAGTTCCTCGGGGGTCACCCGGCGGGTCGGCCACGGGTCGGGCTGCTCCTCGCCGAGCAGCGAGACGTACTCGTGGGGCTGGGCCACGGGGGCGGGGGGCCAGGGGGTGGGTGGGACCGCCGGGCGGGACGCCACCGGGGTCGGCACGTCGCCGGGGTCGCCGCGGAAACCCGGGTCGCCGCGGAAACCGGGATCACCGCGGAAACCCGGGTCAGGGGCGCCGCGAAAGCCGGGAGCGGGGTCGTCGAACTCCGCGACCGTGGTGATCTCGTCCGGCACCCGGGACCGGCCGGTGTCCGGCAGCAGGCGCCCCACCTGCGCCACTAGGTCGGCGGCCGAAGGTCGCCTGGCCGGGTCGCGCTGAAGCGCGGCCCGCAGCACCGGCTGGAGCTCACGCGGGACGGCCTCGACGTTCGCCTTGCCCGCGGTGATGTTGTAGAAGATCATCTCCAGCGTGCCCTTGCCGAAGGGCGGCTGGCCGGTGGCGGCGAAGACCAGGGTGCCCGCCCAGGCGTGCACGTCGACCTCGGGGCCGGCCTCGTGTCCCTCGATGATCTCGGGGGCGAGGTAACCGGGCGTGCCGATGAACATGCCGGTCTGGGTGAGCCTGGTCGCGTCGACGGCCTGGGCGATGCCGAAGTCGATGAGGACCGGCTGGCCGTCCAGGATGAGGACGTTGCCGGGCTTGAGGTCGCGGTGGATCACGCCGACCGAGTGCACGGCGGCCAGCGCCGACGCCACACCGTGCGCGACCCGCAGTAGCGCGGGCAGCTCCATGGGGCCGTCCTGCTTGATCACCTCGTCCAGCGGCTGGCCGGCGACATATCGCGTCACGATATAGGGGCGGTGGCCGGTCACATCGGCGTCGATGACCTCGGCGATGTGCTCACTGCGCACCCGCCGCATCGTCTCGACCTCACGCGAAAGACGGCGACGGGCGACGTCGTCGCCCGCCACCTCGGCGCGGAGCACCTTCACCGCGACCTGTCGGCCCTGTGGGTCGACCGCGAGGTGAACCACACCCATACCGCCCTCGCCGAGCCGCCGCAGCAGCCGGTAAGGGCCCAATCGGTCGTCCTGATTCATGGCATGAAGCACCATATCGGCTTAGACCCCGCCCATGAGATGAACCATCGGGCCACATTTTCCGACTGAATAACGTTCACAGAACCTCGACGGTTTCCCGATTCCCGTTCTCACTTAATCTCATTTTCGCTTCAGTTCGCCAGGCGGAGAACCTGCGCCGTTTTCAACCCGGCCAGCAGGGAGCCCGACACCGCCAGTTTGGAGCGGCGGACCCCGCTGCCGATCACCACCTCAGGATGGGCCGCCACCGCCTCGTCGACGAGCACCGGCCACTCCTCGGGCAGCCCGAGCGGGGTGATCCCGCCGTACTCCATACCGGTCAGCGTGACCGCGTCGTCCATCGACGCGAACGAGATCTTCCGCGCGTCCAGGTGACGCCGGACCACTCCGTTGACGTCGGCCCGCATGGTGGCGAGCACCATGCACGCCGCGTAGCGGACCTCCCCCGCGCGCCTGGCCGCCACGATCACGCAGTTGGCCGACTCGCCCAGGTCCACGCCGTAGCGCTCGCAGAAGGCCGCCGTGTCGGCCAGTGCCGGGTCGATCTCGGCGACCTCGACCTCGCCGAGGACCCCGTCGAGCCCGTCGACCGCCCGCGCCACCGGCTCGGCCAGCAGGTCCAGCCGCTCGGTGGCACTCGTCCAGTCCAGTGTTCCGATCGCCATCGCCGTCTCATCTCCCTCGGATTTCCTTCGCACCGAAAACCTTACGGCCGCGCCGGAGAACTCAGGAGGTCGCGCTCAGCACCCGGCGGTGCAGCTCGGTGACCGTCCTCCTCGCCGACTCCATCGCGCCGGCCTGCCAGGCGATCAGCTGGGTGAGCCAGTCCCCGGCGAAGTAGACCCGCCCCGCCGGGCGCTGGAGGAGGGCGAAAGCCCCCTCGTGGGAGGGCCAGCCCACCCAGCCGCCCTCGATGTGCGGCCTGCGCCGCCAGGCGATCGAGATGCTGGAGCGCAGCTCGGCGCGGTACTTCTCACCGTGGATCTTCTTGCCCTGGGTGAGCGCCCGGCTTCGGCGATCGCGGTGGGAGAGCGCGCCGTAAAGATCGGCGTTCTGCCCGACGTTGTAGTAGCCGACCACCAGGCCACTGCGGGAGTGGTAGCCGTGGGAGGGGTACCAGATGTGGGTGATGTCCAGGTCGGTCTCGGTGACACCGCCGTAGATGCGGTCGTCGATCTCCCACCAGCGCCTGCCGTACTCCAGCCCGATCTTTCCGGCGGAGACCGGTACGGGCGTGCGGAGCGCGGCGGTGACCGGGGTGCCGAGGTTGTGCGGCAGGCGCGCGAGCAGGTGGGGTGGCAGGGAGGCGATGCAGTAGTCGGCGCGGACCGTGCCGCCCTGGTGGGTCACCTCCACCCCGTCGGGCAGGTTCCTTATCCCGGTGACCCGGGTGCCGGTCCTGATCCGGTCGCGGCCGACCGCGTCGGCGAGCGCGACGGCGATCGCGTCCATGCCGCCCACCGGCTGGAACATGGGCATCGCCTGGTCGTAGCCGAAGTCCATGGTGACGGCCCTGCCGGTGCCCGCGGCGAGCACGTCCCGCAGTGAGGGCGCCGCGCCCAGGGGAACGCCCTGGTCCACTCCCGGATAGGTCTCGAAACCCCGCCGTGCCGACCCTCGGTAGCTGAGATCGGGTCCGAGGTCGCCGAAGCGCCGCAGGAACTCCGCCAGCCGCTCACGGTCGTCGGCGGTGAGCCTGCGGTTCAGCGCGCCGGCGCTGCTCGCCTTGGCCAGCAGTTCCGCGACGTAGCCGTACAGGTCCGCGCGGGCCGTACGCGCCCGGACCGGGGCACTCATGTTCTCGTTGTAGACGTACGCCGAGGCGTTGTTGTTGACGAACGTCTCGATGGGGACGCCCAGTTCGCGGCAGTAGTCCATGGTGACCATCCACGGCGCGATCCGCCCGGCCCCCGCGTTGAAGTAGGTGCCCTCCTCGAACGCGGCCGTCTGCGTCTCGCCGTCCAGCTCGTCCAGCCGGTCGCCCGCGCGCAGCGTGAGGTTCCTGCCGCCCACCCGGTCGGACGCCTCCAGAAGCATGCAGTCGTATCCGGCCTTGCCCAGCTCGTAGGCGCAGGTCAGCCCGGTGATACCGGCGCCGAGGACGACCACCTTGGCCGCCGCTCTGCCGCTGAGGGAGAAGTCGGAGGGCTGCGGAGGGGTGAACTCTCTCTCCTGGGACTCCGGGGCGAGGCCGAGCGCGCCCATGGCCGCGAACATGGCCCCGGCACCCCCGGCCGCGCCCACCCCGACCAGCAGCGCCCTGCGCGTCAGTCCTCCGCCGCCGGCCGGGGCGGCCTGGGCGACAGGCCCCGTCTCGTCACTCATCGAAAATCGTCAAGGGCATCGGGAACCGTCCGGGGGGCTATTCCAACGGGGACATTTCAAAGGGGACGTAGAGGGAGATCAGCCATAAATGCCGCTGCCGCAGGCGATCTGACCGCCGATCATGGCGAAGACTCCCAGCAGGGCCATGATCTGCGAGAAGTCGTCCGTGGTGAACTCGGTGTGCCGGGGGCCCACCGCCCGCACGCCGGGAATGATCGCGCATCCGGCCGCGATGGCCGTGGAGTTCCACTCGACGCCGAGGGTGAACGGCGGCTCGGGGGCGCAGAGGCGGAAGTCGGCCACCCGGTCGAGTGCGCGGGCGGCTGCCTCGCGGATGCGGGCCTGGGCGACGGCGGGTGGCAGGAGCTCGGCGGCGAACCTGTCGATCCCCTTCTTGACCGCGACGGTCTCCACGTCGCCGAGCAGTTCCCTGGCCTCCTCGCAGACCGCCTCGTCCCCGGTCACCAGGGCCACCGGCACGCCGAGCGCCCCGGCGAAGGAGGCGACGAGACGGGTCTCGCCGCAGACCTCGTCATTGAGGTAGAGGTTCTGGATCTCCCTGCCCATCCAGGTGTGGTTGAGGACGCCGTGCTGGACACCGGCCCGCGCGTGGTAGCCGACGAAGCAGGCCGCCCGGTGGCTCGCGTCGAGTCCCTGCCCCATCCGCATCGGCTTGCCGGGACCACGGAGCAGGGTCGCCCGCTCGTCGAGCAGGTCGATCCTGAGGTTCTTGGTCGAGCCGTGCGCGTCGTTGACGCGTACCGCGGTGGCGCCCGCGTCGAACGCCCCCTCGATGACCGCGTTGGCGTCGCCGGTCATCAGCTCGCAGCCACGCTCGTAGCCCCGCCCTCCGGCCCGCATCTCCTCGGGGTCGGTCAGACCGGTGACACCCTCCATGTCGACCGAGACGTACACCTTCACGCCGTCCCCCACGTCTCGACGCGCCGCACCTCATCCTCGTTCATGAAACCGATCTCCCCATCCACGAAGTCGTGAACCTGCTTGCGCCACGGTTCGGGGATCTCCGCGATCGCGGGCCGGTAGCAGCGGTCCAGCCAGGCGGTGGAGGACTCGCTCGCGCGCAGGTACCCGGCCGCCGCGCCGAAGACGGTGTCCTCGATGCCGGGCACCCTGGCGCAGCCGTACTCGATCATCTCCTGGCCGCCGTACGGCGGCGGCTGCTGCCACCTGCGGGCGACCGGGCGGCCCGCGGTGATCGTGGTGCGGAGCGGGCGGCGCTCGACGGCGGCCTGGATGAGCTCCTTGTACAGGCACTTGCCGCAGGTCCCGCAGGGGCCGCTCACCCCGCGCAGGCACCAGCGGACCTGCCCGCGCAACTCGGAGCCGAGGGCGAGCCGCATCGTGACGGCCTCGCTGACCCCGCCCACCGGGAGCACGATGTGCAGACCGGCCGCGGCGAACGCCCGCCCCCAGGCACCGTGCGGCGCCCACATCGGGTTGTCGGGTGTGTAGCGGAGCAGGTAGCGGTCGCCTCCCAGCCAGCGCGAGCCCAGCTCGTAGCCGAAGGCCAGACCCCCCAGGTCGAGCTCGTCCGCCAGCAGCAGCGCGCCGGCGGCGACCGCGTGGTGCTCGGGGTAGCCGGGGCGCGGCTCGGCGAGCGTGAACTCCAGGTCGGAGCGGACGACGGTCAGCTCGCGCCCGGTCCTGGCGGCCAGCGAGGCCAGCACGTCGGAGCGGTAGTGGGTCCACCGGTTGGGCACGCGCGGGTGGGAGACCCTCTGGAAGTGCACGAAGGGCGCGTCGGGCAGCATCGCGGCCACCGCGACCGAGTCCGCCCCGCCGCTGTAGGAGATCGCCAGCCTGTCACCCGACCGCGCCCGTCCGCCTTCGGGACCGGCCTCGATCCCCCAGCCGTCGCCGATCGCCCCCGCGAGCTCCGGTGAGATCGGCCGGTCGAAGACGACGCGGCGCCGGGTCCACGGCGCGACCACGGTCCACGCGGCGAGGGCGAGCAGGTCGGGATGGATGTCACGCGGGGCCCGCGGCAGTTCGACCCGGAACGAGTTCGTGGCCAGCTTCAGCGGCTGGCCGTCGGCGCAGAGGCCGGTGATGTCGTCCTCGGGGTCCAGCCGGAACGCCAGGTGCCAGGTGCCGCCGTCCGCACTCCAGGTCACTCTCACGCGGTACCCCCGGCGGCCCTGTCTGGAACGCTCCCGCGCACCCCGGGAAGTGCCGCCCGGCCCGTGCCCTCTCCCGCGGCGCGGTCCACGGCCTGCCAGAGCAGCACCTCGTTCTGGAGGACCCCGTCCAGCGCGACCGCGGTCTCCTGGGCCAGCCGGTGGGCGTCGTCCCAGCGCCCGGCCCGCGCGGGGTCGAGAGCGACCCCGGCCACCCGCGCGCGGAGCTCGACGACCTCCGCGCGCAGCGAGGTGACCTCCCTGGCCAGCGTCTGGACCTCCCAGAGCGCGTCCTTGACGTCCTGCCGGTGATCCGCCCTGGAGATGTACCGGGAATCGAACCAGCCGAGGACCGCCCGCCGCAGCGGAGCGGGCACCAGCGCACGCTTCACCAACCGCACCATAATCCGGCACGATACCGGCAATTTTTAATCATCCATGACCGATCCCAGCAAGCCGGCTGAACGCCTCAGCGGCCGGTGAACTCGGCCTTCGACCTCTCGGAGAAGGCGCGCATGCCGATCCCGGCGTCGGCGGTGGCGAACATGCCGGAGAACTGCAGGCGCTCGATCTCCAGACCGGTGTCCAGATCGGTCTCCAGGCCGTGGTCGACCGCCTGCTTGGCGGCGCGCAGCGCCAGGGACGGCCCCCCGGCGAACTGGGCCGCGTAGGCGAGGGCCTCGGTGTACACGTCGTCGTCGGGGACCACCCGGTCCACCAGGCCGATGGCCAGCGCCTCGTCGGCGGCCACGTGGCGTCCGGTGAAGATGAGGTCCTTGGCCTTGGCCGGGCCGATGAGCCTGGGCAGCCGCTGGGTGCCTCCCGCGCCGGGGATGAGGCCGAGCAGGACCTCGGGCTGGCCCAGCTTGGCCGACTCCCCCGCGATCCTGATGTCGGCGCACAGGGCCAGCTCGCAGCCGCCACCGAGCGCGTAGCCGGTCACGGCCGCGACGACGGGCTTGCCGATCCTCGCGACGGCGGTGAAACAGTCCTGCAGGGTCCGCGAGTGGACCGCCATGTCCGCGTACGACATGTCGGCCATCTCCTTGATGTCGGCACCGGCCGCGAAGACCCGTCCCCCGTAGACGACCACGGCGCTCACGTCCCCATCGGCGTCCACCTGCCGGGCGCACTCGGCGATCTCCAACTGGACCTGCCGGTTGAGCGCGTTCATCTTCGGCCGGTCGAGCCTGATCGTCGCGACCCCGTCAGCCTTCTCCACCCGCACGAACTCACCCATGGACGTCCCTCCATCAAGATTCACAACGCGACCGGTCCGATGCCGGCCGCGCCGTGATCCAACATAGAGCGCCGCTCAGTTGACGGGCATGGCCAGGTCCCTGCTCCCCGCCGCACTCTCCGTCGCGCTCGCCGCGACGCGCTCTCCTACCCGCCTCGACGGCCCGGCGATCACCCTGCGATAGATCGCCTCGTACGCGCGGGCCATCGTCTCCACCCCGAAGAAACGCTCCGCCCGGGAGCGGCAGGCGTGCGGGGCGAGCACGCCGGCCGCCTCGATGGCGGCGGGGAGCTCCGCGGGGGCGCTCCGGATGAATCCGGTGACCCCGTCCACGACCACCTCGGGCACCGCACCCCGGCCCAGGGCGACCACGGGCGTGCCGCAGGCCATGGCCTCGATCATCACCATCCCGAACGGCTCCTCCCAGAGGACCGGGAAGACCAGGCACCTGGCCGCGGCCAGCAGCTCGCGTTTGCGGGCGGTGTCGGCCTCGCCGACGTATTCGGCGTCGGGACCCAGGCGTGGCCTGACGTAGGCGTCGAAGTAGTCGTGCTCGGTCTGCTCCGTGAGCTTGCCGGCCAGCAGGATGCGCCGCCCGGCCGCACGGGCGGCGTCGATGGCCAGGTGGGCGCCCTTGTCCTCGCTGAACCTGCCCAGCCAGAGCGTCCAGTCCTCCTTGCGTTCCCTGAAGGGGAAGGCCTCGACGTCGACGGCGTTGTGGACGACCCCCGCCCAGTTCAGGTCGGGGGCGATACGCCGCTGGGCCTCGGAGATGGCGACCATGGACATGCCCTCGCCGAGCACCCGGTAGTACTCGCCGTACTCGCCCCCCACCTCGCCGTGGCAGGTGATCATGGTCGGCACGGCCTGCGCGGGCGCGGTCAGCGGACCGGCCAGGGAGTGGTCGTGGATCACGTCCACGACGAGCTTCGAGCCCATCGCGTACGCCCTGGCGGCGTGCAGGACCTCGGGCAGCGCCTCGCCGATCCGCTCGGACGGCGCCCGCCCGTAGGTGGCCAGGAAGCGCGCCGGCGTCCCCGCCGTGCCCGCCCCGATCATCGTGACGTCGTGCCCGCGCCGGGTCAGCCCGGCGACGAGGCCCGCCACCATCGACTCGATGCCCCCGTAGCCGTGGGGCGGTACGTCGTACCAGGGCGGCGCGACCATCAGGATGCGCATGCCGTCGGACCACTCCGGGACAGCTCTGGAAGAAACCATGGCGACCTCACCTGGAGAGAGACGAAGGAAACGGTCAGTGCACCTGCCTCAGGGCGGCGGTCAGCGGGCTGCGCGGCGCGTTGATCAGGGTGACCCCGTCCGGCAGCCCGCTGATGGCGGCGCCGGACGCGCCGACGTCGATGGTGACCCTGGAGTCCGCGAGCGGCAGCCCCTGGATCCGCAGGCCCTCCAGCCCGACCGGATCCAGCCACACCCGCCCGTAGGGAATCCACGGCTCGAAGCGCAGCAAGCTCCTGACCAGCTGGATGGGGCTCGCCGCGGCCCACGCCTGCGGGGAGCAGGAGGTGGGGTACGGCACGGGCCAGGTGAACTCGGCCCGGTCGAACCCGCAGAACAGCTCGGGCAGCCGCCAGCCGAAGGCCTCGGCCGCGTCCAGCAGGCCGTAGGCGATCCGCTGCGCCTCCCGCGTGAAGCCGTAGCGCATCAGCCCGGACGCGATCAGGGCGTTGTCGTGCGGCCAGACCGAGCCGTTGTGGTAGCTTATCGGGTTGTAGGCACCCATGGTGGAGGCGAGGGTCCGCACCCCGTACCCGGTGAACATCTCCGGCGAGAGCAGTCGCTCGGCGACCTGTGCGGCCCGGTCCTCGTCGACGATGCCGGCCCACAGGCAGTGCCCCATGTTGGAGGCGAGACTGTCGATGGCGCGCCCGGCGCCGTCGAGACCGACGGCGTAGTAGCCCCGGTCCGGCAGCCAGAAGCGCTCGTTGAAGGCGTCCCTGATCCGGCTCGCGCGGGCCGTCCACTGCTCCTCCAGAGTCGCGTCGCCGACCTCGTGGGCGAAGTGGGCACGGGCGATGTAGGCGGCGTAGACGTAGCCCTGGACCTCCGCCAGGGCGATGGGCGGGCGGGCGAGGGTGCCGTCGGCGAAGTTGATGCCGTCAAAGGAGTCCTTCCATCCCTGGTTGATCAGTCCTTGGTCGGTCTTGCGCCGGTAGGACAGGAACGGGTCGGCGCACCTGTTGATCCAGTCGAGGGCGGCGTCGGCGTGCGGCATGAGTTCCTCGACGGCCTCCCCGTGCATGCCCCATCGGCGCAACTCGCCCAGGACCATCACGAACAGCGGGGTCGAGTCCACCGAGCCGTAGTAGGCGCGGCCGGCCTGCGGCGTGGCGCCGACCTGGGTCCCGAAGCGGAGCTCGTGCAGGATCTTGCCCGGCTCCTCCTCGGTGAGCGGGTCGTTGACGGTGCCCTGGAGCCTGGCCAGGCGGCGCAGGGTGCCCAGCGCCAGGCACTGGTCCATCTGAAGCGCCATCCACGAGGCCAGCAGCGAGTCGCGGCCGAACAGGGTCATGAACCACGGTGCGCCCGCGGCGATGGTCGGCGGTTCCTCCGGCCTGTCGGATTCGAAGAGCCGGAGCGCGCCGAGATCCTCCTTGGAGCGTTCCAGCACCTTTGCCAGGAGGCGGTCGGAGGTGACGACGACCGGGCTGAGGCGCTCCCAGTCGGCCCGGCGCCTGGCGGGCTCCGCGTGCTCCAGGGGATAGCGCGTGGAGAACCAGGCCGGCGACTCCTCGCCCTCCAGGATCGGGTTGACCTGCAGGCTGACGGTCCACTCGCCCCGGGTGGGCACCACGACCCTGAAGATGAGCATGCCCGGCACGGCGAACGGCGCCGGCTCCGCCACCACCCTGGTACCGCGCGAGCGGCAGGTGGAGATGATCAGCAGCCCCGATCTGTCGGCCGTCATCTCCACGTCGGCCACGTGCCTGACCCGGCCCGCCTTCACCTCGAACAGGTCCGCCACGTCGGAGGCCACGTGGATGTCGACGACGCATCCGGCGGGCTCGTCGGCCAGGTTGCGCAGGGTCAGGTCCTCACGGAGGCCGCCGCCGACGTAGCGGTCCCTGATCACGAGCAGACTGCTCTCGGCCCGCCCCGGGCGGGGGCCGGCCCTGCCGAGGAACGTCGCGTGGTACGGCTCGGCCGGCAGCACCCTGAGGGGCTCCACCACCGTCTCGTCCACCCTGAGCTCCCAGCGCGAGAGCAGCCGGGTGTCGGCGTGGTAGACACCCTGCGCCCCGCCGGGCCGGATGTCGCCGTTACGCGCGCACACGCAGAAGGAGCCGCCCTCGACCAGGGTGACCGTGGTGTCGCCCAGCGGACCCGGTTGCCCCTCGAACGTCCATGCGTTCAATGCTCACTCCAGCTTGTGCGATATGTCGGCTATCTAGCCATTCCCACATAAAAGGAGAGAGAACTAGGCAAAAGAGGTCCATTATCACGTTTTGCCCGATAAAAGAGCTTTTGTCCGATCCGGCTTGATATTCCGCCCCCGGGCGCCATCACCCACCCACCGGCCCTCCGTTCGTCCATTGCGACAAAAACCGCAAAAAAACAGGCTCCGTCACATCGGTTGGAGTCACAGCTTGGAAGATCCTGGCACACCGGAAGGCAAACCGATAGTAGTCATCTCATTACCTAGAGTGACTAGCGACAGGAGGATGCCGTGACAGGTATCGACCGGCGAGGATTCGCCAGGCTGGCAGGGCTGGGCGCGGTGGGGGCCATGGGCTCCGCCGTGGCCCCCATGGCTCCCACGGCCTCGGCCGCCCCGGCCCCCATCGGCCCCCGGCGGGAGCCGCGCGACGGAGAGCGCTGGGACACCTGCCTGAAGGTGGCACGGGATCTGCTGCTGATCGACGAGGACGGCGCGGACCTCAAACTCGAATACCTCAAGGTGCTGATCGACAAGGGCCTGCCCAGGACCCGCAGCCCCAAGAGGATCCTGGTCGTCGGCGCCGGGATCTCCGGCCTGGTGGCCGCCACGCTGCTGAAGCGGGCCGGGCACCGGGTCACCGTCATCGAGGCCAACGGCAACCGGATCGGCGGCCGGATCAAGACCTTCCGGACCGGTTTCGCCGACCGACGGCAGTACGCCGAGGCGGGGGCGATGCGCATCCCCGACTTCCATCCGCTCACCCTCGCGCTGATCGACAAGCTCGGCATCTCCCGCCGCCTGTTCTACAACGTCGACGTGCGGCCCGGCGACGCGGCGAGCGGACCGACACCGCCGGTCGTCTACACCTCGCGCCGCGGACCGGTCTGGCGCTCCGGGCCGTCCCGTGGGGAGTTCACCGCACCGCAGCGGGCGAACCACACCTGGATCCGGGTCAACGGCATCTCGCAACGGCGCGACGAGTACGCCAGGGACCCACGAAAGATCAACGCCTCGTTCGGGCTCAGGGACGACAGGACCGCGGGAAGGATCCTGGACGAGGCGCTGGATCCGGTCAGGGACTACTTCTCCGTCGTCCGCGGCTCCGAGCGGGTCGACAAGCCGCTGCCCGAGCTGATCGAGGGCTGGGCCCGCGTGCTGTACGACTTCGACGACCACTCCATGAACCGCTTCCTCCGGGAGCACGCCAAGCTGAGCGACGCGGCCATCGACGCCATCGGCACCATCGAGAACCTGACCTCCCGGCTGCCGCTGTCGTTCATGCACACCTTCCTCACCCGGAGCCTGGTCAACCCGTCGGCGACCTACTGGGAGATGGCCGGAGGCAGCCGGGAGCTGCCCTACCGGCTGGAGCCCGGGCTGCGCAGGAACATCCGGATGGACCGCCGGGCCGTGCGGATCCAGCACACCGCCCGGGGGGTGCGCGTCGAGACGGTCACCGAGACGGGCAGCACCGAGTCCGTCTTCCGGCCCCAGGGCAGGGGCGAGACGTTCGAGGGAGATCTCGCGATCATCACGATCCCGTTCTCCGCGCTGCGCCACGTGGAGATCACCCCGGCTCTGCCCTACCCGAAGCGACGCGCGGTGATCGAGCTGCACTACGACTCCGCGACCAAGGTGCTGCTGGAGTTCCGCAGACGCTGGTGGGAGTTCGACGAGCGAGACTGGAAGCGCGAACTGGGCCCCCGCTACCGCCCCGGGCCCGCGAGCCACGTGACGGGCGGCGGCTCGGTCACCGACAACGCCAACAGGTTCATCTACTTCCCCTCACACCCGGTGCGCGGCAGCGAGGGCGGCGTCGTGCTGGCCAGCTACGCATGGGCCGACGACGCCTCCCGGTGGGACTCCATGGACGACGCCGAGCGCTACGGCCACGCGCTGCGCGGACTGCAGGAGGTGCACGGGGAGCGCATCGCCGACTTCTACACCGGCCATGGCCAGACCCAGAGCTGGCTGCGCAACCGCTACGCCTTCGGCGAGGCCGCGGTCTTCACCCCGGGCCAGATGACCGAGATCCACCCCGCCATCACCGCACCCGTCGGGCGGCTGCACTTCGCGGGCGAGCACACCTCGCTCAAGCACTCCTGGATCGAGGGCGCCCTGGAGTCGGCCGTCCGTACGGCTCTGGAGGCCAACGCCTGACGGCGCCGTCCACCCGGCGCGTCCACCCGGCGCACGCGCCGGGTGGACGCGCACTCAACGGAGGGTGCCGTTGGTCATGCCCACCGGCTCCTCCGGCACCGTGACCAGGCCGAGTTCCGCGGGTGATGCCACCAGGGAGTGGTCGGGAACGACCCGGACCGTGTAGCCGAAGGGGCCGGTGCGCTCCAGCGGGATGGTCCCGCCGAAGACGGCCCTGCCGTCGTCACCCACGTTCTCGACCGTCAGGTCGGCGTAGGCGGGGGCGGCCAGGTCGTCGTGGTCCCCGACCCGCCCGTAGGCCGCCTGGACCCGGATGTCACCGGACTCCAGCTCGCCGAGGACGATGGTGGCCTTCAGCCCCAGGGACGATCCGAGCTCGGGGGTGTCGCCGAGACCCGAGGCCTCCACGTGCTCGACCCGCACGCCCGGCCAGGCCCTGCCGACCCTGAGCTTCCACGCCGCGAAGCTCCTGGCCTGCTCGTACCCGTCACCGGACAGGGCGCGCGCGGAGGAGGCCGCGGGGGCGTAGAGACCGACCACGTAGTCGCGGAGCATCCGCCCGGCGAGCACCTTGGGGCCGAGCGAGGTCAGGGTGTGCCTGACCATTTCCAGCCAGCGCCGGGGCAGGCCGTCCGCGCGGTCGTAGAACCGGTCGGCCACCTCGTGCTCGATCAGGTCGTAGAGGGCGGTGGCCTCCAGCTCGTCGCGGCGGTCGGGGTCGGCGACGCCGTCGGCGGTGGGGATGGCCCAGCCGTTGGTGCCGTCGTACCACTCGTCCCACCAGCCGTCGCGGATGGACAGGTTGAGCCCGCCGTTGAGCGCCGCCTTCATGCCGGACGTGCCGCACGCCTCCAGCGGGCGGAGCGGGTTGTTCATCCACACGTCGCAGCCCTGGACGAGCAGCTGGCCCAGGGCCATGTCGTAGTCGGGCAGGAAGACGATGCGGTGCCGCACATCCTCTGCGTCGGCGAACTTCACGATCTGCTGGATGAGCTTCTTGCCGCCCTCGTCGGCCGGGTGCGCCTTGCCCGCGATCACGATCTGGACCGGCTTGACCGGGTCGAGCAGCAGCGCCCGGAGCCTTTCGGGGTCGGACAGCATCAGGGTGAGCCGCTTGTACGAGGGCACCCGGCGGGCGAAGCCGATGGTCAGCACCTCGGGGTCGAGGGCTTCGTCGATCCAGCCGAGCTCTGGCGGGGAGGCGCCCCGGTTGAGCCACGACTGGCGGAGCCGGGCGCGAGCCGCCCTGACCAGCTTCTCGCGCAGCCTCCCCCGGATGCCCCAGACGTCGCCGTCGGAGATCTTGGTGATGCTCTCCCAGCCCTGGGCCTGCTCGACCAGCGTGGGCAGCTCCTGGCCGGCCAGCTCCATGATCTCGCGGCCCACCCAGGTGGGCGCGTGCACGCCGTTGGTGATGAACCCGATCGGGACCTCGTCGGCGTCGAAGCCGGGCCAGAGCCATTGGAACATCTCCCGGCTCACCGCGCCGTGCAGCTCGGAGACGCCGTTGACGCGCTGGGCCAGCCGCATGCCCATCGCGGCCATGTTGAACTTGCCCGGCTCGTCCTCGGCGCCGAGCGCGAGGATGCGGTCGACCGGGACCGTGGGCCACGCGTTGTCGCCGCCGAACTGGCGGGCGATCATCTCCGTGGGGAAGCGGTCGATCCCGGCGGGCACCGGGGTGTGCGTGGTGAAGACGGTGCCGGCCCGCACCGCCTCCAGCGCCTCGTCGAAGGAGAGCCTGGCCTCGGTGAGTTCGCGGATGCGCTCCAGGCCGAGGAAGCCGGCGTGCCCCTCGTTGGTGTGGAACACCTCGGGCTCGGCGTGCCCGGTGACCCGGCAGTAGGCCCGGATGGCGCGGACGCCGCCGACGCCGAGCAGCAGCTCCTGGAGCAGGCGGTGGTCGGTGCCGCCGCCGTACAGGCGGTCGGTGACGTCTCGGGCCGCGGTGTCGTTCTCGGCCACGTCGGAGTCGAGCAGCAGCAGCGGCACCCTGCCGACCTGGAGCACCCAGACCTGGGCGTGCAGCGTGCGCTGCTCGGGAAGGCTGAGCTTGATCCGTACCGGGGTGCCGTCCTGCTCCTTCAGCAGGGTCAGCGGCAGGCCGCCCGGATCGAGGGAGGGGTAGTGCTCAAGCTGCCAGCCCTCGGGCGAGAGGGACTGGGTGAAGTAGCCGTGCCGGTAGAGCAGGCCGACGGCCAGGATGGGCACGCCGAGGTCGCTGGCCGCCTTGAGGTGGTCGCCGGCGAGAATGCCGAGGCCGCCGGAGTACTGCGGCAGGGCGGCGGCGATGCCGTACTCGGGCGAGAAGTAGGCGATGCTCCGGGGAGCGTCGGAGATGGTCTGGTACCAGCGGGGAGCGGTCATGTATTCGCGGAGATCGTCGGCCGCGTCGGCCAGCCGCCGCAGGAAGCGGCGGTCGGCGGCGAGCTCGCGGAGCCTTTCGGCCTCCACCGCACCCAGCAGGGCGACGGGGTCGTACCCGACACGCCCCCAGATCGCCGGATCGACCTCGCCGAACAGATCCAATGTCTCCGGGTGCCACGACCAGCGCAAATTCAGCACGAGCTCCCCGAGGGAGGCCAGCTCGGGGGGCAGGACGGTGCGGACGGTAAACCTGCGAATAGCTCTCACGGTGCCAGACCCTAGTTACTCAGCGCCACGAGGGCGACTCAAACACTCACCCGTCTCCCTCTCACCGTTATCAATCACCCCCAAACACATCAAAGGCAGGTGATCGCCTGTTAGGACAACTCGCCGAAGAGTAAGAGGTCCCGCACTCTATCCACCGGCACGCATGAAGATGGACTATTAGGGCACCGGACATACGAGCCAGAATGCACTGCCCTCGGAACCGGCCGTCCCGGCAGGGCAGGGTTCCGCCCTGCCCCGAGAACGGCCGCCGGGGACGCTTGAAAATCGAAGATCCTTCCTTGCTGACTTCCCCGGCGGTACCGGGCGTGCCGCCGCTACCTTGAGACGCGATGATCGGACGAATCCCAATCCTGGACATCTACCCCACGGTCGAATGCGGGCGTTACCCCGCGAAGGCCGCCGCGGGTGAGACCTTCGAGATCTCCGCGACCGTGTTCCGCGAAGGACACGACGCGGTCGCCGCAGGGGTCGTGTTCACCGGCCCCGACGGCGTGCGCGGGCCGCTGCTGCCCATGGGCGAGCTCGGGCCCGGCACCGACCGCTGGGGCGTGGAGGTGACGCTGCCCACCGAGGGCGAGTGGCGCTTCCGGGTGGAGGCCTGGGGTGACCCCCTGGCCACCTGGCTGCACGACGCGAGCATCAAGATCCCGCGCGACCTGGACGCCGACCTGATGTGCGAGGAGGGCGCCCGGCTCTTCGACCGCGCGGCGAGAGCCGTACGGGCCGCCGACTGCGGGCCGGCGACCGGCAGTGTCGCGACCGGCAGGCCGGTGAGCGGCAGGACCCCCGCGGCGAGGACCGCGAGACGGGGCAAGGTCACGCAGGCACACGCGTGCGGGCACCGCGCCGCGCTCCAGGCGGTGGCCGCCAGGCTCCGTGACACCCGGATCGACCCGCGTGCCCGGTTCACCGTCGCCCAGCTTCCGGAGACGGCCGCGCTGCTGCACGCGCACCCCCTGCGCGCGCTGATCACGAGGTCGTCGCCGCGCTCGGTGGTGGTCCACCGCCGCAGGGCGCTGTTCGGGTCGTGGTACGAGTTCTTCCCGCGCTCCGAGGGCGCGATCATCGAGCGGGACGCAGCCCCCAAGTCCGGAAATTTCCAGACTGCCGCGAAGCGGCTGCCGGCCGTCGCGAAGATGGGCTTCGACGTCGTCTACCTGCCGCCGATCCACCCGATCGGGCAGAGCTTCCGCAAGGGGCGCAACAACACCCTGACCCCCGAACCGTACGACCCCGGCTCGCCCTGGGCGATCGGCTCGCAGGAGGGCGGTCACGACGCCATCCACCCCGACCTGGGCACCTTCGAGGACTTCGACGCCTTCGTGGCGAAGACCCGCGAGCTGGGCATGGAGGTCGCCATCGACCTGGCCCTGCAGTGCGCACCCGACCACCCGTGGGTCACCGAGCATCCGGAGTGGTTCAACATCCGCGCCGACGGCTCGATCGCCTACGCGGAGAACCCGCCGAAGAAGTACCAGGACATCTACCCGCTGAACTTCGACAAGGATCCCCAGGGGATCTACGAGGAGATCAGGCGGGTGGTGCGGCTCTGGATGGATCACGGCGTGCGGATCTTCCGGGTGGACAACCCGCACACCAAACCGGTGGCCTTCTGGGAGAGGCTGCTGGCCGACATCAACGCCACGGACCCGGACGTGCTGTTCCTGGCCGAGGCGTTCACCCGGCCGGCGATGATGCGGACGCTGGCCAAGGTCGGTTTCCATCAGTCGTACACGTACTTCACCTGGAAGAACTCGCGCTCGGACGTCGAGGAGTACCTGAGCGAGCTCTCCCACGAGACGTCGTCGTACATGCGGCCGAACGTGTTTGTTAACACTCCGGACATTCTCCACGAGTACCTTCAACATGGGGGAGTCCCGGCATTCCTCATCAGAGCAGTACTTGCGGCGACGGCGATGCCGACCTGGGGCGTCTATGCAGGTTATGAACTTGCGGAGAATGTACCGGTTAGACCAGGCAGTGAGGAATATCTAGATAGTGAGAAATATCAATACAAACCCCGCGATTGGGTAGGGGCTGAGCGGGAGGGACGTAGCCTTGCCCCGTTCATCACGCAACTCAATTTGTTCCGAAGAGCGCACCCGGCGCTCCAGGAACTGCGTAATCTACGGTTTCACAGCGTTAACCATCCGGACATGGTCTGCTTCTCCAAGCGGCTGCCCGGCGCCTACGACACGGCCACACGACGGCACGGCCTGGGCGACGTGGTCCTCGTGGTCGTGAATCTGGATCCGCACAACACCCACGAGGCGACGGTGTCGCTGGACATGCCCGCCCTCGGTCTCGACTGGCAAGCCGAGTTCGTCGTGGACGACGAGCTGTCGGGCGAGTCGTATCGATGGCGGCAGGACAACTACGTGCGCCTCGATCCCCACATCCACCCAGCGCACGTCTTCACTCTGCGTGCAGCGGCGGCGAACCAGCGGTGAGCCGGCCGGGTACGCGTATACCGGCAGAACAGCGGGGAGTCCACTGGTGAGTCAGCTACCTGAGCCAATTCCGAACACCTTCGACGAGGAAGAGCCGCGCGATCCCTACTGGTTCAAGCGCGCCGTCTTCTACGAGGTTCTCATCCGGGGTTTCGCCGACTCCAACGGCGACGGCACCGGAGACATCCGCGGTCTCATCCAGAAACTGGACTACCTCCAGTGGCTCGGCGTCGACTGCCTCTGGCTGCTGCCGCTGTACGAGTCACCGCTGCGCGACGGCGGGTACGACATCGCCGACTTCATGAAGATCCTTCCCGACTTCGGGGACCTCGGAGATTTCGTGAAGCTGGTCGACGAGGCGCACAAGCGCGGCATGCGGGTCATCGCCGACCTGGTGATGAACCACACCAGCGACCAGCACCCGTGGTTCCAGGCCTCCCGGCACGACCCCGAGGGTCCTTTCGGCGACTTCTACGTCTGGAACGACCACGACGAGCTCTACAAGGACGCCCGGATCATCTTCATAGACACCGAGACGTCCAACTGGTCGCACGACCCGGTCCGGGGACAGTACTACTGGCACCGCTTCTTCTCGCACCAGCCGGACCTCAACTACGAGAACCCCGACGTGCAGGACGCGATGCTGGAGGTGCTCCGCTTCTGGCTGGACCTCGGCATCGACGGGTTCCGGATGGACGCCATCCCGTACCTGTTCGAGCAGGACGGCACCAACTGCGAGAACCTGCCCAGGACCCATGAGTATCTGAAGCGGGTCAGGGCGGAGGTCGACCGGCTCTACCCCGACCGGGTGCTGCTGGCCGAGGCCAACCAGTGGCCCGCCGACGTGGTCGAGTACTTCGGCGACCCCGCCACCGGTGGCGACGAGTGCCACATGGCGTTCCACTTTCCGCTGATGCCACGCATCTTCATGGCGGTCAGGAGGGAGTCGCGTTACCCGATCTCGGAGATCATGGCCCAGACGCCGAAGATCCCGGAGAACTGCCAGTGGGGCATCTTCCTCCGCAACCACGACGAGCTCACGCTTGAGATGGTGACGGACGACGAGCGCGACTACATGTACTCGGAGTACGCCAAGGATCCCCGGATGCGCGCCAACGTCGGCATCCGGCGGCGGCTGGCGCCGCTGCTGGAGAACGACCGCAACCAGATCGAGCTGTTCACGGCGTTGCTGCTCTCCCTGCCCGGTTCTCCCGTGCTGTACTACGGCGACGAGATCGGCATGGGGGACAACATCTGGCTTGGCGACCGCGACGGGGTCCGTACCCCGATGCAGTGGAGCCCCGACCGCAACGCGGGATTCTCCGACTGCGACCCCGGCCGGCTGTATCTCCCGGTCATCATGGACCCGATCTACGGCTACCAGGCGCTCAACGTCGAGGCCCAGCAGCGGAGCGCGGGCTCGCTGCTGCACTGGACCAAGCGGATGATCGACATCCGCAAGCGCCACTCGGTCTTCGGCCTCGGCGCGTTCACCGAGCTGAACTCCTCCAATCCGAGCGTCCTGGCCTACGTACGGGAGCTCGGCGACGACCGGATCCTGTGCGTCAACAACCTCTCCAGATTCCCGCAACCGGTGGAGCTGGACCTCCGCCGCTTCGAGGGATCGATTCCGGTGGAGACGATGGGCGGGGTTCCTTTCCCACCGATTGGCGAACTTCCGTATCTTTTGACGCTCCCTGGGCATGGGTTCTACTGGTTCACCCTGCCGCCCGTATCCCAGGAGGCGTAAAGCCGTGTTGACGGAGCTCCTTACCGGTTGGATCACCCATCAACGATGGTTCGCCGGTAAGGGGCGTCCGATCGACAATCTCGTCGTCGACTCGGACGTGCAACTCGGACCACGCCTGCGCCACCTGATCATCTCGGTGCACCAGGCGGGGGCACGCGACCGGTACCAGTTGCTGCTCGGCACCGACGCGCCCGATGAGTACCGCTTCAAGCCCGCCCACATCGGCGAGGACTACTACGACGCCGCCTATGACGCCGACCTCACCTGCGTCCTGCTGACAGGCATGGCGGAGAACCGCGATCTGGGCCCGCTCCGCTTCCGCCACCTCGACGGGGTGGAGATCAACACCTCCCTGCGGAGCCTGGTGCTCAGCGCCGAGCAGTCCAACACCTCCCTGGTGTACGGCGACACCTACATCTGCAAGCTGTTCCGCCGCCTGACCCCCGGGGTCAACCCGGAACTGGAGATCGTCACCGCCCTGGCCCTCCGTGACGGCACCCACATCGCGCGGCCGTACGGCTGGATCGAGACCGACCTCGACGGCGAGCCCACCACGCTGGCGATGACCCAGGAGTTCCTGTCGAACTCCAACGACGGCTGGGCGCTGGCACTGGCCAGCGTCCGCGACCTCTACGGCGCCCTGGAGTCCTCGGCCTCGGAGGCGGGCGGCGACTTCAGCGCCGAGTCCTTCCGCCTCGGCGTGGCCACCGCCCAGGTCCACCACGAGCTGGCCGCCGCCTTCCCCGTCGACGTGATCGAGTCGCAGGAGGTCAAGCGGATGGTCGAGGAGTTCGGCCGCCGCCTGGCCGTCGCGGTCGCCGAGGTGCCCGAGCTCCGCGCGCACGCCCATGTCGCCGAGGAGGCGTACCAGCGGGTCTCCGAGGTGGCCAGGGAGATATCGGTCCAGCGCGTCCACGGCGACTACCACCTCGGCCAGGTGATGCGGACCCCCACAGACTGGATCATCCTCGACTTCGAGGGCGAGCCTGGACAGCCCATCGCCGAGCGCCGGGCCCTGGCCTCACCGCTGCGCGACGTGGCCGGGATGCTCCGCTCCTTCGACTACGCGGCCCGCCACCTGCTGGCCGACCATGTCGACGCCGACGAGCTGCGCCCCCGCGCGGTCGAGTGGGCCGAGCTCAACCGCTCCTCCTTCCTGGCCGGCTACTCCGCCGGAGGCGGCCATCTGCGCGCCGAGGACGCCGTCCTGCTCCGCGCCCTGGAACTCGACAAGGCCGCCTACGAGGTCGTCTACGAGGCCCGCAACCGTCCGACCTGGCTGCACATCCCGATGGCCGCCTTCAGAACCGGCCATTAGGCGCCCGCCCGCGGCGCGCGGAGATCGTCGGCGTCGCCCCTCATCGGGACGGCCGCCGGTCGGTGGACCGGCGGCCGTGCGAACGTCAGGCGGGGTCAGCGAGCGTCGCGGACCTCCACCTTCTCCTTGCGGTAGTTGTTGCCATTGCCCTCGGGCTTGTAGTTGCTCTCGACGTTGCCCGCGATGTCCACGGCGAACCAGTGGACGTTGGAGGTCTTGTCGAGCGTGATCTGCTGGGAGCCCTCGCGCATTCCCGCGGCGAGAAGCTTGGTGGAGTTCAGCGTCGGCCGGCTGCCGTCCAGGGTGTAGTAGACGTTGGCGGGCTCGTCGACCTCGAAGGTGAACGTGGTCGACGTGTCGGTCCGGTCGGTCACCTTCACCGTGGAGGCGGGTTTCTTCTTGTCATCGGCGTACTCACGGGCCACCTCCAGGATGCCGATCTGGCCGGACGAGAACTCCATCGCCTCCTCGTGGCCCTCGGCGAACGGCGGCTGGAAGCCGACCGCCTCGAAACGCTTGGTCTGCGGGTTGTAGACGTCCGCGCCGACCTCGAAGCTCCAGCCGATGATGCCCCGGTTGTACCAGTGCTCGTCGGCGCTGTTACCGGCCGCGGAGTACAGCACGTCCGGGATCGGACCGGTGCGGCCCGGCCAGATACCGTTGCCGCGCCAGGACTGGACGCTGGAGAGGATGTGGTTGGAGGCACTCCAGAAGAAGTTCTCCGTACCGAAGTCGGGCCGCGGCAGCGTCTCGCGCCCGGCGGTCTTGTACGCGCCCGGAGCCCACATGAAGTAGCCGCCGTAGGAGTGCGTGTTCATCGCGAACTTGATGTTCGGGTACTGCTCGGTGATCCAGACCTCGTTGCGCGCCTCCGGCTCCGACAGCTCGGCCGGGCCCGCGTAGGTGCCGCTGGTGCAGGTCGCCGAGGCACCGCTGTAGCCGTCGAACAACGAACCGACCGAGAAGTTGCGGTTCAGGTCCACACCCCAGGCGTTGCGGTTCGCGGGGTCGGCCGCGTTGACCGGGCAGTGGTTGGTCATGGTCTTGCGCTGCATGTTGTAGTCGTACACGCTGTAGTGCCCGCCGTCGGGGTTGACCGTGGGCATGATGAAGATGTCGAGGTTGTCGACCAGCTTCTTGGTCTCCCCGTCACGGGCGTAGTTGCGCAGCAGCCGCTCGGCGGTCTCCACACAGGTCAGCGGGGTCACCCATTCGCGGGCGTGCTCCTGGCAGTAGAGGAACACACCGACCTTCGAACCGTCCCGCTGCTTGCCGATGCGCAGCGCCTTCATCTGGAACGGGTCGCGCGAGACGGTGGCCGGCGCCTTGAGGTTGTCGGTCAGCTTCGTCGCCACGGCCGCGGCGACGAGACCGGCACCGGCGTTGCCCCGGTAGGTGGCGGCGGTCAGCAGCGCCGACGCCGCGGCGTTGCCGTTGAGCGCCGTGACCACCTGGGCGGCGGTGCTGTTGATGGCACCGGACGCGTCGGTGCCGAGGTTGACCACGACGTCCTTGCCGCTCACCGAGACGCTCAGCGCGGCCGAGGCGGCGTCCGGCTTCACCAGCGCGACGCTGAGGTCGTTGCCGCCCTCGTGCCCGTACGCCTTGGAGGTCACGTAGAGCGTGCTCGCCGCGACGGTGCCGAACTGGGCCTGCGCCTGCCGGCGGTAGCCGTTCGTCTTGTTGGGCAGGTCGATGATCTGCGAGATCTTCGGGAACTCCTGGGCCAGGCCGGAGATCCGGTTGGTCACCTCGGTCGGGTCCATGTAACGGTCGACGAAGTCCGCGACGTAGTGCTTCTTCGGGGCCTTGCGCTTCTCACCCAGCCACTTGGTCACCGGAACCGTGGCCGTACCGCCGCGGTTGCTGGTGATCGTGGCCTGGGTGGGAACCGCGGTGAGGGCCAGCGGCGCGCTGAACCGGTGGTACATGTACTGGCCGGCGTCGGTGAAGCGCGACATCGTCGCGGTGCCGCCCGAGTCGGGGGCCGTCCCCTTGCCGCTGTCCCAGGTGACGGTGAGCACCGTCGCCGCGTCGATGGCGCTCGACTTCACCTCGATCGACAGGAAGTTCTGGTCGTCGAGGCTGGTGAACCACTCGGCGCGGAGCGGGGTCAGCGTGTCGACCTCCGCCGCCGCCTGGATCTCGGCCGCGACGGCGCCCCGCCGCTGGATCAGGTTATCGGCGACCTCCGTCTGGTCGGAGATCTTGCCGACTATGTTGAATCCGAGATCGCGGAGGTTCTGAGCCTCCTCTGGGCTCAGAATCGCGTGCATCTCGAACCCGCCGTCGACGGGCTTCTTGTACTCCGCGAGGTCGACGCCCATGGAGTTGAGCCGGTCGATGCCGGCCTCGTCGGGGACGATGACGCGCAGCAGCGCCACGCCGTTCTGTTCGGTGCTGGACTGACGGTCGGGGACAACCTCGCTGGCCGGCGGGGACGGCTCGGCGAGAACGGGGAACGAGCTGAAGCTCAAGGCAACGGGAAGAGCGAGCACGACCGCGATACGGCCGAGCCTCCTGCCATTGAGAGAACTCCTCATGAGAGATGCCTCCAGTTGGCGCACGCCTCCGGGTATTGGGTCAGCCCGGTAGAAAGTACGCAATTGGCAAGAATCTTCACCAGAGGACGGATCTTCGTCAAGGCCTCAAATCAATGCATTCTACGCATCCAACAACTTTAGGGTAAAATTTATGTGAAATTTATACATAAGGTACATGTTTTGAGATGTAGCCGCCGTAGCTCTCAACCTCAAATTTTGCCGGATATAATCTAATTTGTCGCTTTTAAGATGGTTTGAGGGTAATCCTGCCCCCGCTGCTGCCTTCTCGCCGAGTGGCCGGCCGCAGCGCGGCCCGCCACAGGACGCGGGTCTCCGCGCCCAGGGCGTCGGCGTGCGCTCCAACCGGCGGCACCCCGCCCGCACGGGACCCTCCGGACGGTTTCCAGACTCGGCCCCGGGCTCACGGAGTGTCCGCGCCGACGCGGTGAGCCACGTTCACCGGCATGCCGCCTCGGAGAGCCGGCGAGGATTCATGGTCACCGCGAGCGCCCACGGGTTCACTTCGAGCGGGGCAGCAGCACCTTGTCGATGATGTAGACGGTGGCGTTCTTGGTGGCGATGTCGCCACAGAGCACCTTGGCCCTGCCGGAGACGATGAAGTTCTGGCCCGAGCCCTTGACGGTGATCTGGCCGCCCTGCATGGTCTTCAGCGGCGCGCCGACCAGCTCGGACGGGCTCTTCTTGCCCTCGACCACGTGGTAGGTCAGCAGCTTGGCCAGTTGCGGCTTGTTGGCCATCAGCTTCTTGAGCGTGCCGGGCGGCAGCTGGTCGAAGGCCGCGTTGCTGGGGGCGAAGACCGTGATGCCCTTGGCCGTGTAGAGCTTGTTGGTCAGACCCGCGTCCTTGATGGCGGTGCTCAGGGTGGACAGCTCCGGGTTCTCGGCCACCGCGGTGGTGACCCGCTCCCTGGCCGCGTTGCCGAGGCTGCCCCTGCCCGTGGGCGGCAGGGCCGAGCAGCCGGGGCCGACCGGCTTGCCGCTCACGCCGGCCGAAGGTGACGACGTATGGCCCGGGGAGGACGCCGACGGCGTCGGGGTGGGCGCGGAGTGGGTGGCCGCCCCCGCGGCGACAGGGAGCGCGCTCAACATCAGCACGCTCAGCCCGGAGACGAGAAGTTCCTTCTTCATGGGACCTCCTGATTCGGATGCATGAGCCGCCGGCTATACGCCCCGACGGTTCATGCCGCCTGCTCACTGGCCACATTCCCCCCAAATAGCCATCTATCGGGCATATAGCCATTAAATGCCTAAAACAGATCAGAATGTTCACCAGTAAGACGGCACCTCAGGTCACCCCCACACCGAATCGGGGCACAGAGTAATCAAACAACCTCATAGAGTGACATCATGGCTCCACCGCTACCCGGCCCGCTGGCCCACCTGGCACCGCTGCTGGACCACTACGGCTACCTGGCCGTCGGCACGCTGATCTTCATGGAGGATTTCGGCATTCCCGTCCCCGGGGAGACGATCCTGCTCACCGCCGCGATCTACGCCGGGGCCGGGCAACTGCACCTCGCCGCCATCGTGCCGATCGCGGTGCTGGCCGCGGTGGCCGGGGACAACCTCGGCTACCTGATCGGCCGCACCGGCGGTCGCGCCTTCATCCGCCGCTGGGGCCACTACGTCCTGCTGCCCCCGGAACGCTTCCAGAAGGCGGAGCGGTTCTTCGAACAGCACGGCGGCAAGGTCGTCGTCGTCGCCCGCTTCATCGCGGGACTGCGCGAGGTCAACGGCATCGTCGCGGGCACCATCGGCATGCCCTGGCTCCGCTTCCTGGCGTTCAACACCCTCGGCGCGGTGCTGTGGGTCACGGTGTGGACGGTGCTGGGATACACCGTGGGCAACTACATCGGCGAGGTGTACGACGAGATCGCCCGCTACTCCACCTACCTGCTCCTCGCCCTGGTCGTCCTGGCCGCCGGACTGATCGCCCGGCACCTGCTACGCCACCGCCGCGACCGCCGGTGACACCGGAAAGCGCGTCGACCATGGTGGGCGACCAGGCTGGAGCCGACGGGAGGCAGGAGGCGGCCTTCACCGCCTTCGAGGACCACCACGACGGCGGAGGGGCCGGACGGTCGGCCTCCCCGGTAACCGAAAAGGCGGATGATCACGAAGGGATGTTCGTGATCATCCGCCTGCGGCGTCACAGGACGGTTCAGGAGGCCCGTGCCCCCGCTGTGTTCGGCTGCCTCCGTGTTCTCAGCCGCTTCCCGTCCGTGTCCGCGTCCTCGTCCGTGTCCGCGTCCTCGTCCGCGTCCGCGTCCGCGTCCTCGTAAACGGTCCAGTTGATCCGCGTCCCGGCTGTCCGCCCCGTGGGCGGCGTCAGATAAGCGAAGGCACCGCAGTTGCCGGGCCATGCCGGGTTCTCCCCGCTGCCGGGGGTCGGGTTGACCACGCACGCCGTCTGCGCGACCCTGCCGTTGCCGCTCAGCACGGTGACGTACAGGCGCCTTCCCAACGCCGCCAGGGTGACACCGAGCACGTTGCCGGGGTAACCGGCCACCGACGAGAGGTCGTGCCAGTTCGGAGTGGTTCTCGGATCCCGAAGAAGGGTCCGGCCGTCGCCGGGGACATAACCGAGGTATTCGGTGTTGTCATTGAAAGCCGAATCGATATCGATTCCCGGCCCCGGGGGACCCTGCGGGCCCGGGTCGCCCTCCTCACCCTCCTCACCCTGAGGACCCGCCGGACCCGCCGGACCCTGAGCACCCGGATCACCCTTCTCGCCCTGAGCACCAGCCGGACCTTGCAGACCTGTCAGACCCTGCAGACCCTGCAGACCCACCAGACCCCGCACCCCATGCGGACCTGCAGGACCCTGTTCACCCTTCTCACCCTGCGGACCCACAGAACCCTGCTCACCCTTCTCACCCTGCGGACCCACAGAACCCTGCTCACCCTTCTCACCCCGCGGACCCACAGAACCCTGCTCACCCTGTGGGCCCTTCCTACCTTCCGGGCCCCGTTCACCCCGCAGTCCGGGGAAACCCATCGGGCCTCGCTCGCCCTCCGGACCCGCCGGCCCCTCCGGACCTCGAGGTCCTGGAACGCCCTGTATCCCCTTACGTCCCCGCCGTCCGCGCTCACAGAATCTGTGACAACGGTGGCACGGACGGCCACAACGGCGGCAAGGTCTGTGACGGCACTCCCCGCGGTGGTCGACGGATGCGACGGGACCGCCACCCTTGACAACCGCTCCGGCAGAGGTGCCCGGCACGGGCCCGGCCATCGCACTCACCAGCGCCTGGCTCAACAGCACCGTCCCCGCCGTGGTCACGACGACGGCACACTTCAAGAGGCGGCGGCTGACAGGACCCCCGGCCGGCTCGCTCCCATGAGGAATCAACGCATTTCCCTTTTCAGTGAGAATCCGATTTTTTATCATTTCCAGTGATCCAAATCGAAAATACCCGCACGCCAAAAAGGAAAACACATCCCCCATTTTCGGGTCAGCAAACAGATGGCATTTCAAGGAAAAACAAATCCACCTCGACGGGACTTCTTCGCATTTTATGTGCGAGTAGACAATTCAACTTAAAATGCCAGTTACTACGGCTCTATTCCCTGAAATACACCGAACGCGGTATCACGGGAGCCGTGCGGCAGGATGCGTCGGCCGAGCCGAGGCCGTCGCCCCTCCCCCGTACCCGGTCACCATCGGGACGACCGTCGCCTGAGATCACGGCCGCCGAGGCCCCTGTCGTCCCGGCGGCCGTGGCCTCAAAGCATCCGAGCAGCCGCTAGACGGCCCGCGCGCCTCCCGGCTCGGCGGGGACCGGCCGCCGGGTCCGCAGCGCCCAGCGCACAGCCGGTCCCATGGCCAGGCCGGAGAGCAGGAACAGGCCGCCCAGCACCAGCCAGCCCGGAGTCCCCCAGGTGACGATCAGCGTGGTGAGCAACAGCGGGCCGAGCATCCTCGCGACCGCCGCACCGGATCCGAAAAAGCCCTGGTACTGGCCCTGCTTGTCGGCCGGGGCGAGGTCGAATCCGATCTCCCAGGAGCCGGCGGCCTGCATCATCTCGCCGAGCACCTGCAGGCAGGCGGCCACAAGCAGGACGATTCCGGCGAGCCATGCCGAGGACCCGGCCGACGACAGGGCGAACACCGCGCACGAGGCGAGCAGCACCATGCCCGCCAGCCGTACGGACCGGGCGGCGGTCTCCAGGTCACTGACCCGCCGGGCCACCCGTACCTGGAACAGCACGACGCCCAGGGTGTTGAGGACCAGCAGTGCGGCGACCATCCAGCTCGGAGCCTGGGTCCGCTGGACGATCCACAGCGGGATGACCAGGCTGAGCAGCGGCATGTTCAGCAGCGTGATCATGTTGAGGAGGGAGATCAGCGCGTACGGCCTGTCCCTGAGCACCGCCAACGCCGGCCGGCCCGCTCCGGTGACCGGCGTGCACGGCACCGGGGGAAGGCGGAGCAGGATCAGCGCGGAGAGCAGGAAGCTCAATGCGTCCATCGTCAGGACCGCCAGGTAGGCCGCCGGGGTGTCGAGATGCAGCGCCACCCCGCCGAGCGCGGCGCCGACCGCCAGCCCCGCGTTGACCGTCGCCTGCAGGTGGGCACGGACCCCGGTCCGCCGTGCCCTGTCCACCAGCCCGGCGAGCAGCGCCTGCCTGGCGGCGGCGAGACCGCACTGGGCGATCGCGTACAGGCAGGCGGTCAGCACGAACAGCGGGAAGGACCGGACGAACAGGAACGAGCCGACCGCGACGGCGGTGGCGACGGCCAGCAGGACCGCCGTGCCGCGCGGTCCCCGGCGGTCGGCGAGGTGTCCGAGCGGAACTCCCGCCACGAACCCGGCGGCCCAGCCGAACGTCAGCGCGAAGCCGACCTGGGTCGGCGACAGCCCCACGATCCGGATGAAGTAGAGCGCTGAGCACACGTAGTAGGCGCCGTCTCCGATGGAGTTGGCCAGCTGCGCGAGGGCGAGGATCCTGGGCGGCCCGGAAGGCGGCATGATCCGGCTGAACATGGGACTCCTTGGTCGTCGCCGCGCTGAGGTCCTCCGCGTTGGGGGCAGCGTGACTCTATTGAGCAGATTGGTCCCATATAAGATCCAATAGAGGGCGAAGTCATTGGGCCAATACAAGGGTGGTCGGGTGGATTTCCATGTGAGCCTCGCCGGGCGTGGCGATCTGTCCGCCCGCATCTACCGGCAGCTCCTGGACGCCGTCCTCGACGGCCGCCTGCGCTCCGGGGAGCGCCTGCCGCCGACCCGCGAGCTGGCGCGACGGCTCGGCGTGTCACGCAACACCGTGGCCGTCGCCTACGAGCGGCTGACCGCCGAGGGCGTCCTCGTCGGCCAGGTCGGCGCGGGCACCTTCGTGTGCGCCGAGCCCCTCGGCCGCACCCGCTCCCGGGCCGCGCCGGCGGGCAGCGGCGTGCGCCCTCGCCACCTCTGGCGGTCCCTGCCCACCCCGCCGGGCGAACCGGCCACGGAGCCGGTCTACGACTTCAGGGTGGGCGTCCCCGACGCCCGGCTGTTCCCGCTCGAAACGTGGCGCAGGCTCGTCGCCCGCGAGTTCCGCCCGGCGCTGGTGCGCTCCGCCGGCTACGGCGACCCCTCAGGACATGCGAGCCTGCGGGAGGCCGTCGCCCGCCACATCGGGATCTCCCGCTCGGTACGGGCGAGCGCCGCCGACGTGCTCGTCACCCAGGGAGCCCAGCAGGCGCTCGACCTGATCGGCCGCGTGCTGATCGAGCCCGGCTGCCGCGTGGCGGTCGAGGAACCGGGCTACCCGCCGGCCAGGATGCTGTTCCGGTCACTGGGCGCGCGGGTCACCGGGGTGCCGGTCGACGGTGAGGGCCTGGATGTGTCCGCCCTCCCCGACTCCGCCCGCCTCGTCTACGTCACGCCCTCGCACCAGTTCCCACTGGGCACGCCGATGTCGCTCGGCCGCCGTGCCGCACTGCTCGAATGGGCCGAGCGGCGGGGTGCCGTGGTGATCGAGGACGACTACGACAGCGAGTTCCGTTTCGAGGACCGCCCGCTGGAACCGCTGCAGAGCCTGGACCGCAGCGGCCACGTCATCTACGTCGGCTCCTTCTCCAAGACGATGCTGCCGATGCTGCGGCTGGGCTTCCTGGTCGCCCCCGCCTCGCTCCAGCCCGCGCTCCGCAGGGCCAGGCAACTCACCGACTGGTACGGCGAGCTTCCCACCCAGGCGGCGCTGGCCGGGTTCATCGGCGAGGGCCTGTTCGGACGGCATGTCCGCAAGGCGACACGCGAGTACGCGGCCCGCCACGAACGGATTCTCGCCACGCTCCGGCGGGACTTCCGCGACTGGCTGGAGCCGATCCCCTCGGCCGCCGGCCTGCACCTCTGCGCCTACCTGGCCTCGGACGCCGGAGTCGACATGGACCGCGTCACGGCGTACGCGAGCCAGGCGGGGATCGCGCTGCAGGACCTCGCCCCCTACTACGGCGAGCCCCCCGCGCGGTCGGGACTGGTGCTCGGGTACGGCGCGATCCCGGCGGAGCGGATCGAACCGGGCCTGCGGCACCTGGCGGAGAGCTTTCGCGCCGCGGCGGACTCGCGGGACTTTCAGGGGTGATGTTCTTCGGACGGCTTGGAGATTCCGCTGTCCAGCGGTGGGCCGAAGTCCTTTACCTACTGGACTGACAATCGCCGTCAAAAACTGAAAAATCATGTATTGATGACCAAAATCATCAATGTTACGTTGATGCCGTTTCGTTTACTGATCTTCTTTAACTGAAGAGAGACGGCACATGGGAAAACGTCGCTCGAAGCGAAAAATCCTGGTCTTAGCACTGGTGGTCGTGCTGGGGGCAGCACTCACACCACCGGCCATCGCAGAGTCACCTCAGGTCACCCCCTCGGTCACGCCCGCAGCGGCCGAGGAGCCAAAGACCGAGCGCGAGGTCCGCGTCAGCTTCAGGTACGCCGACGGGACCACGCTCACCGCGGATCAGTTACGGACCAAGGTCGCGAAGGCGACCGAGCCGCTCACGCCAGAGCAGGCACAGCGCGAGGCCAAGCAGGTCGCGGTCGCCACCGGTCAGAAGTCCTACCGCGACTCCGCCGAGTTCGGTGACGGCGAAGAGGAGGCGGGCAGGATCGCGGCCCTGGCCGAGCCGCCGGACGAGCCCGACAGCGGCTTCGTCGACACCTGCCTGTCGCTGCCGGGCGCGGAGAGCGCGGTCGGCCGTATCCACAACAGGTTCCAGTACTGCCAGCGCGGCACGATGATCTTCGACTACTGGAAGATCTACCCCAACAAGCCGCCGGAGCACGAAGGAACGACCGAGGCCAAGTACAACATCATCGGCCTGTCCAGCAACCAGACACGCAAGGCCCGGATCTACTTCAGGATCGAGAAGGACTCGGTCGACTACGACTGGGGCCTGATCGACAACTGGGTCACCGCGCCCGGCCAGTCCTTCGTCGCGGTCGGCGACTGCCAGGAGTCGCCGACCTACTGCCACGGTGCGTTCTCCGGCATCGACCGCACCTGGGGGGACTGGGATCGCGGAGATTGGGCCAAGTGGGACATCTACTCCCATGAGGACCAGTCCAGCTACCAGGACAAGGTGCTGTACCACAAGTGGTTCATCAGGTTGACCTCCGGCGAGGAGGGAGAGTTCAAGATGATCGATGACATCCACACTCCTGACCGGATGATCCGTTGTGACTCGGCCACCTACTTCCAGCACGCCCCGAATGCCTGCGTCTTCAGCGAGGTGCTCCCGCACATCACCTACTCCACCGGCGACAGGGATCTCGAATTGGTCGCCTTCCACATCAAGACGGCCCAGGACTTCCCCAACGACACCTACCCGCTACTCGTCCCGCCGGGCGTGCCAAGCCCGCGCGACAAGAAGATGCCCGGCCGTCTGGGCAGCGAGAGCGACCCGGGCCTGCACCGCTACGACCCCGCGAACACCACGGTCGCCAGGTCGAACGAGGCGCACAAGGAGGCCGCCTGCTACCGCACCGGCACCGAGCGGGACTGGTACTTCGACCTGTGGTTGCCCACGCCACCCCAGCCGCCCGCCGAGCAGTGCGACGAGTACCCCTTCGCCTCCACGATCGAGGGCGCCGCACACCCCGACTGGGACTTCTCGGTCCGGCCCGTACCGCAGCGGCAGAACTCCGTCGCGGGCGGCAGGCTGCGTGCCTACTACACCGGCGACCGCATCCTGTACACCTCGACCGACCCCAACGCGCCCGTCCAGGACGAGTTCTGGGTGAACATCACCGACGGCGGCAGCGGTGGCTCGCTGCCCGCCCCTGTCGACGAACCGCCCACGGCCAACGCCGGGCCCGATGTCACCGGTGACGAGGGCGCCCGCATCACGCTCAACGGCTACGCCCACGACCGCGAGTCCACCCCCGCTCTGACCTGGACCGTGAGCCCCGTCTCCGGCACCGACGCGGGCGCCGCCTGCGTGGTGGCCGAACCGCACGCCGCCCGCACCACCGTCACGTGCAACGACGACGGTGAGTTCGTGGCGACGCTGACGGCCGGCGACGGTGTCAACGGTCCGGTCAGTGACCGCGCGAGCGTGACCGTACGCAACGTCGCCCCCAGGGTCTCCGGCTCCGGCGGCTCGCTGCGCGGCTCGGCGACCGCCGACCTCAACGGCTTCGGCCCCGAACCGTGGTCGGTCTACCGCGCCGGCACCGACGTCACCGTCACCGTGCCGGTCAGCGACCCCGGCACGAACGACACCCACACCTGCGTGGTCGTCTGGGACGACGGGGTCAGGGAGGAGTTCGCCGCCACGGGCAAGCGCTGCGACCGCACGCACCGCTACGCCCACCCCGGCATGTACACGATCACCGTCACCGTCACCGACGACGACCTGGGCACCAGGAACCGGCAGACCATGGTCGTGGCCTACGACCCCGACGCCGGATTCGCCACCGGCGGCGGCCACCTCGTCTCGCCCGCACCCGTCGAGGGCAAGGCACACTTCCAGTTCAACCCGAAGTACCTGCCCGCCGACCAGGGGCCCGAGCCGGGCAACGGCAAGGTCACCGTCCGCGTGCAGGGAACGGACTTCGAGATCAGATCGGACCGTCTCGAATGGCTGGTCGTGACCCCCGACGACCGGCTCGCCGTGAAGGGCGAAACGGCGGACGGGCGAGGCTTTGTCCTGTACGGCTACGATCCCGGACGGCTCAGGCTCGTGGTGTGGGACCTGAAGACCGGGGCCTACCCGGTACGGGCCAAGCTTTACGACAACCGGCCTTCGCTGGAGTACGACCTGGACCTGGCCGATCCCCAAGAGATCACCGCGGGATCGGTGCAGGTGCACAACTGACCGCTGATCTGATGTGAGGGCCCGCCTCGTTCGCCGATCAAGGCGTCCGAGGCGGGCTCTTAAAGTTCAGCCCCGCCCTGCCCTATCGGCTGTCCGCCGCCGCGGCCGACCTGGCCGGCGGAGTGGGGCGGCGGCCGGCAAACGCCAACACTCGAATGTGACCGGCGGCAGCCCGTCGTTGGCACTGTGTCGCCCGCGTGTGTTGTAGAAGTCCGCGATCCAGGTCGCGATGCAGCTTCATGCTGGGAGTGTGGCACGACCTGTTGTGACAGAAGGCTCGTGCTGGCGGTGTCGTCGTGCGCGACCGGCCCTCGGCCCGGCTCACGACGACACCGCGAAGGCGGCGACGACCCGCGGTGACCGGCGAGCGCGCCCGCCTTTCGGATCCGTCATAACGTTTGCCTGCGAACCACATCCCCATACGCCGCTTTTACTCGGCCTGTGGAACGCTCTGGGCAAAGCAGACGACGAAGATCGAGTGGGGATCAGGTGGCATCGAGTACTGGGGGATCGACATGGTGGCGTTCTGGGCGGGCGGTCGCCTCAGCCGCGGGAGCCGTCATGACGGCGATGCTGGCGGCGAGTTGTTCCTTCGGCGGCACTCCGGACCGGGCGGTTCCCGACGCGCGACAGGCCGACGCCCCCTCAACGGCGGCGGCCGGCCCCTCAACCGCGGCGTCCAACAGCAAGATCCAGAAAGCGCCGGCGGTGGACCCCGCGTGGCCTCGTTGGGGGTTCACCCACACGGGGGTCAGCGCCAACAACGTCACCCCGCAGTTCGAGCAGGAGGTGAGCCGGAGGCTCGCCCAGACCCCGATGCTGCAGAACCAGCACATCATGGGGTTCGGGGCGCTCAACCCCCAACCGCGCCCGCAGGAGTTCTACTGGGAGGACCTGGACAGCCGAACGAACCTCATGAGGCAGTCCGGCGGCACACAGATCATCACGCTCTGCTGCGCCCCTGACTGGATGAAGGGCGGCCCCGAGGGCCCGACCGCAGACTCGGCCTGGGCCGAGCACCTGGAGGACGCCCCCTACCCCAAGCACTTCGACGACTTCGCCAAGCTGTCGGCGACCGTCGCCGCGAAGTACCGCGACGTCGAGTACTTCATGGTCTGGAACGAGTTCAAGGGCTTCTGGAAGGACCACTCCAAACCCGCGGACTTCAAGGGCTACACCGACCTCTACAACAAGGTCTACGACGCGGTGAAGGCGGTCCGTCCCGACGCCAAGATCGGCGGCCCCTACCTCGGCTTCGACAGCAACAGGACCGGCAAGTCCGAGCTGCGGGGCGCCTGGGGAGTCGTCAACCAGAACGCCCTGGACGCTTTCAACTACTGGTTCGAGAACAAGAAGGGCGCCGACTTCATCGTGGTCGACGGCGCCTCGCTGACCGACGCCCACGAGTTGCTGCCCGACGCGTTCGGAGCGCTGAGCAAGTTCAGCGCGGTCACCACCTGGCTGCGCGACAAGACCGGCGACCTGCCGGTCTGGTGGTCGGAGTGGTACTTCGTCCCCGAGGACAACACCACCTGGCCGGAGCCGATGCGGCTCGCCGTCCAGGCCGCCTCGATGATCGAGTTCGCCAAGAGCGGCGCCGCCACCGCGCTGTACTGGAATCCGCAGGTCAAGGAGGGCACCTGCCAGGGCTGCATGTGGGACCCGCGGACCGGTGCCGAGCTCCCGACCGGCAAGCTGGTGGCCGACTTCACCACCTGGTTCCCGGCCGGAGCCGAACTGGAGCACGTCACCTCCTCCGACCCCAAGGTCCGGGTGCTCGCGCAGCCGCAGCGGCTGCTGCTGGTCAACACCACCGACGCGAAGACCACCACGACCGTGGACGGCAAGTCGTTCGCCCTCCAGCCCTACGAGATCAAGTGGAGCGACCGCTAGCCTCAGGACGTCGCCGCCGGACACATCCCGGACGGGGCCGTGATCGGCGTACGGATGCCATCGGCCTTCCAGACCCACCGCCGCGCCTGCTCGCGGCGGAACGATCGTCCAGGCTGACCGGCGGCGGTCGCGGGGCCGAACCGGTCTTTCGAGATGATGAGCGCAGGACGCTGTGAGGATCGGGGAGATGAGCGTGGGGCAGAGGGGCGGGCCGTTGCGGGCCACCCGGTGGTTCGCTGACACACCGGTGCCGACGGGCGACATCGTGCGGGTGCTGGAGGCGGCTCGCTGGACCGGGTCGGCGCGCAACCGCCAGCCGTGGAGGTTCGTCGTGGTCAGGGACCGCGGCCTGCAGCAGAGGTTGAGCCTGCTGGGAGGCTACGCGGCTCACCTGGCCGCCGCTCCCGTGGTCGTCCTGCTCGCGGTGGACCACGGCACGGGCGGCGAGGACGCGGAGTTCGACGCGGGCCGGGCCGCCCAGAGCCTCATGCTCGCCGCGCACGACCTCGGCCTGGGAAGCTGCCCGGCCTCGTTCTTCCCCGCCTCCAACGCCGAGCGGGCCGGCCGGATGGTCGGCGTCGAGGCTCCGTGGCAGGTCAGGACCGCGATCTCCCTCGGCCACCCCGCGCCCGCGCCTCGCGGCAGGTCCGCGATCCCCTCGGGCCGCCTGCCGCTGGACGAGCTGGTCCGCTGGATCGGCCCCTGAGCGGATGTCCCCTCACCGGGTGCTGTGCGGGGTCCAGCGAAGGGTCATGTCGGGCAGCGCCTCCATGTTGCGGCTGCCGTCGCCGGTGTCGAGGACGGTGAAGCCGTGACGCTCATAGAACGCGCGGGCATCGGTGTTCTGCTGGAAGACGTGCAGGGAGACCCCATCGGGGCTGTTCCGCTTGACCTCTTCGAGAAGCAGCGTGCCGACCCCCTGGCGGCGGACGTCCGGACGTAGGTAGAGGTGTTTGAGCATGTCGCCCTCGACGGCGGCATAACCCAGGACCTCCGCGCCGCGCACCGCGACCCAGGCCCGGCATTCCCTGAAGACGACGTCCCGGAGCCACCGAGCCACCTGGTCATGGGTGCGCTTCTGCGGAGGTAGGTACGGCATGGTCGCCGCCCGGGAGGCCATGTGGACGCGTGCGACCGACGCCGCGTCCTCCGCGACCGCGATCCGGATCACTGTCCTGCCGTCGACATCCACCGCAGGAACCTACAAGGCCGGCGGACGCCCGAGCCAACGGTTAACCCGGTGAACCTTCCCGGTCAGGGTCCGGTTCTCAGTTGCGGATCGGTGATCCCGCCGGGGCAGGCGAGCCAGGCGATGTCCCAACCGGCACGCCGGGCTCCGGCCTGGTAGGCGCTCTCGTAGAAGGCCAGGACCGCGGCGCGCGGGTCGGCCGCTGATCGGGCGTCGTCGTAGCGCAGCACGGCCAGATGGCTGCCTCGCTGCTCGATCCACTCCGCGGCCCCGGGGCTGAGAGGTTCGTTCTCCAGCCCTTCGGGCTCGGGGGCGGTATAGGAGTAGAAGGCGGGCTCGGGGAAGGCGTCGTCACCGAACCAGAAGCCGGAGCTGATCACCTCCCGCGAGTAGGCCTCCCGCGTCACGGAGTCGACCGACGGCGGCTGGTCGACCCGGCGGTCGGAGAAACGGCTGCAGGCGATGTCGAAGGTGTGCCAGAAGTGGTGCACCGGGCTGATCTTTCCCGAGAAGCCCGCGGCGAACTCCTCCAGCACCAGGTTCACCTGGCTCAGCACCTGCCAGTAGCGATTGGCCATGGCAGGGTCGTAGGCCGCGTGCTCGGTGTCCTCGACGAACGGCCGCCCGGAGTCGGGCAGGTCGAACGGCCACGGCCTGTCCAGATCCACCTGCACGTCCAGCTCCGCCAGCGCCAGCATGACCTTCTGGTAGAAGGACGCCACCGACTGACCGTAGAGCGGGAAGGACACCGCCCGGCCGTCCAACTCGGTGACGAGTAGCTGGTGGCCGACGAAGTCGAAGTCGATCGTGAAGATCGGATTGCCGTCCGCCTGTCCCATCGGGCGGGTGGTGAACCCTCTGCCGGTGAGATGGAACGGCACGTTCCACCAGTGGTTGCGCCGGACCTCGGCGGTGAGCCGGACCTTGCCCACCACCTGACAGAACCGGTGCAGCGTGGCCTTGGTGTCCCGCCACTCGTCCAGCGGTATCGGGGCGAACAACTCCATGACGCCACCATTCCCACGACATACACATCAAAGACCCGGCCGGCACCACAAACAGCAAGATCTTCACCGGGCCGCACCGACGATGCTCCAGATCGCGTGATCAGGACGCCAGGAACACCTCGTCGAGGTGCCGGTCGAAAGGGTCAGGATCGGGCCGGTGCCGGGGGACGGCGATCTGGCTTCCGGCACGCCGGTAGGACTGCTCGCGGAGCCGCGGGCTGATCTGGCCCAGTGCGACGTGGCCACCACCATGGGAGTCTCCGGCCCGAGAGTCTCAGCCATCGAACACGGCGAGGTCGCGGCCTTGCACTTCTACGTCGAGGCCCTCGGCGGACGGCTTCGCGCGGTGGCCGACTTCGGCGACGTCGAATACACCATGGCGTAGCCCGTACGACGGCAGCAGCCCTCGGCCACCTGGCCGGGGGCTTCTCTCGTTGCCGAACGCCTTCCCGTCAGCCGAACGTCCAGATGTCGGCGTGCCCTCGGACGTGGACGAGCCCCTGGCCGCAGCTGATCGACGCGGTGGCGATCCGGCGATCGGTGGTGGTCGGGCGGGTGACCCGCGGGCTCTCCGGAAGCGGCATCCGCCAGATGACCGCTCGTGGATCGGCGACCGACAGGCAGACCAGTTCGGTGTCCGTCGCCAGCAGCAGCCGGTCGTGGTCGATGTGCGCGACGATCGGCGCGGTCTCATGCGCCCGGAAACGCATGCCACCGACGCCGAGGTCACCGGTGCGGAGCGCGGTGACCAGATCGGGGACGGTGGCCAGGTCGATCGGGGGCACATGACGCGGGACGGCCCCGTCGAGGTGTACGCGCTCCAGGCTGCACCGTCCGGCATCGTCGACGACCACCGCACACACCGACGCCGGGCCGGCCACCACCGACGTGACCGTGCCGCGCATCTCGAACCGCCACTCTTCCCCGCCGTCCGCCGATCCGTACCCGACGAGATCCTCGCCCGGGGGAGGATGCTCCCGATCCCACAGGCGTTCGAGCTCGTCGAAGTCCACCTGGTCAGCGGAGGAGTCCACCACGAGCTCGAGGATCCCCTCCTCGCGCGCGTCGTCCGCGGCCATCCGACGCCCCCGGTCCACCAGGACCAGTGACCGCCCCACCACGGCGCCCGGCGAGAAGGACCGCTCGGGGTAGAGCGGGCGCGATTGCAGCCGCCACAGCACACCGCCGTCACCGATCGCCCTGCCGACGACGGCGCCGCGGTCGCCCCCGTCCCCCTCGGGAGCGGTCTCGGTGACGACGACGTCACCCACGCGGGCCAGCACCCGCTCGTCCGCCTCCCACCTCAGCGCACCGGTCGCCAGGTCACGGCACTGCATCCGGTAGGCGCGCGCCCGGTAGACCCACGAGGCGGCATAGGCGTCCGGCCCCGCCACGAGCGGCTCCTGCCACAGCTTGATGCCGAGGTCGGAGCCGAACACGTGCAGCTCGGCCTCCCGGCCCGCGCCGAGATCGTCGGCACGCGTGATGCCGCCGTCGGGGGCGAGGAGGTACACCACCAGCGACACGTCCCACTGGTACACAGGCACCAGGATCCGGCCGTCCGGCAGAGGGCACGGGATGCCCACCTGGCAGTCGGTCGCCCCCGGGCGCGCCACCGGGATCCGCAGCCGGAACCGCTCCACTCCCGAGCCCGCGTCCAGGGCGGCCAGCACTGGGCCTGCCTCGTCCGTCGTGCCCCGCTGCCAGCCGCACGCGACGAGCACCAGGCCGCCGCCGATCACCGGTGTCCGGTACGGGTCGTGCCAGGCAGGCGGTAGACCCACCGTGAACGCGAGCGAAGGCACGGCACCGGACGCGGGCGAGGCCGCTGACGGGGGCACGGACGAACCGGAGGACGCGGCCGACGGCGGCGATCCTTCCGGCGGGAAACAACCGTCACCATCGAAGCCGTCGGCCGCCCAGGTCTCCGCCATGGGATCACGGTAACCACCGGCGAAGGCGCATGAGCGGGGATCGCACTTCGACTTCCCCATGCGCCGGTTCGATCAGGCCGCGCCGGTGGATGCCTTCAGCGTGGTCCGCATGGTACGTCGGTAGACCGGGCCCTTGGACTTTCGTGCACCGGCTCGCGCAGCGTCTGCTCGCTGTCCCGCACCCCGGGAAGCCCACTTCGCCTGCCGTGCCGTCCGGCGCGGACAGCGAGGCATCGGCGATGGCGAACAGGATGTTCTCCTTGCCCGGCACCCGATCGAAGGCGTTGACGAGTTCCGCGGCTCCCCTACTCGGCGGCCCACTGGGAGTCGTCCGCGTCGAACAGAAGGACTCCGCCCTGCTTGTTCAGGGCGCGTTCCTGGGGACCGAGATAGGCCTCGTACGGGATTCCCCGCGCCAGGTAGAGGAACGCGAAGTTCTCATCGAGAAGCGCACCGATCTCGTGGAACCGCACGAGATCGTAGATCGTCGGCGGCCACTCCGGCTCATTCTGGTGGCTGCGAAACGGGAGCATTCCGATCTCGGTGTGCAGCTCGTACGCGGTCTCGGCGAACCAGTCGGCGAACTGCGGTGCCGAGATCTCGGGATGATCTCCATGCCTGATCTCGGAGAAGGTCAGCGCCGAGATCCCGATCGAGACCAGCTGATACCCATCGAACAACTCTGTGTAGACAGTCGCGTCGAGCGACCGCCAGCTCCCCTGCATGAACCTGCCCGCATCGACACCGCGGACCTGGTAGCCGACCGCGGTCGCGGCCTCGTCTCTCGTCCGTACGCCGTCCTCCACCGCGACGAAGAACATCAGATGCACCTCACGCATACCCATGTTCAGAACTCCACGTCAGCCCCTGCGATCCGATCGTCCCCACAAGATGGTCGGCGGTTTGTAAGCGCCGTGCAACCGGCCCGCCGTACCCATGGACCCCGTGGAGCCCCGTCGCAGGGCCGGACGCCACCTCGTCCAGACGGCTTTTCGCGTCCGTCGCGCTGAGCCGCGGCGGCGCATCGTTGTCCGGGCCGGACCCGGGGCGCTCACACCGGTGTGCCCGCGTGGGGACGGCTCGGGTACGGGCATCGAAGAGAGGGAGCGCCAGGGATGATGTCGGCACCGCTGGAGCCGGGCTGGGAAACGTTGTGCGCCGAGGCCGAGAAGGTCCTGGACGCGGATGCCGTGCACTACGAGGAGCAGTGGCTGCCGGACGCGCTCGCTCGGGCCACCGGGTGGTCGGCGGAGGTGCGGCGTTGCCCGGACCGCTGGTTCACCACCGAGCGGGATCGGGTGGACCTGCTGCTGGCCCTTGGACATGTCGACATACAGACCTTCGGTTCCACCCCCCAACCGTCCGAAGGTTGCTGGTGGATGCGCACATCCGACGGGATCGAGTTCGAGCTACCCGGGGACGACGGTCCAGGCCAACTCGGCCTGCAGGTCGCGCGGTACGTGCGGGACGAGCTGGAGCGACTGGCAGAGGAAGGGACGGCGGTGCTGAACCTGCTGGCCGAGGAGCGTGGCCCCAGGGACCCGTGGGACGAGGGCGGGCTCGAACGGTTCAAATCAGGAGCGACACGCTACGACTTCTCCGAATCCGTGGAGGTCAGCGCTACGTTGCCGCGCTTCAGCATGCAATTCCACGACTGGGCACACATGGTCAATCACTGGCCGTACGGCCAGTGGTGGGTGGACTTCGCCTGGGACCGGGTGGTGGGGGTGCGTGTCGGCTTCGGCGACTTCTTCATGGACATGATGACGGAGCCGCCGGAGCCCTGAACGTTCGCCCCCGGCGCGGAGGCGGCTCGCCGATCCACACCTCCGGTCCGTGGTAAGCGTCCCTGCGGGTGACCGGACGCATCACCGGACGTCTGGGGGATCTGCGATCTTTTCGCGGACCGTGAGCGCCCCCTGGACCCGCGAACCGCCCGGCCGGGCCACGAACCGCGCATCCGTTTGTCAGCCCGGGGTCGGGCCACGGCCGGTGCGGCTCGCGCGAGCCGCACCGGCGGTCAGCGACGGCCGGGTGTGCCCGGCCGGGCCGTCAGCCGCATGCTCTGTAGGGGCGGCTCTGCGAGACGACGGTGCCGTCGGAGCCGGCGATCTCCAGGCGCCACGCGCCCGACACGCCCCCGGGAGTGCTCCATGTTTTACTGACGCTCTGACGGCCGGGAGTGTTGTCGGTGGTGAAGGACAGGGGCTTCCACGGGTCACGAAGCCACTCATCATCCCCCAGGGGCTGATGCGCCCAGGCGTAGGACATCTGCCCGATCGCGTTGCTCTCGAGGTAGCCGTCCATCTTGTACTTGAAGTCAACCCCGTTTCTGCAGTTGCCGGCGACGGTCATCATCGAGGTGAACTCCGCCTTCACACAGACCGTCCGGTAGTACAGAAACTCGTGCTGCGCGCTGCCGGGGCTGACGAGCTGTACTTCGACGCTGGCTCCGCCGTTGGTGCCCGGTATGGGAAGGCGTTGAAAAGGCGCGCTGACGGTCTTGGTGCCGGGTTCGGTGAACACGATCTCGCGTTCGTCCTCCAGGCCCGGCAACGGCCGATCGTAGGCGCCCCTCCAGCGGTAGCGGACCGTCTGCGCGATCGGCGAGCTGATCTGCGCGTTGATCGTGTGCACGACGTCGGAGCCACAGCGGCCGATGTAGTCGGTCGCGGGCTGTATCTGCGGCTCACCCGGGACGGGGTCGGTGCAGGACAGCTGGTAGGAGACGGCCGCCTCCGCCTGGTTAGCGCCCTGAACCTTGACGGTCCGGCTCTGCAGGCCCACGCCGACATAGTGCATCGTGTCCATGGTCACCGTCTTCGTCCCCGCCTCTGTGAAGGTCACCTGCCTCGGGAAGGGGTAATAATCACTTTGCAAGTAGTAGGACACGGTGCCGGGACCGCTGGCGGTGATCGCGGCGCTGACGGTGAACCGCACACCCGGCGAGCACACGCCGCTGTACGACGGCGGCTCCACCCCGACCGGCGCCACCGAAACCTGCGGGCCGTCCGCCAGCGCGTCGGCCTGAGCCGGGACCACCCCGGCCAGCAACAGCCCGACCGTCGACAACAGGACACTCCATAACCGCATATCTCGTCCTTTCAGGAAGCAACGAGATCACCCTGCGGGCGAGGACTTGCAGCGTGATGAGAAGCCGGTTGGATCGAAGGTGACAGCAAGGAGGCAGCCGGGCCTGGTCAGATCCGCTCTTGGTGGCCTCGCGTCATCCGCCTCTCTGGTGCGATGACAGAGACGTACGGGAAAGACCAGGCACTTTCCCGTACGCCGGGGAACGAGGGTCAGAAGTCGAACTCACCCTTCTTGGCCCCATCTACGAACGCGTCCCACACACTCGCACTCACCACGAACGGCGCCCGCTCCGGAGCCTCCGTGTCACGAAGCCCCGCCCGACCCCTCGACGATCGCCAAGACCCGTGCCCTGGTCAGCGACACCCTCACCGCCTGGGCCCTGGCGCATCTCGCCGCCGACGTCGTCCTGGTGGCCGGAGAGCTCCTCGCCAACGCCGTCGTGCACGGCGACCCCCCGGTCACCCTCTCCCTGTGGGCCGGGGCCGACGTACTCCACCTCCAGGTCACCGACCACAACCCGGAACAACCCCGCCACCTGAACCTGGACACCGACGCCCCGCACGGCCGCGGCCTCACCATCGTCGAAGCCCTCGCCCACGACTCCGGCGTCACCCCACTCCCCAACACCGTCTGGGCCCGCTGGTACCTCCCCCCGGACGACGCGCGGGCTGCGCCGGCGAGCCACGGGCGACCGATCCACCGAGGTCGCCGCACGCCTTGAGAGCCCCGGGAAAGGGTTGGCAGGGCTCTTTCTCCCCCGCCCGTCGGCACGGGTCGAACCGGCCTCTTGACAGACGGGTGCGGTCGGTCGTTTGTAAGTGTCGTGCAATCGATCTGCCGTACCCATGGGAGCCTCCGGACCGGCCGTGCGACACCTCGGTCAGGTCGCCACCGCGCCGCGCGCCCGATGACGGACGACGATTGACGGACGAGAGGTGTTCATGGTGGACGACACGACGTTACGGGTCCGGTTGCGGTGCACCGGCGGAATCGCCGGAGAAGAGATCAACGGCCTGCTGGACGCGTCCCACCTGCCGGCCGACCGGGCGCGTGAGCTGGAGGCGCTGGTCGGGGCGCTGCCCGCCGAGGACGTTCGCGGGCTGTTCCCGCCGCCGGTGCCCGACTCGACGTTCTACGAGCTGCACGTCGAGAGGTACGGCGAGCGGCGGGCCTACTGGTATCACAGCGGCAGCCTGCCGCCCGAGGTGCTGCCGCTTGTCCGGCTCCTGCTCCATGCCGCGGACGGGAACCCCTCGACATGACGGCGGCGACCGCTCCGGCACCCGGCATGCTCTCCGCCGCTCAGGCCATCCAGATCGGCGGGCTGACCTGTGTCGTGGCCGCCACCGCCTCCTTCGAACGCGTCCGGGGCTCCCTGCCCTCCTGGACCGACCTCCGTTTCTCCAAGGCGCACAGGCTCACCGACCGCCTGGTGGAGGAGGACGCGCCCGTCGTCAGGTGGGCGAGGCGGGAGATCGACGAACTGCTCGGCCCGTGCGGTCCCGACATCCGGTGGGCGATCGGCGCCGCCGCTGCCGCCCGGGTCGGCAGGGGCTCCGTTGAGGAGGTCGTGCTCGGCCTCGGCCTGGCCGCCGCCGATCTCTATGTGGCCGGGCGCACCGCCGACCACCTGGCGATGATCCTGGACCTCGGCGCGGGCCACGAGCGGGCCTCCGCGATCCGCGGGCTGTTCGAGCAGGCCAACAAGGACCTGGCCGTCGCGCGGTCGACGGTGATCGCGGCGGTCAGAGTCCTGCGCAGGATGCCGCGAATCCGCCGGTACTTTCCGGCCGAGGTCGAACGGACCGCCAGAGCGCTGTCCAGGCTGGTGAGCGAGCCGCCCCCGGCCTTCGACGATCCGCCCTACGAGGCGGCCGGACGGCGCTCGCGCCCGGGGCAGCGCTGGTGTGAGCGGATCAGACAGGCGATCTGGGACCTTGAGGCGGTCCTCTCCCTCCCGCCGGCCCCGGCCTGGCCCCCGCCGCCGCCCTCGCTCGCGGAGACGTCCGCGCTCGCGGAGATCCTTGCCCACCCGGACGACACCGCCGCCCGCCTGCGATGGGCGGAGCTCGCCGAGCGGCGCGGCGCCCCCCGGGCGGCCCTGGTCCGCGCGCAGGTCGAGCTGCGCGAGACGGTGCGGCGCCGACCCGAGTCCGAACGGTTCGAGTCGCGCCTGAGCCGGTTGCTGGTCGAGTGGCATCCCGAGTGGGCGGCGCCGGTGAGACGGCTGGGCGCGCGGGAGGTCGCGTTCCGCCGGGGTTTCGTCGAGTGGGTGTCGATCGACGCCCGGACCTTCCTGCGACGGGCACCGGAGATCTTCGCGGTGGCGCCGATCCTGTACGTCAAGCTCACCGGCGTGGCATCGCTGCTGCCCGACGTGCTCGCCTCCGGGCTGCTGTCCCGGCTGCTCGCGCTGGACCTGTCCGGTGAGGGGCTCGACGATGGTCATGTGGCGGCGATCGCCGGGGCTTCGGGACTCACCCGCCTCCGGTCACTGGACTTGAGCTCGAACCCGATCAGTGCCACCGGCCTGGCTCACCTGTACACCACCGCCGCACTCCCGTCGCTCGTGTACTGCGATCTGGACGGCACCTCCTGCGGCCCGCTGTACTGGCTCGGCTGGACGGCGCAGGAATATCCGACCGAGGAGTGGGTGGCGACCCCGCTCAAGGTGAGTCTGGCGGCGGACTTCGGCGAGCGACCATGGGCGACGCCGTACCGAATCCCTCCGGACTTCGACGCGCTGACCGCGCTCATCGACCCGATGACCGGCAGGCCGCCGAACCCGCGGGGCTGAGGACCCCGGCGGGAACCGGAAACCCAGAACAGCGCAGAGGAGCGGTGCCGTGGAACAGTGGGCGAGATACGCGTTGCTCGGCACGATGCTGGCCGCGCCCATCGTCCTGTACCTGGGCCACCGGTGGTGGAGGCGCAGGCGCCCGAGCTGGACGGACGAGGAGCTCCGCGCCGCCTTCGAGGCCGTCAGGGCCGGCCGGCCGATGACCCGCGACCTGGCCCGCCCGTACGGTGTCCATGTGGCCAAGAACTCACGCCGGGCTACCGGCGTGGTCCTGGCCACCCTCGACGGAGACAGGTGTCAGGTCAGGCTGCCCGACGGGACCATGGTCACGGCGACGCGCTCGCACAGACTGTGGAGGCGCAGGATCAAGGTGACGCCGGGCGACCAGGTGCGGCTCCTGTTCACGCCGGAAACCGGACTCGGCCTCATCAGGGCGGTTCGGTGACTCGGGCGAAAGCGGTGACTTTCCATAGGCGCCTGGGTCAGACCGGTGGCCATACGAGCGAGAGGAAACCGCGTCGAGTTACGCGGTGGTCGCGACAGCGGTGCGGGGGCCCAGGAATTCTGGAGTGCCGATTTGGACGTGCTGGTGACTGTCACAGCCGAGAACTCCGCGGACGAACTCCGTAACCGGAAGGACCGAGTACCAGGAGACCTGGCTCTCCGCCTTTCCCACAGATCCGGAGCAGGCCACCGCCACGCTCTGCGCCCGGGTGGGAACCACTCTCTCAAGGGAGGAGTGGACGAGGCTTATCCCCGAATCGCCCTGCCGCGAGATCTGCCCGAAGGGCGCGGCGGGGATCAGGTAGGCGGTGTCCGCTCGGTCAGTCGCTGTCGATCGAGGCGTGCCCGGCGGTGATGTCGAGGTCGCGCGGGACGAGCCACCAGATGGCGAGCGCGACCGCCAGCATGAGCAGGGCCCCGGCCAGCCCGGTCACCTCCAGTGACACGGTGAACGCCGTTTTCGCCTGGCGGGCTAGCTCCATCCCGGCTGTTCCGGCGTGGCGGACGGCCTCGATCGCGCCTCCCAGGGAGTCGCGCGCTGCCTCGACGGCGGAGATGGAGGGTGGTAGCGCCGCGCGGTAGACGGCGGCCGCGACGCTGCCCAGCACGGCGACGCCGAGCAGGCCGCCCAGTTCGTAGGAGGTCTCCTCGATCGCGGCGGCGCTGCCTGCCTTCTCCAGCGGCGCACCCGCCATGATGACCGATGAGGCGATCGCCAAAGAGCCCATGCCGGAGCCGACCAGCAACAGTGACACGGCGACCCATGGGTAGGTGACGGGTGCGACGAACAGCACGCCGAACCCCAGCCCGGAGATCGCCAGGCCGCCGGCCAGCACCGGGCGGGTCCCGATCCGGGCGGCCAGCCAGGGCGCCAGCGGAGACAGCAGCAGCGCGCCCAGCGCGGCCGGCAGCATCCGCACGCCGGTCTCCAGGGGGGAGTAGTCCTGGACGAGCTGCATCCACTGCGCCATCAGCAACATCACCGCCCCCATCGCGATCGAGGTGCTCAGCGCCGCCAGCGTGCCCGCGCTGAACGGCCGGCTGCGAAACAGGCGGACCTCCAGCAGCGGGTCGGGCCGTCTCAGGCAACGCTGTACGAACCAGGTGAGCGTCACCACCGCCACGGTGAGGGCGATCCACGGCCATGGCGTGGCAGGTCCCTCCTTGGCGAACTGCTTGATCGAGAAGACCAGGGCGACCATCCCGGCGATCGACAGGGCGGTGGCGGCCAGGTCCCAGCGGCCCGGGCGCGGGTTGTGCGACTCCGGAAGCAGGAACAGGCCCGCGAGCACCGCCAGGACCATCACCGGCACGTTGACCAGGAACGCCGAATGCCAGCTGAAGTGCTCCAGCAGCAGCCCGCCCAGGATCGGCCCGAGTGCGCTCCCCAAGGCGGCCATCGCCGCCCAGATGCCCAGCGCGGTCGCCCGTTCCGCCGGGTCGGCGAAAAGGGTGCGGATCATCGACAGCGTGGATGGCATGATCATGGCACCGCCGACGCCGAGCAGGGCCCGTACGGCGATCACCTCGCCCGGCGAGGAAGCCCACAGCACTGCCACCGATGCCAGCCCGAAGAGTGCGAAGCCGGCGAGCAGCGTCTTCTTGCGGCCCCAACGGTCACCCAGGGCGCTCACCGTGACCAGCAGGCCCGCCAGCACCAGTGAGTAGACGTCCACCATCCACAACAGCTCGACCGAGCTGGGCCGCAGTTCGGCGGAGATGGCGGGCAGGGCGACGTTGAGGATGGTCATGTCCATGACCACCAGCAGCAGGCTGGCCGACAGCACCGCCAGGCCGGCCCATCGCCGTGGGTGGGGCGGCGCGGTGGCGACGCCTGGTACGGGCGCGGGGAGGAGAGTCATCGCGTCCCCCCGGCGACGCCGGCGCCGTTGAAGAACGTCTCGTGCACGAGCCACGGCAGGTCCCGGCGCGCGACACTGCCCTGGTGCAGGCTTTCCCTCACGGCCAGCAGCAGACCGTACACCGTGTTGCTGATCCACCGGGCGGGCAGGTCGGCGCGTAGGACTCCGGCTCGTTGTGCCGCCTGATAGAGCGTGATCTCCCGCTCCTCCAGCGCGTCACTGCGTTCGCGCAGCGCGGGCATGGACAGCGTCAGGTCGGCCAGGGCGAAGCTGTACTCCTCGGCGTCGTCGATCAGCCCGGTCAGCATCTCGCGCAAGGCGGCGGTGATCACGGCCGGTTCCGCCGAGCGAGCGGCCTCCCGGATGCCCGCGCTCTGCTGGGCGGCTTCCCAGCGATCCAGCGCGTGGTGGCCGAGTGCCAGCAGCAGTTCCTCACGGCCGCTGAAGTGGCGGTGCAGCGTGGCGCGGCTCACCCCGGCCGCCTCGGCGAGCTCTCCCATCGAGGCGCCCGGATCCTGGTTGAGGTGCTGGATCGCTGCAGCAATGATCTGGTCGTAGCCCACAGCCATCAGTCAACTCCGCATCATTTGAAACACATTTGTCTCAAATGAGAGTACAACGTTCGACGGTGTTCCGATGGACGGGCTCGATCACACCCGCCAGGAGTACCCGGCCGAGGAGTGGGTGGCGGCCCCGCTCAGGTCTCAAGCCTCGGATTCCTGCCGAGCGGCTCCGGCGGTCAGAGGATGCCGCGCTTCTGTGGCAGGTCGATGCCGCCGAACACGGTGGCCAGGACGAGCCCGGCGAGGCCGATGACGACAAGGCCGAGCAGCAGCCAGGCGATGGGGTGCCCGAGGTTGAGCGTCCAGCTGGAGGAGCCCAGCCGGGCGTGGACGAGAAGGGCGGGGTCGCGCCGGTTGGCATAGATCGTGCCCGCGAGGAACCAGTGCCGGTCATCGTCGCGCTGCGCCATCCCGGTGTCCTCCTCCTGTTCATCGGGCAGGGCGGGCAGGCGGTGCCCTGCCTGGCCGACCTTCGCCTCCCACACCAGCCATCCGCCGAGCAGGGCGACCAACGGCAGGCACCCGGCCACCAGCCACCCGACCGTATTCCCGACGACCCCCCATTGCCGCAACGCCCAGATGAGCAGGCTCAGATTGAGGCAGGCGGCGGACAGCAGCGACAAGGTGGCCACACCGCGCAGGTAGATGCGGTAGCGGCGAGCCGAGGACCTGGGCCGGGCCGCGTCGAGGTCGGGCCGGGCACGCAACACGATCAGGATCACGACGACGACCAGCAGGGTGAGCCCGGCCTGGGACAACACAGGCTCGAACCATCCGGCCACGGTGCTGGACGACCACCAGCCGATCCCCGCGGTGAGCAGCACGACGGCCAGGGCGGGCAACCCCCACACCCACGGCACGCGGACCGGGTCGGTACGGAAGGTCGTGTCCATGGTGATGCCCTGACGCCGCTCGCCCGCCCATCCCCCGCCGCTCTTGGCGGCGCGGACCTTGAGATGGGCGCGGTAGTACAGCAGCAGATCGGCGACGACCAGTACCCCGAGTGTCACCGCCGGCTGCCCGGTGAGGATCGAGACCACCGCGGCGACGGCGGCCACCACGACGACCAGGCGGGTGTAGGTGCGCCGCTGGGTGACGATCGCCGGGTCGCCTGCCCGCTCGGCGGTCACCCGCACCCCGAACGGCAGCGTCGGCCGCGCCAGCGCGGGCAGCACCAGCATGAGGCATGTGACCAGCGCGACCAGAGCCAGGTCGGCGGCGATGGACAGCATCATGACCGTGTCCCGAAGCCGGCCACGATCGCCTCGCAGCGTCGTATCACGTCGTCGCGGTCCAGGCCGTGAACGGTGGCTTCCGCCAGGAGTACCCGCATTCTCTCTTCCCAGTCGTCGATGAATCCGGTCTCGGGCGGGCCGGTGTCGGCATCGCGGCGGATGACCGCCCCGCTCTTGCGGTTGATCCGGATGATGCCCTGCTGTCGTAGCAGGTCATAGGCCTTGTTCACGGTATGGAAATTGATACCGAAGTCCGCGGCGAGCTGCCGTGTCGAAGGTAGCGGGTCGCCCTCGCGCGCCTGCCGGCGGGCGATCGCCTCCACGACCCGGTCCCTGATCTGCTGGTAGATCGGGACCTCGCTGTCCAGGTCAAGTGTCAGGTGCACATCGACATCCTATCTGATATAGAACTAATAGAACAGATACAACTTGCCAAGGAGGCAGCATGATCCAGGTACGGATTCACGACGGAACGCTGAGCGTGCACTTTCCGCCGTGGACGCGACCGTTCGCCAGGGCCGGCCAGGTGGACGTGCCCCTGGAGGCGATCGCCGACGTGCACCACCTCGACCAGCCGCTCGCCGCGGCCAAGGGGCTGCGTTCCGGGCTGGTGGTCAGCGGCTACACCAAGGTCGGCACGTGGACGTCCTTCAGCGGCGTCAAGCGGCTGGTGGCCGCCCGCCGAGGCGTTCCGGGCGTGCGGATCGTCCTGAAGCACAGGGTGGCGGACGTCGACGAGCTGATCCTCAGCGCCCAGGACGCCCAGGAGATCCGGCGCCGGCTGACGCAGGTGCAGCAGTGAGCATCGAGGTACGCGGCCTGACCAAGGCGTTCGGCCCGGTATCCGCGGTCACCGACCTCACCTTCCAGGCCGCCCCCGGCACGGTGACCGGCTTCCTCGGGCCGAACGGCGCGGGCAAGACCACCACCATGCGGATGATGCTGGGCCTGGTCGCGCCCACCTCCGGCACCGCCACCATCGACGGAAAGCGCTACGCCGACCTGGCCAGGCCGTCGGCGACCGTCGGCGCGGTGCTGGACGGCTCCGGCTTCCATCCGGCCCACACGGCCCTGCGCCACCTGCGGATCTACTCCCGCATGGGCGGGTACGGCAAAGCCCGCGCCCTGCGGGTCGCCGAGCTGACCGGGGTGTCGGCCTTCGCCGGCCGCGCCACCCGCACCCTGTCCACCGGTATGCGCCAGCGCCTCAACCTGGCCACCGCCCTGCTCGGCGACCCCCACGTGCTCCTGCTGGACGAGCCGGGCAACGGCCTCGACCCCGAGGGCATCGCCTGGATGCGCACTTTCCTGCGCGACCTGGCCGCCGAGGGCCGCACCATCCTGATCTCCAGTCACGTCCTCGGCGAGATCGAGCAGACAGCCGACCGCATCGTGGTGATACATCAGGGACGGCTGATCGCCACCGGCCCCATCTCCGAGCTGTACGGCAAGACGGCCGTGCTTGTCCGGTCACCGCAGGCAGAGCGGCTCAGAAGTCACCTCATGGTCCCCACGGAGGTCCTGGGACCGGACACCCTGCGCATCCACGACATGACCACCGCGCAGGTCGCGACCGCCGCGGCGGACCACGGCATCGCACTGCACGAGATCACCCCCGAACGCCCCACCCTGGAGCAGGCGTTCCTCAATCTCACCGGAGACCACCGATGATCGCTCTCATCGCGGCGGAATGGAGCCGCCTGACCGGCACCAGGCTGTGGCTGTGGGGTCTGCTGGCCGCTCTCGGCAGTGGTGCCCTCACCGGGCTGCTCGCGCTCATCGGGCCGGAGAACTTCACCCCGCCCATGCCGGGCCTGGACACGGCCGAAGGCGTGCACGTCATGCTCGGCCTGCTCGGGTTCACCATGTTCATCCCCGCCCTGCTCGGGACGGCTGCGGTGACCACCGAACACCGGCACCGGACCATCACCACCACGGCACTGTTCGCCCCCCGGCGGTGGACCTGGCTGGTGGCCAAGCTCCTCACCTACACCGGAGGCGGACTCGCCTACGGCCTCATCGCCTGCACCGTCGCCGCCGGCGCCCTCTTCGCCGCGGCGGCGCTCAGGGGTGTCGCCCTTGGCCTGCCCACGAGCACCGTCCTGGCACTCCTGACCCGCATCGCCCTGGCCATGGCCGTCTACACCCTGCTCGGCGCGGCGGTGGGCGCGATCCTGCGCAACCAGGTGGCGGCACTCGTCACCGTCGGCGCCTACCTGTACATGATCGAGACCGTCCTCATGCTCATCCCCGGCGTCAAGGCGGTCTACCCCTACCTGCCGGGCGGCGCGACCTCCGCGCTGACCGGATTCACCTACCTGGCCGACGCCATCGCCGGCCAGACCGGCACCTCGGCCACCGCGTTGCTCTCCGCACCACTCGGCGCCGCCGTACTGCTCGGCTATGCCCTGATCGCCACCGCCATCGCCGTCGCAGCACCGCTCAGGCGAGACATCACGTGAAGGATTCGCCGGATCACCTGGTGATCCGGTAATTGAGCCGGCGGGTGGCACTCCCGTCCGGCACCGCCGGACAAAGGTGCTGTGAGCCCTGGTCAGGTGGCTTAGGTTCCCTGGCACCACAGGAAGGACGGCGGGGTGTCCATGATCTGCCCGGCTGTCAGGAAGGTGCACGGATGAGTAAGGCAGTTGCGTTCATTGAGGCCGACGGGATGGTGGCCATCTTCGACGCCGTCGACGCCATGGTGAAGGCCACCGAGGTGACGGTCGAGGGCACCATGCGCCTCGGCGGCGGCATCGTCGCGGTCTCCATCAGCGGGGACCTGGCGACGGTCGAGGAGGCCACCGAGGTCGGGGTCGAGACCGCCAAGGCGATATCGCGCGGCAAGGTCAGCTCCGTGATCTTCGCCTACCCGAGCGTGCCCGTCGCCGCGCTCGCGACCAACCCCTCCCTCATCGACGGCTAGGAGATCATCATGACAGGCTCACAGAACGCGATCGGCCTGATCGAGACCCGTGGGATCGTCTCCCTGGTCGCCGGCATCGAGGCGATGATGAAGACCGCCGAGGTCGAGACGATCAACGTGGAGCGGATCGGCTCCGGCTACTTCTCCGCCGCGGTCAAGGGCAGCATCGCCGCCGTGCGGCAGTCGCTCGACTCCGGCGCCGCCGCGGTCAAGCAGTACGGGGAGCTGCGCTCGGTGCAGCTCTACCCCCGCCCGGACGCCGTCTCCGTCGGGCTGCTCGACAACGGCACCCGCGAGCTGCTGACCGGCGGCACAAAGGCTGATGTGTCGTGATTTTGGCAGAGGTCACCGGCCGCATCTGGAACGAGCGTGCTGTCTCCGGCCTGGAGCAGCGCCGGCTCGTGACGGTACGGCCCGTCGGTGGGACGGAGACCCTCGTAGCGGTCGATCTCATCCACGTGGCCGCGCCGAACCTCGTCCTGCTCGCCAGTGACGAGGCGGCCCAGGCCGCCGCGTGCGGTGACGTGGCCGGGATCGACCTGGCGGTCGTCGCCCTGGTGGCGGGGGCCGACGTGGTCACCGTCGAGAACAGCGACGCCGGCCGGTGAACACGCCTGTCGTGGAGCGGGAGGGAGAGCGGTGACCCGGGTTCTGCGGAACTACGTGGGCGGTGAGTTCGTCGACGGCGCCTCGTCGTTCGAGAAGATCAGCCCGGTCGACGGCGGTGCCGTCGCGACGGTGCACGAGGCGGACGCGGTGGTCGTGGACGCCGCGGTGGCCGCGGCCCGGGCCGCGCTGAACGGCCCGTGGGGGCGGAGCACCGTCGCACAGCGCGCGGCGCTGCTCCGCCGGATCGCCGGCCGGATCGAGGAACGGTTCGAGGATCTGCTCGCCGCCGAGGTCGCCGACACCGGCAAGCCGATCGCGCAGGCCAGGAAACTGGACATCGCCCGGGCGGCGCAGAACTTCCGGTCGTTCGCCGACACGATCGCCGCGGAGGGGCTCGACTCCTACCTCACCGATACGGCGGACGGAGGCCGGGCGCTGAACTACGCGGTCGGCAAGCCGCTGGGCGTGGTGGCCGTCATCGTGCCGTGGAACCTTCCGCTGCTCCTGCTCACCTGGAAGGTCGCGCCCGCGATCGGGTGCGGCAACGCCGTCGTGGTGAAGCCCTCGGAGGAGACGCCGTCCTCGGCCACCCTGCTCGCGGAGATCATGGCCGAGGCGGGTGTCCCGGACGGCGTCTACAACGTGGTGCACGGTTTCGGCACGGGGTCGGCCGGTGAGCTGCTGACCACCCACCACGACATCGACGGGGTGACGTTCACCGGGGAGTCCAGGACCGGCTCGTCGATCATGAAGGCGGTGGCCCCGTGGGTCCGGCCGGTCTCGTTCGAGCTGGGTGGCAAGAACGCCGCGCTGGTCTTCGACGACGCCGACCTCGACCGCACCGTCGAGGGGCTGGGACGGTCGATCTTCACCAACACCGGCCAGGTCTGCCTGTGCACGGAGCGGGTGTACGTACAGCGCGGCGTGTTCGACGAGGTCGTCGCCCGGCTCGCCAAGCTGGCGGCCGAGTTCCGTCCCGGCCTGCCGGACGATCCGCTCACCACCATGGGACCGCTGATCTCCCAGGCTCACCGTGCCAAGGTCCTGTCGTACCTGTCGCTGGCCACCCGTCAGGGCGCGGAGTGCGTGGCCGGCGGCGGGATTCCCGACATGCCCTCGGCGCTGAGCGAGGGGGCGTGGATCGAACCGACCCTGTGGACCGGCCTGGACAACGCCACCGCGGTCATGCGGGAGGAGATCTTCGGCCCGGTCGCGGGGCTGGTCCCCTTCGACACCGAGCAGGAGGCGATCCGGCTGGCCAACGACACCAAGTACGGACTGGCCGCCGCGGTCTGGACCCGGGACCTGGACCGTGGCCACCGGGTCGCGCAGCGGATGAACGTCGGCATGGCGTGGGTCAACGCGTGGTACCTGCGCGACCTGCGCTCGCCGTTCGGCGGCGTCGGCCTGTCCGGCGTCGGACGCGAGGGCGGCAGGCACTCCATGCGCTTCTACACCTCCCCCACGAACGTCTGCGTCAGGATCGCGGGTGGCGGCGATGACTGAAGCCCGTGTGCTCGACGAGCCGACCGCACCGTGTGGAACGTTCCCGCACGTCAAGGTGGCGGGTGACCTGATCTTCGTGTCGGGCACCGGCAGCCGCACCCCCGACGAGATGGGCTGGAGATTCAGGCGGTCGCCCGCCGCCGTACCGCGGGCGCGCAGTAGCCGACGCCGGATATAGCCAGATATAGGGAGAGAGAACGCATGGCGAGCGTCTTCCGGGTGCCACTCGGACAAGACAGGGGTAACCACCCCGGATCGGCAGCGCCGAGCCCGGCGCACGGCCGGCGCACCCCGCCTCCGCCGCCGCCGAAGGCGGCACCCCCACCGAAGATCACTTCGTGCCAGGCGACCCGGCGCGACTGCAAGAGCGTGCTGCCCACCCCGCAGGCCGCGGCGGCCCAGCGGGTGAACGGCACCGGCTCGCTGAGTGAGCGGGACCGCCGCTGGAAGGCGTTGCACCAGGCCATGGCGGCCGAGGGCTACGACGCGCTGCTGTTCGCGGGCGCCGACTACCGGGGCCACAAGGGCAGCCTGCGCTACCTCGCGGACTACAACCTCGCCCACCGGTACGGCTACGCGGTGATGTTCCCGGGAGAGGAGCCCATCATGGTGCTCCCGCAGAACCTCTCCTCGGGACGCCGCCCGCACACCGCCTGGGTCTCGGACTACCGCTACCCGTACAACCTCGGTGAGGGGCTGGCGGAGGTGCTGGCGGGCCGGGGGCCTGCGCCCAGGATCGGCGTCGTCGGCCTCGGCCAGGTCATGAAGGTCGAGGACTACCTGGCGCTGGCCCAGGCCCTTCCCGGCGCGCGGATCGAGGACGCCGGGCAGCTGTTCGACCGGGTACGGGCGATCAAGAGCCCGGCGGAGTTGCAGGCCGTCCAGGAGGCCGCCTACATCCTGGACCGCTGCTTCGACCGGCTGCTGGAGATCGCCAGGCCGGGCATGACGGAGCGGGCGGTCGGCGCGGAGATGTACCAGATCGCCGCCGGTTTCGGCGGCGAGGATCCGCTCTTCCTGACGATGTACGTCGACTCCGAGCCCGCGGGCCCGGTTCCGACGTTCGGCGCGCCCCGCCACCGCGAGCTGCGCGCCAACGACGTGCTGACCTTCTCCTACGAGCTGGTCGGCCCGGCCGGGTACTGGGTGGAGTTCTCCAGGATGGTCACGTTCGCCGAGCCGATCGAGCCGGTGAGCCGGATCGCCCGCGCGGTCGGCGCCGGCATGGAGGCGGCCCGCCAGGCGCTGCGCCCCGGAACCTCGATGAGCGACGTCCAGCGCAGGCTGATCACCGCGGTGGAGGCCGAGGGCGTGAAGTCGTCCTACTGGTCCGGCCACGGCATGGGCCTGGACGTTCTGGAGGAGCCGTGGGTCGGCCTGGACATGGTCCAGGACAGCGGCAACGCGGGCGCGGTCACCGAGACCGCCGACGGGATGGTCCTCGCGATCCATCCCACCCTCTGGGAGGAGGAAACGGCGGCAATGGGCTATATGTCCGATACTTACATTGTCTCCGGCGGCTCGTGCCGAGCTCTTTCCAAGCATCCCGTCCAGCTCTACCGCGTCTGATGCGTGCGCAAGGGAGTGAATCATGACTCAAGGCACTGAGGTGGACCCGATCCTGGCGTCCGTCCTGCAACGGCGGGTCGACGCCATCGCCAAGGAGATGGCGACGCTGCTGATGCGCTCGTCCCGTTCACCGATCTTCAACGAGATCGGGGACCTGGTGACCGTGCTCTTCGACGCCAAGGGCCGCACCCTGGCCCAGGCGGAGTTCGCGGCGATCATCGCGTTCGGCGCGCAGCCGCCGCTGGAGTACATCATCGAGTACTTCGGCGACGACATCGCCGAAGGCGACGTCATCATGCACAACGACGTCTACACCGGCGGCAACCAGAACGCCGACACCGGCATCTACCTGCCGATCTTTCATGACGGCAGGCTGGTGGCCTGGGCCGCGGCCAAGGGGCACCTCGCCGACATCGGCGGGATGACCGCGGGTGGCTACGACCCCGCGGCCAGGGAGGTCTGGCAGGAGGCGCTGCGCATCCCGCCGGTCAAGGTCTACGAGGCGGGCAGGCTGCGCCGCGACGTCTGGGACCTCATCTCCGCCAACATCCGGCTGAGCTTCGTCATGGAAGACGTGAAGTCCATGATCGGCGCCTGCACCGTCGGCAGGCGGCGCCTGGTGGAGGTGCTCGACCGCTACGGCGACGAGGTGTTCGACCACCACATGGAGTACATCCTGCGGGGATCCGAGCGCCAGGTGCGCGCCGAGATCGAGCGCTGGCCCGACGGTGTCTACCGCGGCGAGAGCGAGATGGTCTCCGACGGGATCGACACCACCCGCCGCTACCGGATCGCCTGCGAGGTCCGGATCGAGGGTGACGAGATCACCTTCGACTTCTCCGGCAGCGACGACCAGGCACCCGGCTTCACCAACATGCCCCCGGCCTCGGCGGCCGGCGCGGTGCGCATCGCCTTCCTCATGCTGATCGCCGCGGGCGGGGTCGTGGTCCCGACCAACCAGGGCCTGTTCAGCCCGGTGCGCACCGTCTTCCGCGAGGGATCGCTGTTCAACCCGCGCTTCCCGGCGGCGACGGTCTTCGGCAACCAGATGTGCGACGAGATCGTCGAGTGCGTCATGACCGCGCTGGCCGACGCGCTGCCCGACCGGGTCACGGCCGGCTGGACGAAGTTCATCTCCGCCATCCTGCACGGCGAGGACCCGCGTACCGGCGACCCGTTCGTGACCCTGACGGTCTTCCAGCGCAACGGGCCCGGCGCGATGAAGGGTCACGACGGCTGGGACGCGCTCGGCTTCACCGGTACGGCCGGCCAGATGCGCTCCCCCGACCCGGAGATGTTCGAGCTGACCTCTCCGCACTTCTTCGAGTACCACGAGTACCTCCCCGACTCGGCGGGTGCCGGACAGTGGCGGGGAGGTCTGGGCACCCGTTCGGCGTGGCGCTGCTACGGCGAGAACGAGGTGGGGGTGACCAACGGCGAGGGCGTCGAGGCCGAGGGCGCGATCCCGGCCAAGGGCCTGTTCGGCGGGCACGACGCGGGGCTGAACCGGATGTCCGTCGAGCTGCCCGACGGCAGCGAGCGGATCTGGGGTTCCAAGGACCTGGTCCAGCTCCCGCCCGGCTCGCTGGTGCGGGCACAGAGCTGGGGCGGCGCCGGGTACGGCGACCCGTTCCTGCGCCCGGCCGAGCTGGTCGTCGCGGAGGTGCGCGACGGGCTGCTCTCGGTGGAGCGGGCGCGCGACAACTACGGCGTGGTCGTGGACACCGCGCTTTGGCGAGTGGACGAGGAGCGCACGGCCGCCCTCCGGCAGAACGCGGTGAAGGAGACGAACTCATGAGCATCCGTGTCGGCGTGGACGTCGGTGGCACGTTCACCGACTTCCTGATCGTGGAGGAGGACGGAACCCGGCTGATCCACAAGACCAGCTCCATCCCCGCGGACCCCGCCCGAGCCGTCACCAAGGGACTGCGCGAGATCGCCGAGCGGCGCGGTGAGTCGCTGGACGCGTTCCTCCGCCAGGTCCACACGATCGTGCACGGCACGACCGTCACCACCAACGCCCTGCTCACCAGGAACGGCGCGAAGACCGGCCTGCTGACGACCGAGGGTTTCCGCGACGTGCTCGCGATGCGCGACGGCACCCGCGAGGACGCCTACGACAACCGGCTCGCGCACCCCGTGCCGCTCGTCCCCCGTCACCTGCGGCTGCCGGTCAAGGGCCGCCTGGACAACACGGGCAAGGAGCTGACGCCGCTGGACGTCGAGGACGTGCGGCGCGCGGCCGAGGCGCTGCGCGCGGACGGCGTCCAGTCCGTCGCGATCTGCTTCATGCACTCGCACGCCAACGGTGAGCACGAGCGCCGGGCCGCCGAGGTGATCGCCGCGGAGTTGCCGGACGCGTACGTGACGACGTCGAGCGACCTGCTCTCCCAGGCGCGCTACTACGACCGCACCAGCACCGCGGTGCTCAACTCCTACGCCGGTCCGATCATCAGCGACTACCTGCGGGTGCTGACCGAGACCCTCAACGAGGTGGGATTCGCCGGGGTGCTGCTGATCATGCAGTCCAACGGCGGGGTCGCCACCCCCCAGGAGCTGCGCCGCCGCGCCGCGCTCTCGCTGCTGTCAGGACCTGCCTCCGGTCCGACGGCGGGTCTGCTGGAGGTGGCCCCGCACGGGTGGGACAGCTGCCTCACCGTGGACATGGGCGGCACCAGCTTCGACGCCGCCGTGGTCAAGGACGGCCGGCCGCTGGTCATGACCGACGGCCTGATCGACCGGTGGCGGATCGCCCTTCCCATGGTCGACATCCACACGATCGGCGCGGGCGGCGGCAGCATCGCCCAGGTGGACGAGGGCGGCATCCTGCGGGTGGGCCCGCAGAGCGCCGGTGCCGTTCCCGGCCCCGCCTGCTACGGGCGTGGCGGTGACCGGCCGACGACCACCGACGCCGACGTGGTGCTCGGCTACCTCGACCCGGTGGGCTTCGCCGACGGCGGCGTCGGCCTCGACGTGGAGGCCGCCAGGCAGGCGATCGAGCGGGACGTGGCCAAGCCGCTCGGGCTCGACGTCACCGCCGCCGCCGCGGGCATCTACGACCTGGTCAACGTGGGCATGGCCACCGGCGTCCGGGAGATCACCGTCCGGCGCGGGCTCGACCCCCGTGACTTCCCGATCGTGGTCGCCGGCGGCGCCGGTCCGGTGCACGCCGCGGCCATCGCCAGGGAACTGGAGATCCCGATCCTGGTCGTTCCCCGGGAGTCGTCGATCTTCTGCGCGGCGGGCATGCTGGTCTGCGACTTCAAGCACGACCACGTCAAGAGCTTCAAGCTGCGGCTGGCGGACCTGGACGAGTCCAGGCTGACCGCCATCTGGGGCGAGATGGCGAAGGAGGGTCAGCAGACCCTGCTCGGCGAGGGGCTCGGCGACGACGCGGTCTCCTTCCTGCCCTCGCTGGACATGCGCTACGCCGGGCAGTGGTTCGAGATCAACGTCCCGCTGCCGGCGGAGGCGGTGCGGGAGGCCGATTCCGCGGCCATCGCCGAGGCGTTCCACGCCATGCACGACGAGCTGTTCGGCTACCGCTCCGACGACATGCCGGTGGAGGTCATCAACGTCCGGCTCACCGCGCTGGGCTCGGCGCCGAAGCCGGCGGTCAACCGCTCGGCGATGCCCGCCTCCACCGGTGACGCGCTGGTCGGCCGCCGCCCGATCTGGTCGCCCGCCCAGCGGCGGATGGTGGAGTCGAACATCTACGCCGGGCTGCGAATGGCCCCCGGCGACGAGGTGTCGGGGCCGGCCGTGATCGAGCTGGGCACCACCACCGTCGTCGTGCTCGACGAGTACGACGTGGTCGTGGACCTGGCCGGCTCGTTCGTGATGTACCTGCGCTCCCGGGCCGGGGAACTGCGCCCGCGCATCGTCACGGAGGCGGCCCCCGCCTCCTGACTCCGAGTAGTCGCGAAACGCCCGGCTAGGCTGTCCGTAAAGGCGAAACACCAGGTCAGAGCAGAGGCAACGGAGTACGACGGGGAATCGGTCATGGCGGAGCGGGTTGAGGCGGTTCTCAAGGCGGCCAAGGTGTTGCGGTCCTTCGACCCGCAGCACCGCATCATGACCGTCCGGGAGGTCTCCGCCCGCACCGGCATTCCCCGCAGCACCTGCCACGCCCTGTGCTCCACCCTGGTGGAGGCCCGCATGCTCGAGGCCATGCCGGAGGGCGGCTACCGGCTCGGCCCCGCCGTGGCCTGGCTCGGCGCGCAGGTCCTCGAACGGATCGGGCTGGCCGAGGCCGCCACCCGGACGATGGAGGACCTGGCCCGGCAGTTCGGCGGCGGCGTGCAACTCGGTCAGTACGTCGCCAAGGGCTGGATCGTCTACCTGCACCACGTCGAGCACGACCGGGGTCTGATCCGCCACCGGTTCGGCAGCCGGGTGCCCGCGTACCACACCGCCTGCGGGCGCGCGGCGATGTCCCGCTTCGAGCCGCTTGAGGTGGCCGACATCATGACCCTGCATCCCGGGGTGGACCTGGACCTGCTCCTGCGCGATCTCACGCTCGCGCGGGAGCGGGGGTTCGCCATCTCGGACACGTCGAGTCCCCAGGTCAGATCGGTCGCGGCGTGCATCCTCGACCCCGACGGCAGCGTGGTGGGCGCGGTCTCCATCGCGCAGCGCAAGTCGGTGATGAACGAGCGCCGCACCCTGGCCCTGGGCAACGCCATCCGCTCGGCGGCCCAGGAGATCTCCCAGCGCCTCGCGACCCGGGGCCGGATCGGCTGACCCGATCCGGTGTCTCCCGTCACGATCACGGCCGACCGGCCCGATCCGGCGATCCTGTCCGGCCGAGCCGGACAAAAGCCATGAACTCCCCTTATTGACGGCGTTACCGTGCGGCCATGTCGAGTGTGTTCAAAGTTCCGGTCGGCGACCGCACGTGGCAGCGGCGTTCCGGCGGTTCACCCGGGCTTCCCGCCCCCGCCCCGGCGGACACCGCGCGGGATGACGGCGGTCCCGGAATCATCGCGGGGCTCCTCGCCCCCCATCCGCCACACCTGCTGTACGCGGAGAACCCGCCGCAGAACGAGCCCCGCTCGGAGGGCGGCTGGGAGGTGCTGCGCTGGGCCTATGAGGACCTGCGCAGGCGCATCCGCGAGATGAACCCCGACGTGATCGTGCTGCACGCGCCGCACTGGATCACCATGGTGGGACACCACGTCAACTGCGTGCCCAACCCCAGGGGCTTCTCGGTCGAGCCGATCTTCCCCCACCTGCTGCGCTACAGGTACGACTTCCGTACCGACGTGGAGCTCGCCGAGGCCATCGCCGACCAGGCGAGTGACGACGGCCTGGTCACCAGGAAGATGCGCAACGAGGGCGTCCGCGTCGACTACGCGACGATCACCGCGCTGCACCTGCTCAACCCCGAGTGGGACATCCCCGTGGTGTCGCTGTCGGCCAACAACAACCCCTACTTCTACTCGACCTCCTCGCTGGACCAGATGGAGGTTCTCGGGGAGTCGACCCGCAAGGCGATCGAGGGGCTCGGCCGCCGGGCCATCGTGGCCGGCTCGAACTCGCTGTCGCACCTGCACTGGGAGCGCGAACAGGGCCTGCCCGAGGACATGACCTACGAGCACGCCTACAACCACCACCAGTACCGGTGGGACATGCGCCTGCTTGAGCTGATCAGGGCGGGACGTACCCACGAGCTGCGGGAGATGATCCCCGAGCACATCGAGCAGACCGAGTCGGAGACCAAGGCCGGCAGCCTGACCTGGATGCTCTCGGCTCTCGGCTGGCCGGAGAACCTCGGCGAGGTGCTCGGCTACGGAACGGTGATCGGCACGGGCAACGCGGTGTGCCTGTGGGACATGCGGGGGCGGCGGTAATGGGCAAGGTGACAAACGACCGGTTCGCCGGCGCGGTGCTGATTCCCGGCATGCCGCAGTTGCTGGCGGCCGAGCCCGCACCGGCCTGGGCCGGGCTCGCCACCGAGACGAGAAACGCCGGGGAACTGCTCCGCGCGGCCGGGGCCGAGACGCTCGTGGTGCTCTCCACGCAGTGGTTCACCGTGCTCGGCCACCAGGTGCAGACCGACCGGCGCCTGCACGGCACCCGGGTCGACGAGAACTGGTACGACTTCGACTACGGCACCATGGAATACGACTTCCACACGGACGTCGACCTGGCCGAACAGTGGTCCACGGAGATCGAGAAGGCCGGGCTGGAGGCGCGGCGCACCGGCTACGAGCACTTCCCGATCGACACCGGGATGATCGTCGCGACACGGCTGCTCGACCCCGGGCGGACGCTGCCGGTCGTGCAGGTCTCCTGCAACCTCTATGCCGGTGTCGAGGCCATCTCCGAACTCGGCCGGGCCGCGATGGCGGCCGCCTCGGCGATCGGCCGGCGGGTGGCGCTCGTCGCCGTCTCCGGGCTCTCCAGCGGCCTGATCCAGCGATGGATCAGGCCTGAGGAGGACCATCTGGAGTCCGCCGCCGAGCAGTGGGACCGGCGCGTCCTCGGCCTCCTCGCCGAGGGCCGCCTCGACGAGGTGATGGAGCTGCGCGAGCAGTACGCCCGCGAGGCCCAGGCCGACAGCCAGCTCCGCGCGCTCGCCTTCCTGGAGGGCACCGGCCTGGTCGACCGCCCGGCCGACGTACTCGCGTACGGCCCGCTCTGGGGCACCGGGGCGGCGGTGGTGCACTGGGCGCCGTGATCCGGCCCCCTCTCGCGAGCCCCCGGAAAAGGTGTCCGGAACAGCAGGACAACACAAGATGTCCAGTTCACATCGTGTGGTTGGGTTTCCGCAACATTGAGCCCGCCTCCATGGCAGTGGGACGGCTTTTAAGGGATTCGTCATGCATTCTTCCCATGTTCAAAGTGCGTCACCGCACAGCATCCGCGAAACCATGGAGGACAACGTCCTCAACCCGGTCGCCGACGACCAACGACGTAGCGGCTGGGCGCTCCTGGCCAACACCGCGGGTGTGGGCACCACCCTCGCCATGCTGCTCATCGGCGGCGGCGCCAGCTACCTCGTCGGGGTGTGGTGGACCATCGGAATGGCCGCCGTCTCCGCGATCTTCGGTGCCGTGATCGGAACCCTCACCTGCCGGGTCAGCCAGAGCACCGGCACCTCGTCCACGGTCACCAGCCGCTTCCACGGCCTGGGAGCGTCCGGCTCGGCGCTGGCGTCGCTGATGTTCGCGACGATGGTCATCTGCTTCCTCGCGCTGGAGAACGCGCTGCTCTACCACGGCACGCTCTTCATGCTCGGCTGGTCTCCGAGCACCGCCAACGCCGTCGTCATCTACGGCGTCTTCACGCTCGTCTGGATCGCGCTCGCCCTCTTCGGCGTCCAGCTCGTGCAGCGGACCTCCCTGCTGCTCACGATCGTCGCCGCGGTGCTGATGGTCGCGGTGGTCGTGGTCGCCTTCAACAAGTCCTCGCTGTCGCCCGGCGACGTCCTGGCCTTCCGCCCGGACGGCGTCGGCAGCGCCGAGATCATGGGCACGCTGGCCAGCATGATGGGCATGGCGGGCGCGCTCGCCCTCACCTCCGCGGACTTCTCCCGCTACGCCAGGACCTCCCGCGACGTCCGGATCATGTCGATCGGTGGCGCCGTCATCGTCAACTTCCTGGTCGTGGTGCTGGGCGCGCTGCTGTACCAGGCGGGTGACACCGTGGTGGCCGCCTACCTTGAGGAGCCGGGACGCGCGGCCGTGGCCGCCGCCCAGCCGGGCGCGACCATCCCCGAGAAGGTGCAGTCCCTCGCGCACACCAACGCTGGAGCGTACTTCGTCGTGCTGGCCGGTTTCCTCGGCTTCCTGGTCATGTACGCGGCGCAGGTCAAGGCCCAGGTCATCAACGCCTACACCAGCTCGCTCTCCCTCACCAACCTGGTCGACGCCCTGATCGGCCGCGCCCCCAGCCGCATCCTCATGGTGCTCGTCGCCAACGCGCTGGCCCTGATCGCCGTGTGGGGCGACATCCTCAGCCTGCTCGGCCAGTTGCTGGGCGCGCTGGGAATCGCGACCTGCTCGCTCTCCGCGCTGCTCATCACCGACTTCCAGCTGACCCGCGGCCGGCGGTCCGGCGGCCTGGTCGAGCGCTTCAACTGGGCGGGCATCATCGCCCTGGTGGTCGGCTTCGGCGTCTCCTACTACCTCTTCACCACCGGCGTCTTCCAGCTCGGCTTCCTGGTGACCCTCGTCCTCACCCCGGCGATCTACCTCGCGCTGCGCCGCACCGTGCTGCGGCCGGGCACCGGTACGTCGTACGTGAAGGCGACGGCCGCACTGCGCGAGATCGAGGACGCGGAAGCGGTCGCACACTGACCTCCCCCTCCGAAGGGCGCCCGAGAACCGGGCGCCCTTTTCCTTTTGGGCCGGTTCCCGGTGAACCTGACGCCCGGCTGATCCACCGGCCGGCAGGGTGGTGATCCCGCCCGTCCGGACGCGAGCGAAGGGCGCCCGAGAACCGGGCGCCTTCCTCTTTCCGCCGCCGCACCGGCCTGCCCTCCCAGCCGGTGTGGCGGCCCCGCCCTGTCCGGTGGCGGACATCGGGCGGGGCCGCCGGGGGTCAGCGGGCCTCGTGGCGCCGCTGGCAGGCGATGCAGTACCGGGCGAGCGGACGGATCTTCAGCCTCTCGAAGGGAATGTCCGCGTTGCAGCCGGCGCACCGGCCGTAGGTCCCGGCGTCAAGGCTCTCCAGGGCCCGTCTGGTCTCCGCGAGGTCGCGGCCCGCAGCGGCGAGGGCGACGAGCTCGTCCTGCCGGGACGCGACCTCCCCGTCCTCCACCGAGGCTTCGAGCTCGTTCACCCGGGTGGTACGCCACAGGAGCTGCTCGTCCAGTTCCTCACGGATGATCCGGGCCTGCACGCTGCTGAGACGGGTGCCCTCACTGTTGACTGACATGATCGGAAGTCCTTTCCAAAGCTGAGAACGCCAAGCGGCGCACGTGGCCGCGCTCGTCATCGAGTTCGCCCGGCGGGGCCTGGTCGAGGCCTCGCGGGCATGGCGTGAAACGGGCCGGAGTACGGCCCGATGGAACCTGCGGGGTATCGGCCGGAGCGGGGGTGTGCACAGAGCCGCGGCCGTTCCACGACTCTGTCCGGTGACACGCGGACACGGCGGACGGCAGAGCGCGCACCCGGGTGTTCGGTGAACACCGGCGCGCGTACGCCACCCGCCGGTCGAGCGCGTGGCCCGACAGGTGGTGAAGGGGAATGGATCGGCTAGATCAGGGGCGGGCTGCGTGAGCCCGAGGTCCGGTGAGTGGCCAGCTGGGGGCTGCGCACCATGTCCGGATCCCGCCACGCGGGGGACAGGAGCGGTAACAGGTTCGCCAGATCGGAGGCGGAGCGCTGGTGCAGCCGCCGGAGGGCCGGCAGGTGCTCGAAGGCGCCGGCGGATGCTCGCGGCATGGTCGACGACTGTTCGAGCCAGTTCCCGGGCTCCCAGACGTCGCCGATCGCTCCGGCGGACCGCTGGACGGGGCCGCCGCCGTACGAGGCCGGAGCCAGGGCGGCGAGCAGCAGGGCGGCCAGAACCAAGCCCACCGCCACGGACAGGGCGGTGGACTCACGTGGGGTTCGCCACGAGGTCGCCATGCTGCCGACCATAGCCCAACCAGCGAAAACAGGCACACGCCCAGTCCGGTGCCCCTGGACTCGCCGATCCCGGACCCGCCGGCGTATCGGCGCGGACGAGCGGTGGAACCGGCCCCTCCGCCCGGTCCGGCCAGGAGGATCTGCCGGAACCCGGCCCCGGCAAGCGGTAGTTCAGCAGCTGCCAAGGCGGGCGCGTCAGGCTGTTCCGTATGTCGTTCCTACCAAGAACCCATGAGATTCCCGCAGGTGTGGAGCATGAACGGTTCCGCATCCGGCCCATCACGGTGCACGACGCGGTGCGTGACTTCGACGCCGTGATGAGCAGCGCCGCCCGGCTGCGGGAGCGCTTCCCGCTGTGGGGCGGCTGGCCGCTCGACGACATGACACTGGAGGACAACCTGATCGATCTGGCCTGGCACCAGAAGGAGGCGCTGCTGCGCAGGTCGTTCAACTACGCGGTGATGAGCCCCGACGGCTCCCGCCTGCTCGGGTGCGTCTACGTCGATCCCCCGGAAAGGCAGGGGGCCGACGCCGACGTGTCGTTCTGGGTACGGGCCGACGAGGAGGGCACCGGCCTGGAGGAGGAGCTGGAGCCGGTGGTCCGCGCCTGGTTGCGCGAGGCGTGGCCGTACGCCTCGGTCCGCTGGCCCGGCAGGGAGATCTCCTGGCGGGAGTGGGATCTCCTGCCGCCATACCCTGGAGGATCGTGAGAGCGGGATCGGGGCGGCGAGAATCCGGCACCGGACGGGGTTCGCCGCTCCGTCCGTTCAGTCGCTGACCCGGCTGCGGTTCTGGTAGAGGAGATCGGCGTACTCGGGGTGGCGGCTGATCCAGGCCAGGTAGAAGGGGCAGGTGGCCAGCACGCTCAGCCCCGACTCCCGCGCCGCGTCCAGAGAGACGCGAACCAGCGCGGAGCCGATTCCCTTGCCCTCGTGGACCGGGCCGACCTCGGTGTGCACGAACGCGATCAGATCCGGCGTGCGGATGTACTCCGCGAACCCCACGACCTCGGACCCGCCTTCCAACCGCGCCTCGTAGCGGCGTGCCTCGGGCGCGTCGGTGACCTTGACCGTCATATGTCCTCCTCGGCTTCGATCGCGTTCGACCTTCCCGGCCCGGCACTGCCGGGCGGAGTCCTCCGCGATCGGTGAGATGTCAGCTGGGGCAGCCCGAAGGACTGGTACGGACGAATGTAGCCGACCGTGTCCCATGTTTATCGCCCCGCCTTCCCGTCCGCCCGGCAACCGGTCAGGTCGCCGGGCCGGTGGTGCGGCCGAACGACGGCCGCCGGTCGGTGGACCGGCGGCCGTGCGAACGTCAGGCGGGGTCAGCGGGCGTCGTGGACCTTCACCTTCTCCTTGCGGAAGTTGTTGCCCTTGCCGTCGGGCTTGTAGTTGTTCTCGACGTTGCCGGCGATGTCCACGGCGAACCAGTGCACCTCGGTGGTCCTGTCGATCGTGATCTGCTGCGCGCTCTCACGCATTCCCGCGGCGGCGAGCTTGGTGGAGTTCAGCGTCGGGCGGCTGCCGTCCACCGTGTAGTACACGTTGGCGGGCTCGTCGGTCTTGAAGGTGAACGTGGCCGAGGTGCTGGTCTGCCCCGTCACGCTCAGCTCCGACTTCGGCTGCTTGTTGTCGTCGGAGAAGGACCTGGCGACCTCCAGGATGCCGATCTGACCGGCGGCGAACTCCATCGCCTCCTCGTGGCCCTCCTCGAACGGCGGCTGGAAGCCGACCGCCTGGAAGCGCTTGGTCTCCGGGTTGTAGACGTCCGCGCCGACCTCGAAGTCCCAGCCGATGATGCCCCGGTTGTACCAGTGCTCGTCGGCGCTGTTACCGGCCGCGGAGTACAGCACGTCCGTCACCGGACCGGTGCGACCCGGCCAGATCGCCGTACCGCGCCAGGACTGGACCGCGGACAGGATGTGGTCGGAGGCCTTCCAGAAGAAGTTCTCCGTACCGAAGTCGACCCGCGGCAGCAGCTCGCGCCCGGCGGCCTTGTAGGCGCCCGGAGGCCACATGAAGTAGCCGCCGTAGGAGTGCGTGTTCATCGCGAACTTGATGTTCGGGTACTGGTTGGTGAGCCAGACCTGGTTGCGCGCCTCAGGCTCGGACAGCTCGGCCGGGCCCGCGAAGGTGTCGCTGGTGCAGACCGTCGAGGCGCCACTGTAGCCGTCGAACACCGACCCGACCGAGAAGTTGCGGTTCAGGTCCACGCCCCAGGAGTTGCGCCGGGCCGGGTCGCCGTTGGTCGCGTCACAGTGGTTGAACATGTTGCGGCGCTGCATGTTGTAGTCGTACATGCTGTAGTGCCCGCCGTCGGGGTTGGACGTGGGCATGATGAAGATGTCGAGGTCGTCGACCAGCTTCTTGGTCTGCCCGTCACGGGCGTAGTTGCGCAGCAGCCGCTCGGCGGTCTCCAGGCAGACCAGCGGGGTCACCCATTCGCGGGCGTGCTCCTGGCAGTAGAGGAACACACCGGTCTTCGAACCGTCGCGCTGCTTGCCGATGCGCAGCACCTTCGTCTGGAACGGGTCGCGCGAGACGGTGGCCGGCGCCTTGAGGTTGTCGGTCAGCTTCGTCGCCGCGGCGGCGGCGACGAGACCGGCACCGGCGTTGCCCCGGTAGGTGGCGGCGGTCAGCAGCGCCGACGCCGCGGCGTTGCCGTTGAGCGCGGTGACCACCTGGGCGGCGGTGCTGTTGATGGCACCGGACGCGTCGGTGCCGAGGTTGACCACGACGTCCTTGCCGCTCACCGAGACGCTCAGCGCGGCCGAGGCGGCGTCCGGCTTCACCAGCGCGACACTGAGGTCGTTGCCGCCCTCGTGCCCGTACGCCTTGGAGGTCACGTAGAGCGTGCTCGCCGCGACGGTGCCGAACTGGGCCTGCGCCTGCCGGCGGTAGCCGTTCGTCTTGTTGGGCAGGTCGACGATCTGGCTGATCTTCGGGAACTCCGCGGCCAGGGCGGTGATCCGGTTGGTGAGCTCGGTGGGGTCCATGTAGCGGTCGACGAAGTCCGCGACGTAGTGCTTGCTCGGCGACTTGCGCTTCTCGCCCAGCCACTTGGTCACCGGGACCGTGACCGAGCCGCCCCGGCTGCTGGTGATGGTGACCTGGGTGGGAACCGCGGTGAGGGCCAGCGGCGAGCTGAACCGGTGGTACATGTACTGGCCGGCGTCGGTGAAGCGCGACATCGTCGCGGTGCCGCCCGAGTCGGGGGCCGTCCCCTTGCCGCTGTCCCAGGTGGCGGTGAGCACGGTCTGCGCGTCGGTGGCGCTCGACTTGACCTCCACCGAGAGGAAGGGCTCGTTGTCGAGGCTGGTGAACCACTCGGCGCGGAGCGGGGTCAGCGTGTCGACGTCCGCCGCCTCCGCCTGCGCCGCCTTGGTGAGCGCCTCCTGCCGTGCGGCCCTGTTCTCGGCCACATCGGTCTGGTCGGAGATGGCATCGCGCACGTCGAAGCCGAGGACGCGCAGTTCCTGAGCCTCCTCCGGGCTCAGTACGGCGTGCACCTCCAGACCCTCGTCGACGGGCCTGCGGTACTCCGCGAGGTCGACGCCCATGTTGTTGAGCCGGTCGATGGACTCCTGGTCGGGAACGATGACGCGCAGCAGCGCCACGCCGTTCTGCTCTGTGCTGGACTGCCGGTCGGGGGCGACCTCACTGGCCTGCGGCGCCGGATCGGCCAGCACAGGCATCGCGCTGAGGCTGAGGGCAAGGGGCAGGGCGAGCACGACCGCGGCGCGACCGACTCTCCTCCCGTTGAGGGGGCTCCTCATGAAAAATTCCTCCAGTTCGCGCACACCCCAGGTAGTTGGTCATTCTGGAATGAAGTGCGCAATTGGCAAGAATCCTCGCCAGAGGCCGAATATTCGTCAAGGCCCCAAAAGGGCATATCAGGCGTACTTAAATTCTGTAAGCAAATATTCACATGAAGGTTATATATGACTCGCGCCATTCACCCCGAGACTGTGGTATATAGCAAAGATCAATAGCCTGTCAAGTAAGTACATCGCGTAATTGATGACCGTTTGGGCGATTTGTAGCCCTTAGTGCACATATGTCGTGATCGGCGACCCCCTTCGTCGGCCCCACCGTCGGCCGGAGCCTGCCGGCGAGGCGCTTGGGGGCGTTGACCCTGCCCCGAACCCTCTCACAAACATTTCTCAAAACAACCTCGGCCGAGGACTTGAGTGAGAACGAGTCATGGGAGGGATTCGAGGCTGTCGGCCGTCCCGTGCGGCGTTTTGGTGATCTTCTCTCGGAATCGAGTGTTTGTGAGAAGCGGCTCTGCGCGGGACGAGGCAGGGTGAAGGCCTCCTACAGTGGGTGCTTGTGCTTTACGGCAGATCTGCGGAAATCAGCGCACTCGACGAGGTGATCGCGCGGGCTCGCGACGGTTTCGGCGGCGCGGTGGTGTTGCGGGGCGAGGCAGGCGCGGGCAAGACCGCCTTGCTCGACGCGGCGGCCGCGCGCGGTGGTGCGATGCGGGTGTTGCGGGCCACCGGCGTTGAGTCCGAGTCCGACCTCGCGTTCGCGGCGCTGCACCAGGTGCTGTGGCCGGTGGCCGGTTCGCTCGACGCACTGCCCGAGCCGCAGCGCGATGCCGTGCGCGCGGTCCTGGGGCTTGCCGCGGGCAGTCTCGGCGATCGGTTCCTGGTGGGGGCCGGTGTGCTCTCGCTGTTGGCCGAGGCGGCCGCGCCGGACGGGCTGATGTGCGTGGTCGACGACTTCCAGTGGGTCGACCGGGCCTCGGCCGATGCGCTGCTGTTCGCCGCCAGGCGGTTGGGGACGGAGCGGATCGCGATGTTGTTCGCCGTACGCGGGGAGGCTCCTGTCAAGGGCGTGCCGCTGACGGTGGACGTGCGCGGTCTGGCCGAGTCCGCCGCGGCCGAGTTGCTGGAGTCCCGCCACGGTGTGCTGCCCGCCCAGGTGAAACGGGAGCTCGTCACGCTGACCGGCGCGAACCCGCTCGCCCTGGGTGAGATCGCCGCCCGCCTGACGCCCGCGCAGCTCGCCGGGCGCGAACCGCTGCCCGACCCACTGCCCGTTGGCGCCCGGCTCTTCGGCGATCGGGTGAGCGGGTTGTCGGCCTCTGCCCGGCTGGTCGCCTTGGTCGCCGCCGTAGAGGCCGACCTCGACCTGGTCCTGCGCGCCACTGAGCGGCTGTTCGCCGAGCAACCGGTACGGCCTGGCGCGAACGCGGCCCGATCGGCCTCATCCGGGCCGGGGACGGAGGTCGGGGCCGGGCGGGTGGCGTTGGCCGAGCTGGAGGAGAGCGGGCTGGCCGAGGTGTCGGGCACGAGCGTGCGTTTCGGTCATCCGCTCATCCGATCCGCGGTGCACGAGGCGGCCGGTGCCGCCGACGTCCGCCGCGTGCACGCCGTTCTGGCGGAGCTGACCGCGGATGACCGCCGCGCCTGGCACCTGGCCGGAGCCGCCCTGGGTCAGGACGAGCAGGTCGCCGCTGCGCTGGTGGCCGCCGCGGAGCGGGCGCGTGACCGTGGCGGGTACGGCGCCGCCGCCACGGCCCTGGCCAGGGCCGCCGAGCTGACCCCCGAGCCGCGCGCCCGTGCCGTCCGCCTGAAGGACGCCGCCGTCGCGGCCTGGCTCGGCGGCCGCCCGGGACAGGCGGAGTCGCTGCTGGCCGAGGCGCGCGAACGGGCCGACGGGGACGCCACCCTCGCCATGGAGATCGCCCAGCTCCGGGGCCGGTTCGAGCTGAACTCGGGCAACGCCGCCGAGGCCATACGGATCCTGGCGGCGGGTGACAGCTTGGACATGCTGGCCGATGCCGTGGAGGCGGCCTCGTACGTCGGTGACACGGCGGCCATCGTCGAGCTCGGCCGACGGGCGGCGGCGCACCCCGAAGGGTTCTTGCGGGACACGGTGGCCGGGATCGGCCTGACTCTGGACGGCGACGCCGCCGGGCCGGGCCTGCTGCGGCGGGCACTGGTGCGAGCCGGCGAGCTGGAGGACGCGGCGGGGTACCTGTGGGCGACGGCCGCGGCCAGCGCTCTGGGCGAGTCGGATCTGGCGACCGAGATGGCCGAGCGGGCCGGGCGAGTGGCCAGGGTGTCGGGGATGACCGGACAGCTGCCCGTCGTGCTGGAGTTCGTGGCGACCGCAGAGCGTATCGGCGGTCGGCTGGCGCGCAGCCAGGCCGTCTCCGAGGAGGGCCTGGCGCTGGCCCGGGAGGCCGGGTACGAGAACACGGTGGCCGCGCACCTGGCCAACCTGGCGGTGCTGGCGGCGCTGCGGGGTGAGGAGGAGCCCTGCGAGCGGCAGGCCCGCGAGGCGCTGGCCATCGCCATCCCGCACCGGGTGGGATTGCGCGCGGGCGTTGCGGCGTACGCGCTGGCGATGCTCGACCTGTGCCTGGACCGCTACGCGGCGGCGCACGACCGTTTCACGGCCATCGCCGCGGCGCGACCGGGGGCCGGGCATCCGACCGTGGTGTGGCGGATGGCGCCGGACCGCGTCGAGGCCGCCGTGCGCGCGGGCGACGAGGCGGGCGCGCGGGCGGCGCTGGAGGCGTACGAGCAGTGGTCGGCGCACGCCGCGACGCCCGAATCGCGCGCGCTGCTGGCTCGCTGCCGGGGCCTGGCCGCCTCCTCCGAGGACGCCTTCGGCGAGGCGCTGCGGCTGCACACCAACCCGTTCGAGGCGGCCAGGACGGCCCTGCTGCTGGGCGAGCGTCTGCGCCGCGCGCAGCGGCCGGGCGAGGCGCGGGCGCATCTGCGGACGGCGTGGGAGACGTTCGAGCAGGCGGGTGCCCGGCCGTGGGCGCGGCGCGCGCTGGAGGAGTTGCGGGCGGCGGGAGAGAGCGGGCAGGCCCCGCCGGCGGCCGTGCTCGACGCGCTGACCCCGCAGGAGCTGCGCATCGCGGGCCTGGTCGCCGACGGGTTGTCGAGCAAGCAGATCGCCGCCCGGCTCTTCCTGAGCCCGCGCACGGTCGAGTACCACCTGTACAAGATCTATCCGAAGCTGGGCATCGGCTCCCGTACGGATCTGGCGCGGCTAGTAGTTCTACAGAAGGCGCCCGTAGCCGGAGACGACATGCTCTGAGGCATGCAAAACGTGACCATCTGGAGTGAGGAGTTCGGCGCCGAGACGGACGCGCCGATCCTGTTGATCATGGGTTCGATGTCGCAGGGCATCCTGTGGCCGGACGAGTTCGTCGGCCGCCTGACCGCCGGAGGCCGCCGGGTGATCCGGTACGACCACCGTGACACCGGCATGTCGGGCACCGTCGACTTCGCGACCGAGCCGTACACGTGGGACGACATCAAGAACGACGTCTACCGTGTGATGGACGCCCACGGATTGGACGGCGCGCACCTGGTCGGCCACTCGGCGGGCGGGCTGCTCGGCCAGTTCATCGCCGTGGAACGGCCGGAGCGGGTGCGCTCGCTGACCGTCATCGCCTCCTCGCCGCTCGGCGGCGGCGAGGGCCAGGTGCTCCTGCGGGCCCTGACGGGGCAGCCACAGCCCGAGGGGAGCCTGCCCGAGCCGACGCCGGAGTTCGTGGCCTTCTACCGCGCGCTGATGGCCGCCCCGCCGCCGCAGGACCGGCGCGCGCTGATCGACGGCATGATCGCTGAGCAGCGCGTGCTGCACGGCACCGGGCTGTCTTTCGACGAGGACGCGGCGCGCCGGCTGCAGGAGCGGATCCATGAGCGGGCCCGCGACCTGTCAGCGGTGGCCAATCACCGGCTGGCCGCGGCGGCCAACCCCGATTTCGAGCCGGTGGGCGTGCTACACCAGGTGAAGGCACCCACCCTGGTCATCGAGGGCAGCCACGAGCCGGTCAAACCGGGTCACGGCGCGATCATCGCCGAGCGGATCCCGGGGGCGCGGCTGACGATCGTGGCGGGCATGGGGCACACACTGCCGCCCGAGGCGCACGAGGAACTGGCCGCCGCCATCCTCGCGCACACAGCAGAGTGACGCACGTTCCTGATCGACGACGAACTGTTCGACGCAGAGCAAGGGCATCGAAGCACCGGGCCGCCCCCCGGATGCGGCACGGACGGCAGCTGGGCCCCCAAGAAGGCCATCAAGTTCCACAAACCTCAGTAACACCCACCAAAAACGCAATACGCCTTTAGACCCGCCACCTCCCTCCCCGATCGCTACCCTTCGCAATGAAAAGTCAACGGTGAGTAAAGAGGGCACTCATGGGGCGAAGGTTGATCGTGACGGCGATCGCGGGGGCGGGGGTGGCCGTCGTCGCCGGTGCGCTGCTGTTCGTCTCCGGCGAGCAGGGGTCGCAGGCGGCGAGGTCCGCCCCGCAGATGCCCGCGCGGGAGGATCCACTGACCGGTCAGGAGGTCGCCCAGGCCACCACGATCGCGTCGGCGGGCTCCAGATCGCACCTGGCCGCGGGGCGGATCAAGCTGCTCTACGTGGAGCGCGACGACGACAAGGACACCTCGGACCGCCGCCGTGCGGACGCGTATCTCTACGACTACGGCAGTGACCGGCTCATCGTGCGGACCGTCGACCTCGGCCGGGGCACCGTCGTGCGGGAGACGGTGGCTCAGGGGGTGCAGCCGCCGCCGTCGAAGGAGGAGGAGACGACGGCCGCCGGGCTCCTGCTGGCCCACCCGGGATACGGCAAGGTCGCGCGCGAGGCGTACGCCAGGGCGGGGGGCGGGCGGCTGGGGTCGGCGGCGGACCTGGGGCTGCGCGGGCTGATCTTCACCCCGTCCGGCGAGAAGGGACCGGCCAGGCGGTGCGAGGTCCACCGGTGCCTGCGGCTGTTCGTCCGGCTGCCCGACGGCACCTGGCTGGACACCAGCCGACTCGTCGTCGACCTGTCCGCCAAGAAGATCCACACCCTGGAGTGGTAATCAGTGTTCCTCCGTTTCGCCCTCTCCTGCGCCCTGCTCGCCGGAACCCTCACCGCCCCACAGGCGGCCGCACCGATACCGCCGCTCCCCTCGCCCGGCGCGTCGTCCGGCGCTCCGGCGGAGACGACCGCCGCGCAGCCCGCGACGGCACCGTGTAACGCGCCGTACCGGATCGACAAGACCCTGCCCAACGGGGCGCGCTGGCAGCTCTGCTGGGAGATGCGCAACGTCGAGGGGCTGACCCTGACCAGGGTCGTCTACACGCCGAGGAACCAGCGGGCGATCGCCGTGCTGCGCAGCACCTCGCTGGCCCAGATCCACGTGCCCTACGACAGGGGCCGGCCGCGCTACCACGACATCGGGTCGCTGGGCTACACCGCCATCCCGCTCCGGGCGGCCGACTGCCCGCTCGGCGAGCGTCGCGAGCAGTTCGTCTGCGTGACGACCAGGGCCCGCGGCCACGCGTACCTGAAGTCGGTCCCCGACCAGCCGAACCTGACGGCCCAGGGGCGTGACCTGGTGGTGTTCGCCGCCTTCCAGGTCGGCTGGTACACCTACCTGGCCGAATGGGCCTTCTCCGACGACGGCGCGATCACCCCGCGGGTGGGGGCCACCGGGTCACTCGCCGGATTCACCACCACGCCGGAGCACGGCTGGCCCATCGGGGTGGGCGACGACAAGTTCGAGGCGAGCCACACGCACAACATCTTCTGGCGCCTGGACTTCGACGTGGCGGGCCGGGCCGACGACGTCGTGGAGCAGTACGACTTCAGCGGCTCGGGCACCGCGAACCGGCGGCTCGAGCGGACGACGTTCAGCACGGAGGCCAAGGCCGTCAGCAGGCCGATGCGCTGGTGGCGGGTGGTGGACCGCAAGGTGCGCAACGCCGACGGGCACCGCGTCTCCTGGGAGATCAACAACTCCGACAGCGCCCAGTACCGGGGTCCCGCCGACGAGGCCTTCACCCGGGCCGATCTCTACGTCACCGACTACCGCTCCTGCGAGCGTCTGGCGAGCGTCAACCCGACTCCCCAGTGCGCCAGGTCCGTCGACCGCTACACCAACGGCGAGCGGCTGACCGACCCGGTCCTGTGGGTCAACGTCGGCTACCACCACGTCCCTCGCGACGAGGACGCCGACCCCATGCCGAGCCACTGGCAGGGCTTCCGCATCACCCCCCGCGACGTCACCGCCAAGAACCCGTACTGACGCCGCCGGGCATCCGTGCCGGACGCCTCGCCCGGCCCGGGTGCCCGGCACCGCCGGTGGAGAGCGTTCCGGTATGCCCCACATAACCGACAATCGTCACTTTTCTCTCACTCAAATCTGCACCTTTTCCCAGCACGCATGGTGATAGTGGACAAGGGCATGGGTTGAGAGACCCGGGTAGGGCAAGGTAGGGGCTATCGATCTACGGGAGTGAGTCATGAACGCGCACTTGGATCTGGACCGGCTCGCGGGCGGAGCGCACCATGACCCGCACTCGATCCTCGGGGCGCACCAGGGTCCCGAGGGGGTGACGATACGGACGCTGCGCCCGCTGGCGCAGAAGGTCCAGGCCCTCGTCGACGACAGGGCCCACGACATGAGGCACGTGGCCCACGGCGTTTTCGCGGTGACGATCCCCGGCCTCGACAAGATCCCCGACTACCGGCTCCGGATCGCCTACCCCGATGCCGAGCCCTACGAGACGGACGACCCCTACCGGCACTGGCCCACGCTAGGCGAGATGGATCTGCACCTCATCGGTGAGGGGCGCCACGAGCGGCTCTGGGAGACCCTCGGCGCACGGGTCATGCGGCACGAGGACACCGAGGGCACGGCCTTCGCCGTGTGGGCGCCCAACGCCCATGGTGTCCGGGTCATCGGCGACTTCAACCACTGGGACGGCACCGCGTACCCCATGCGCTCGCTCGGCAGGTCGGGCGTGTGGGAGCTGTTCATCCCCGGTCTCGGCCCCGGCGACCGTTACAAGTTCGGCATCCTCGGCTCGGACGGGATCTGGCGGGCCAAGGCCGACCCGATGGCCCGGCGTACCGAGATGCCGCCCGCGACCGCGTCGGTGATCGAGAAGTCGGAGTACACCTGGCGGGACGAGGAGTGGATGCGGCGCCGCGCCGACAGCGTCGCGGTGCGGGAGCCGATGAGCGTCTACGAGGTACACCTCGGCTCCTGGCGCCCCGGCCTGTCGTACCGGGAGCTGGCCGTCGAGCTGGTCGACTACGTGGTGGACATGGGGTTCACGCACGTGGAGTTCATGCCGGTGGCCGAGCATCCGTTCGGCGGTTCCTGGGGCTACCAGGTGACGTCCTACTACGCGCCGACCGCCCGTTTCGGCTCCCCCGACGACTTCCGTCACCTGGTCGACAGCCTGCACGAGGCGGGCATCGGGGTGCTGGTCGACTGGGTGCCCGCACACTTCCCGATGGACGACTGGGCGCTGGCCAGGTTCGACGGCACCCCGCTGTACGAGCACGCCGACCCCGCGCGGGGCGAACACCCCGAGTGGGGCACCTACATCTTCGACTTCGGCCGCAGGGAGGTGCGCAACTTCCTGGTCGCCAACGCGGTGTACTGGCTGCGCGAGTTCCACGTCGACGGGCTGCGCGTCGACGCGGTGGCCTCGATGCTCTACCTCGACTACTCGCGGCGCGAGGGCGAGTGGACGCCGAACGAGTACGGCGGCAGGGAGAACCTCGACGCGGTCGAGTTCCTCAAGGAGATGAACGCGGTCGCCTACCGCGAGGCGCCGGGCATCGTCACCGTCGCCGAGGAGTCGACCGCGTGGCCGGGCGTCTCACGCCCGGTGCACCTGGGCGGGCTCGGCTTCGGCTTCAAGTGGAACATGGGCTGGATGCACGACACGCTCGCCTACCTCAGGCACGAGCCGATCTTCCGCCAGTACCACCACCACCAGATGACGTTCTCGCTGATGTACGCATACTCGGAGAACTTCGTGCTGCCGCTGTCGCACGACGAGGTGGTGCACGGCAAGGGGTCGCTGCTCGGCAAGATGCCCGGCGACGAGTGGCAGCGGTTCGCGAACCTGCGCGCGCTGTTCGCCTTCATGTGGGCCCACCCCGGCAAGCAGTTGCTGTTCATGGGCGGCGAGTTCGGCCAGGGCTCGGAGTGGTCGGAGGAGCGCGGGCTCGACTGGTGGGTGCTCGACTTCGACGGGCACAGGGGGGTGCAGCGGCTGGTCCGCGACCTCAACCGGGTCTACAAGAACTCTCCCGCCCTGTGGAGCGTGGACGCCTCCCCCGAAGGGTTCCGCTGGATCGACGCCGACGACGCGCTGGGCAACGTGTTCTCCTTCCTCCGCTACGCCGAGGACGGCTCGGCGGTGGCCTGCGTGGCCAACTTCTCCGGCGCTCCGCACGAGAACTACCGCCTTGGCCTGCCCTTCCCCGGCTCGTGGGAGGAGGTGCTCAACACCGACGCCTACGACTACGCGGGCAGCGGCGTGGGCAACCTCGGCTCCGTCGAGGCCGTCGAGGAGCAGCGCCACGGCCTGCCGTACTCCACCACGCTGCGCGTCCCGCCGCTGGGCGCCCTCTGGCTGCGCCACCCCGGCGCGTCTGAGTCCACCGTGGAGCCCGCAGCGGACGAGCGCGCGGTGGAGATCGTACGGGAGCAACCGGGGAGGCGGGCCGCGACCGAGTCGCCCGCCGACGAACCGGAGGAGCGTGAGAAGGCCGAACCGGCCTGATCAAGGCTCGGTGCCCCGGCGATCGGCTCCCTGACCCGTCTCTTGACCGGTGAGGCGACGGCGACGTTCGGGCGCCGCCCCTTCGGAACGGCCTCCCCGGGAACCGGACCGCAGAGGGCCGGTCACGCGACCGCGTGACCGGCCCTTTCCGCGTTTTCGCCCCCCTGCCTCCACTCGCTTCCCCCAAAACCTTAAATCGGCCTTATATCCATGACCGAGGCATTGACCGCCGGCGAAGGAGAACCTACGCTCAGGAAACTAATAGGAAACTTTCCTATGAGTACGGGGGCTTGGCACTCTCTGACCTGGAGCGACCCTTGCGACGAATTACCATCGGCTCCTTCATCGCAGCGGCGGCGCTGCTGGTTCCCCTGGGGATCGGCAACGCGACGGCCGCCACACCCGCAACCGCGACGTACTCGACCGCCTCCGACTGGGGCTCCGGCTTCGAGGGCAAGGTCATCGTCAAGGCCGGCACGAGCGCGCTGACCAGTTGGAAGGTCGAGTTCGACCTCCCCGCCGGCAAGTCGATCAGCTCGGCCTGGGACGCGGACATGACCAAGAGCGGGGACCACTACACCTTCGTCAACAAGTCGTGGAACGGCGCGCTGGCGGCGGGTGCCTCGGTGAGCTTCGGCTTCAACGGCGCGCCCGGCGGGGTGTCCGGCGTGCTGAACTGCAAGCTCAACGGCGCCGCCTGCGACGGCACCGGCGGCCCCGACCCGACGCCCACCCCGACCCCGACGGTGACCCCGACCCCCACCCCCACGCCGACCGTGACCCCGACCGTCGACCCCTCCGCCAAGAAGCTCATCGGCTACTTCACCCAGTGGGGCGTCTACGGCCGTAACTACCACGTGAAGAACCTGGTCACCAGCGGTTCCGCGAGCAAGCTGACGCACATCCTGTACGCCTTCGGCAACACCACCGGCGGCAGGTGCACCATCGGTGACTCCTACGCCGACTACGAGAAGGCATACACCGCGGACCAGAGCGTCGACGGCGTGGCCGACACCTGGGACCAGCCGCTGCGCGGCAACTTCAACCAGCTCCGCAAGCTGAAGAAGGCGTACCCGAACATCAAGGTCATCTGGTCCTTCGGCGGCTGGACCTGGTCCGGCGGCTTCACCCAGGCCGCGGCCAACCCGACCGCGTTCGCCGACTCCTGCTACAACCTGGTCGAGGACCCGCGCTGGGCGGACGTGTTCGACGGCATCGACATCGACTGGGAGTACCCCAACTCCTGCGGTCTCACCTGTGACAACAGCGGCCCGAACGCGTTCAAGAACGTGATCTCCGCGCTGCGGGCCAAGTTCGGCACCGGCAACCTGGTCACGGCGGCCATCACCGCCGACGGCTCCACCGGCGGCAAGATGGACGTCGCCGACTACGCCGGCGCGGTCTCGAATCTCAACTGGCTCATGCCGATGACCTACGACTTCTTCGGCGCCTGGGACGCCCAGGGTCCGACGGCTCCGCACTCGCCCCTCACCGCCCTCCCCAACCCCACGAAGCCCGGCTTCTACTCCGACGCCGCCATCCAGAAGCTGAAGGGCAAGGGCGTGCCCGCCAACAAGCTCATGCTCGGCATCGGCTTCTACGGTCGCGGCTGGACCGGCGTGACCCAGGCGGCCCCCGGCGGCACCGCCACCGGTCCCGCCCCCGGCACCTACGAGCAGGGCAACGAGGACTACAAGGTCCTCAAGACCAAGTGCCCGGCCACCGGCACCGTCGCCGGCACCGCCTACGGCTTCTGCAACGGCCAGTGGTGGGGCTACGACACCCCCGCCACCATCACCGGCAAGATGACCTACGCCAAGAACCAGGGCCTGGGTGGTGCGTTCTTCTGGGAGACCAGCGGCGACACCGCGAACGGTGAGCTCATCACCGCCATGTCCAACGGTCTCAAGTAATATCCCAATCACTCGACCCTCCGTGTGCGTCACGCCGCGGGGGGTCGAGCAGTTTCTGAGAAGATCCTCAAAATCCGGGGCAAAGTATTCACTCGGCGCATATCGCTGCTTAGACTCCGAAACGCCCTTTGATCCCCCCGGAGGACGTGTGCGAGTTCGAGCCCTGGTGGCCATGGCGTTGGTTCTCACCATCGCACCTGCGGTACCCGCCCTCGCCGAGAGCCCCCCGGCTCCCCCAAGCGCCTCCGCGAGTCCGTCCCCCGGCCCGGATGAGACCGCGCCCGCCGACGTACCGGCCGCGCCCGCCGACGGCGAGACCCCACCCGGTGACGGCGGGACCCCGCCCGCCGACGGCGAACCTCAGCCCGGTGACGGCGAACCTCAGCCGAAGCTGGAGGCGGGGCTCGCCTCGGAGAGCGACGGGACCCGGGTGATCGTCGAACTGGCGGCCCCCGAGGAGGCGGCGCCGGTGGCCGGGGAGGCGGAGCGGCTACCCGATGCCCAGGTCGTCCTCGAACCCTCCGACACCTCGTTCATCGTGGTCGAGGGCAGCGGCGAGTCACTCGCCAAGCTGGCCGAGGACCCACGCGTCCTGTCCATCCGCCGCGACCGCACCTACTCCCCCGCCTCGCTGGGTTCGCTGGGCTCGCTGGCCTCCAGCCTGCAGGTGATCGGCGCGGACAAGGCGCACGCCGCCGGGACCAAGGGGGAGGGCCAGACGATCGCGATCATCGACACCGGGATCGACGCCGACCACCCCGACTTCGGGGGCAAGGTCGTGGAGCAGGCCTGCTTCTCCGCGACGGACGGAGGCGCGCAGTCCCTGTGCCCGAACGGGCAGACGAGCGATCCCGGATCCGCCGACGCCGAGACCCCCGCCTGCGTCCACGAGCAGGTCAACCTCTGTGACCACGGCACCCACGTGGCGGGCATCGCCCACGCCGTCGCCCCCGACGCGGACATCGTGGCGATCCAGGTCTTCAGCAGGTTCAACGACTGCGACGACGCGGGCGGAGCCTGCCTGAGCGCGTTCGAGTCCACCATCCTGCTCGCCCTGGAGCACGTCGCGAAGCTCAAGGAGGGCGGCAGGAACGTCGCCGCGGTGAACCTCAGCCTCGGCGGCGGTCTCTACGAGAGTGCGTGTGACGCCGAGCCCGAGGTGGCGTCGCTGAAGAGCAGGATCGACGACCTTCGTGCCAAGGGCGTGGCCGTGGTGGCCGCCGCCGGGAACGAGGGCGTGCCCGGCGCCGGAGCTCCCGGCTGCCTCTCCGGCGCGGTGACCGTGGGCGCGACGGGCGACGACGACACCGTCCCCTACTGGTCCAACTACGGCTCCGTGCTCGACCTCTTCGCCCCCGGCCTGGAGATCGACTCCGCGGTGCCGGGCGGCGGCCACCAGGTCTACAGCGGCACCTCGATGTCCACCCCGTTCGTCACCGGCGCCCTGGCGCTGATGGCCCAGAAGGCACCGGGCACCCCGGACGCGCTGGAGGCCGCGCTGAAGACCGCGGGCCGGCAGATCACCTACGACAGCGTGACCACCCCCCGCCTCGACCTGAACGCCGCGATCGCCGGAGGCGCCCCCGGCGCCCCCATCACCCAGACCCCTTCCCCCGACTCCCCCGACTCCCCGGAGGACCCGTCCGAGGAGCCCGACCCGGAACCCAGCCCTGAGCAGAGCTCGGGTCCCTCCCCGTCGCCCACCCCGGCCGATCCGGTGCCGACGCCGATCCCGCTGCCGACGGTGACGGTCACCGTGACGGTGACCGTCCCCCCGACAACTCCCTCGACGGCGGCCCCCACGGTGTGCACGCGCGGCAAGTCCACGAAGACGCTGACCACCGCGCAGTGGGCGACGGAGATCAGCCGGGGCAAGGGGACGATCCCGGACGCGACGCTCGGCTGCTACCTCGGCCTGGTGGGCAAGGCCAGCAAGGTCTTCTCCGAGGTCACCCGCGCCTCCACTCTGGGCACCGCGTACAAGGTGCTCAAACCCGCGAAGAAGACGTCGAAGGCCAAGCTGGAGAGCGAGCTGCTGGCCGCCTGGCTGAACTGGGCGAACGGCGGGGTGAACTTCACCGCGAAGATCAAGGAGACGGCGACGCTGAAGACGGTCCTCACCTCGGTGGAGAAGCAGCACCTGAAGGGCACCACTCCCGCCGCGTCCACCTCGCTGCTCAAGAAGCAGGTGAACGCCCGCCGGGCCGCCTAGTGCGTCGCTCCTCAGACGTGGCCAAACTCCTCAGCGCAGAGGAGGGACGAGGGGCCGACGACTCTTCTCGCCAGGCGGGCTGCTTCGGCCGCGCGGGTCCGGGAGATGAACGCGAACTGTTCGCCGGACTCTCGTAGGCCGTACCGGCTCCCGCCCGGCCCCCACGGCCGCGGCGCGGGCCGCCCGGTCGCCGGCGGTCCGCTTGCGCGGTCACCTGGGCGCGGGCCATGCACACCGGGCAGGCGGCGAACATGACCGTCCCAGTGATTGACAAGCCGTTCTCCAGCGCCCGCCTCTAGCGTCATTCGGGGCCTTCGCGCCGGGTGCGACACAAAGCCGGCCCCGGGCATGTGAGCATCCCTGAGGAGAGATAGTGGTGAAGTCTGGGAGATGAAGAGCGTGAGCCGGCGTCAATGGACCAGATGGCAGCGGGCGGTCACAGGACTGACGATCGGCGTATTGGTTGTCGTCTCAGGGTTCGTATGGCGGGCAGTGACGGCGACCGTGACCATAATCCCCTCCTGGACCTACAACGTCGGCTACAGGACCTCCGCGCCGACGGTGGCCGACGGTGTGGTGTACGTCCTCGGCGGCGAGGCCGACGAGGACAGGATGTACGCCCTGGACGCGGCGACCGGCAAGCACCGCTGGACCCACAAACTTCCCAGAGTTCCCTCAAACGAATACTCCGAACCGGTGGTGGCCGGAGATGTCGTATACACCACCAATGACGGCAGGATGTACGCCCTGGACACGACGACCGGCGAGCAGCGCTGGACCTATGACACCCGTAACCGCGCCAAAGTCGACCTCAGCCCGGTGGTAACCGGCGACGCCGTGTACTTCAATGACGATGCCGGCAGGGTGTACGCCCTGGACGCGGCCACCGGCAAGCACCGCTGGACCTACAAAAACCACGACCTCGTCGACATCACCTCCAGGCGGGTGGTGGCCGGCGATGCCGTGTACTTCGGCGACGATGTCGGCAGGGTGCATGCCCTGGACGCGGCCACCGGCAAGCACCGCTGGACCTACGAAACCAATAAGGGCGAGGAGGTCGACTCCGGCCCGGTGGTAACCGGCGATGCCGTGTACTTCAGTGACGATATCGGCAGGGTGTACGCCCTGGACGCGGCCACCGGCAAGCACCGCTGGGCCTCCAGAAACCGCAGCTTCGTCGACGTCACCTTCAGTCCGGTGGTGGCCGGAGGGGTCGTGTACTTCGGCGATGACAATGTGTATGCCCTGGACGCGGCGACCGGCGAGCAACGCTGGACCTCTGAAATTCGCGGCATCCCCTGCTCCGGCGTGATAGTGGCCGGCGGCGTGGCATATGCCGTATATGCCGGCAAAGCCGAGAAAAGGATGTACGCCCTGGACGCGGCGACCGGCACCGAACGCTGGACCTACGAGGTTTCCAACGGCGACTTCTCCTCCGATCCGGTGGTGGCCGACGGTGTGGTGTATCTCGACGATGACGAGGAGAACAGGGTGCACGCCCTGGACGCGGCGACCGGCACCGAACTCTGGACCTATGAAACCGACGGCAGTATCCACAGGCCGGTGGTGGCCGACGGCGTCGTGTACATCTCCACCACCGGCGGCACGGTACATGCCGTGAGAGCGACGACGGAATAAGGCCGACCAGCCGTTTCTGTCCGCCAACCGGCGACGTCGGCCTGCCGCAGCACATCCATGCAGGAGCCGGTGATGGCGGTGACCGAGCACCTCATCGCCTTCTCGGGGACTGGCTGAGCAATGAATCGTCGTGCTTGGGGAACACGGGGACAGCGTGACTTCAACGTGAACCTTTGGTGCCACGTCGGGCTAGTAGTCGGTGTAGGCAGCAGCCACGGCGAGAAGGACACTTCATGGGCCCACCCGACGTGATTCGCGATGAGAGGGACGATGCGATGTTGATCGCGCAGTCCCTCGACGACCCCCAGTATTTCGGTGAGCTGTTTCGCAGGCACGCCCCGCCGTTGCATCGCTACGCCGCCCGTCGCCTCGGCAGCGATCTTGCTGATGACACGGCTGGTCATCGGTGCGGTGGTGACGGCGGGTCTCGTGACGGCCGCCGTGGTCGGCCCGAGCCTGGTGACGGATGGCACGGGCAGCGCCACGTCCTATGCCAGCTCGGCCATCGATATCAAGCAGGAGGGCGGACAGTGGGTGGCCCGGATCAAGGATCCACTCGCTGAGCATGAGAGATACACCGAGGCGTTCAGTGCTGTCGGGCTGAAGGTCGAGTTGCAGCTCGTGCCTGTCTCGCCGACCTTCGTTGGAGACCTGCTCCTGACGGAGAGCCCAGACGGCGCCAAGTCGACGGGAACGTTCGAGGGTGGCCGCGAACCCGTCGGCTGCGAGATCGGCGAGGCAGGTTGCCACCTGGCGTTTCGGGTTCCTGTCAGGTTCGAGGAAGAGGTACGAACTCAGCTGGGCAGGCCGGCGGAGCCCGGTGAGCGCTACCAGGCGGCAGCCTCTGCCACCGCCAAGGGCGAGATGCTCGAGGGCGTGGAGCTGGATGATCGTACGGTGGCCGAGGTGCTCGGGCAGGTACGCAAGCGTGACCTGCAGGTCGTCTACCAGATGGTGAAGTCCGATCCCGACGCTTCGACGGTCAACTGGATCGACGGGAAGAAGGGCCGCTTCCACCTGTCGTACGAGCCCATCGCCGCGGACGCCGTCGGCTCGGACTGGCTCGTGTGGGCGGCACAGCCGCAAAGCGAAGGAGTGGTCAGGCTCGTGGTCACACCACAGCCGCTGAAGGCCGTCGCCCCGAGACCCATCGACGGCCCGCCCGGATCCTGATCGAAGGCAGCCCGACGTACACCTTGCGGCGCGTAACCGCGAGCGCGCCGCAAGCCGACAGGGCGTCGCGGTGGAATCCGGCGGTTTCCCGGCCGGGTGCTCAGCTCGCTCGACTTGAGCTGAGCACGGTCGTGGAGGTCCTGCGGGCCGGCTTCCCCGACGCGCGCCTTGCGGTGCCGCGCGCTGCGGTGGCGGCGCTCACGCCTGGATGAGGGTGAGGACGTTGCCGGCCGGGTCCTTGACCTGTGCCTTGACCACCCAGCCGTTGTCGGTCGGCGGCATGGTGACCGTGCCGCCCAGTTCGGCCGCGCGGCGGACCGCCTGCTCAAGGTCCGGGACCAGCACGCCCAGGGTGACACCGGCCTGTTCGGTTTCGACGATCGCCCCGCCCAGCCCGCCGGGTGTCTGCACCAGCGCATATCCCGGCCCCTTGCGGTTGATCTGCCAGTCCAGCAGATCACCGTAGAAGCGGTGCAGGCCCGCGTCGTCCGGGCCGCCGATGTCGAAATGCGCCACCGCGTTCGCCGGTCGCACAGTCTGCTCGTTCATGTCGTGTCCTCCTGGGTCTCTTCGCTGTCCTGGGCTCGGACGACGGCCGGAAAAGCCTGCACGAGCAGATCGGCAAGCTGGTGAAGCCGTGCAGGGCAGGCCCGGTAGAGCCGATACGTCCGGTTGACTCTCATCGTGACCAAGCCGGTCTTGCGCAGCACCTTCAGGTGCTCCGAAACGCTGGCCGGGGCCAGGCCGAGCCGGTCGGCCAGTTCTCCCGCACCACGCTCACGCTCCCAGACCTCGAAGAGGATGCGCCGACGGTGTCTGCCGGCCACGGCGCGCAGGAGTTCGTCGAGATCATCCGGCTCAGTCACGACGGCGATGCTATTTCGGATTAATCCGAAATAGCAAATGATCGATCACCCCCGACGTGAGGCAGGGACCGCGTACCCGGCGGGCAGGTGAACCTCACCACACCACACAACCCCGGCACCGCCGGTGAGGGACCACCCACCGCGTCCCCGGCAGGCAGGCGAACACCCGGCGGGGCCGGTGAAAGCAGGACACCGGTGACCCCCGCCCCGCCTCCCTGGAAAGTCGGCGAACCTACGCCGATCCGCATAAGCCCGGTATGTGTCGCTTAGGGTGAAGGGCATGGACGCGACCAAGGTGATCATCGATACCGTCGACCGGTTCAAGCAGCGGCGTACCGCTCCACTGGTCCTTGAACTCGACCTCACCGAGGGCCTGATCGACGGCGCCCCGGCGGATCCGCTGGGTGCCATCCTCGCAATGCGCAAGACGAGCCTGGCCGACGTACTGGCCGGGCTCAAGCGTGCCAGGAAGGACGACCGGGTCAAGGCCCTGATCGTCAAGATCGGCGTCCAGTCACCGGGGCTCGCGGCCGTCCAGGAGCTCCGCCAGGCCGTCGCCCTCTTCCGGGCCTCGGGCAAGCTGACCGTCGCGTTCGCCGAGAGCTTCGGCGAGTTCGGCGGGGGCACCGTTCCCTACTATCTGGCCAGCGCCTTCGAGCGGGTCTACCTCCAGCCGTCCGGCGACGTCGGGCTCACCGGCATCGCGATGGAGCAGCGCTTCCTGCGGGGCGCGCTCGGCAAGCTCGGCGTCGAGTACCAGCTCGGCCAGCGGCACGAGTACAAGACGGCCGCCAACACCTTCACCCAGGACCACATGACCGACGCCCACCGCGAGTCGATGGGCCGCATCACCGAGTCGGTCACCGAGCAGGTCGTGGCGGGCGTCGCCGAGGGGCGCGGACTGGAGCCCGCCAGGGTACGCGAGCTGATCGACCAGGGCCCGTTCATCGGCGCCGAGGCCGTCGACGCCGGGCTCGTCGACCGGATGGCCTACCGCGACGAGGTCTACGACGAGGTCAAGCAGGAGGTCGGCGACAACGCGCTGCTGCTGTACGTCGGCCGCTACGCCAAGGCGCTGACCGCGAAGAAGCTCCCGCACCCGGGCGAGCAGGCCGTCGCGCTGGTCCGCGGCAACGGCGCGATCCGGCTCGGCCGCAGCGGCCGCAGCCCGATGGGCGGCGGCGGCGCGATGGGCTCCGACACCGTCTGCGCCGCGCTGCGCGCGGCCCGCCGTGATGACAACGTCAAGGCGGTCGTCTTCCGGGTCGACAGCCCCGGCGGCTCGTACGTGGCCTCCGACGCCATCTGGCGCGAGGTGGTGCTCACCCGCAAGGCCGGCAAGCCCATCGTGATCTCGATGGGCGACCTGGCCGCCTCCGGCGGATACATGGTCTCGATGGCCGCCGACGTCATCGTGGCCCAGCCGGGCACGCTCACCGGCTCCATCGGCGTGTTCGGCGGCAAGGCGGTCATCGGCGGCCTGCTGGAGAAGATCGGCGTCACCTCGGAGATCGTCGGCGAGGGTGCCAACTCCGGGATGTTCTCCCCCACGAACGCCTTCTCCGAGGCGCAGTGGGCGCGGATCAACGCCTGGCTCGACCGGGTCTACGACGACTTCGTGAACAAGGTCGCCGAGGGCCGTGGCCTGACCCGCGAGCGCGCCCACGAGCTGGCCAAGGGCCGGGTCTGGACCGGGGCCGACGCCCTGGAGAACGGGCTCGTCGACGAGCTCGGCGGTCTGGAGGACGCCCTGGCCGTGGCCCGCGGGAAGGCTGGCCTGCCCGCCGACGCCCCGGTGCGCGCCTACCCCAGGCTCAACCCGCTGGAGCGGCTGCGCCCCGCGGAGTCCAGCGAGGACAAGGCCGCCGCGCTGGCCCAGGTCCGCGTGGAGGCATGGGGCCCCCTCGCCCATCTCGCGGGCGAGCTGGGCCTGCCCTCGTACGGGCCGCTCATCCTGCCGGGCTCGTGGACGATCCGCTGACCGCGCCTTGCGGTTGGGCCGCTTGGACGAACCACTGAGGCCGTCTCCCGCGCCCTTCGGGTCGAGCCTGCCCTCGTGCGGGCCGCTCGGCTCGCCGGGCTGACCGTCTTCAGCGAAGGAGCCGCCGGGTTCGGACGAGACGTCCGGCGCGGCGGCTCTTTCAGCTGGAATAACCGCTCGGATCAGGCGGCTTTCGTCACCGGCTCGCGGCCGCCCCCTTCTTCCTTCCGGGCGGCCTCAGCCACCTGCCCTCTTTCGTCCGGAAAGGGCGAGCATGCTCCCTCCCGCGGGAAAGGGCCAGCGGCGGCCCGCCGGCTCAGCGGTAGCGGCTCCGGTAGCGCGACAGCGGCAGAACGGACGCGTCGACGTAGTCGACCCCGAGGACCTTGGCGATGAAGAGCGTGTGGTCCCCGGCCGGGACGACCTTGACCGTCTCGGCCTCCAGCGCGGTGACGCCGCCGTCCACGATGAGGGCCCCGCTCAGCTCGCCCCGGTGATGCGGCATGCCCGCGAGCAGCAGCCTGGCACCGGGACGGCCCGCGGTGGCGAACCGGCTGGCGACCGTCTTCTGCCCGGCCGACAGCACGCTGGCGGCCCAGCGGTCGTGCCGGAGCAGCAGCTCGTTGAGGTATCCGGCGTTGTCCAGGCTCACCATCACCAGCGGCGGGTCCAGCGAGATCGAGGTGAACGTGCCGACCGTGACCCCCACATCGTCCCGCTCGTCCTTCACCGTGACAACCGTCACCCCGGTCACCACCTGGGCCATGGACTCGACGAACTCGTTCATGCGGCAATCATCCCGGAGCCGGGCAGATGCTCCGCCACCGCCCGGTCACGCGGGACCGAACAGGGTTCCTCCAGGCAGGACAGCGACGACACCGGACGGAGTCGATCATGACTGCTTCCGGCCACAACCTCCCCATCGCACCCGGTCACTGCTGGAAGCTGTCCTTGGCGAACTCCGCGGCGTTTGCTTAGGTGTCGGGCAGATCCAGAACGAGCCTGTCGATCGCCATCAGCCGCCACCGGCCCAGCCACCACGCCCCCGCCGTCGCCTCCGTCACGGCAGGCCGATCCACCTGCCCGAACACCTCCCGGACAACCTCGAAGCCCAGTCTCTGACGCGCCTGAGTGATCGCCCCCGCGTCGGCGCTTTCCCCCTGAACCTGGTACCGACGCCAGCATGCCGGTCAGCTTTTCCGCGACTTCCTCATAGTCGTCGCCGGGAAAGAGACATAACGACATCAGCAGGTAGACCACCACATGGGTGGAAAGTTTACGGACTCGCTCCTCTCGGCATCCATGCGCGCCGATCGCCCGATCCAGCACCGCGCGGTACCAGGGATGTCAACGCGCCCAACGCCACCAGATCCGTCAACCGGCACGAACTACCGATATCGCCCCACCGTTCCACCCGCCGAAGCTACCAGCAAGATCCCCATCTAAATGGCATCGGGTCTATACAGACCACCATTTGTAGACAATGACATCATGGACCGAGTCTAGCCATTCAGTGGTGAGTCGGAAGCCCGAGCGGATTTCAAGAATGGCCATGGCGGCGGCGCGAGCGTTGTCCGTAGCGTCGAAGATACGCAACTCTTCCAGCAGACTCTCGGCGTCGGCCCGCCAATTACGGCGTTCAAAGATGTCTACCTCAAGCTTAATGACCCCATCTTTTGCATAGCACAAGCTATTATTGGCATGCACATCCCAGTACAGACTGTAGACGTCGCCATACTCGCTAAGCTTGCTGATAAATTCCCGCTGGCATATTTGGGCGCCGAGTTCGTAGAGCACCAACCCTTGGCCATGAACGTCCACGGTGATATCAGCCACGTGATAGTCCATGTGCTCACCGATGTGTCCGTGTTTCAGAGTGAACGTCTTACCTTGACTGAGAATACGAGCGACCGTCTCCTGTGATGGTGACTCGCTGGATGACACCAGGACGGTCCAAGCCTGCTGCATTCGTATGCCTGGATTCCGCGTAAGGAGCAACTTGTAATACTCCACTGCCGCGGTCCAGGTCGTTGGCAGGCTTCTCATATAACACCTCATTGTTCTCTCATTAAGCGTCGCGGCGCCCTCCATAGATCGGGGGGCACCACGACGCCTGACACTATTTGAATCTGATGAAGAATCGATCTCCGTTAATAACGCGATCTTTGCTATACCACACGCTCATCGCACTACCGAAATTAGTGTTCTGATCGTGGTCAATGACTGCTACTGAATAATTTCTTGACCCTTTATCGCGGGTATACTTAACACCCTGGTAGCTGTCGTTGAATGGGAATTCGTCACAACTTCCCCTCGGCCCCGGCCGGGTACCCCAGGGCGCAGCGAGGTTGTATGTTCGAGCATAGTTGACCCCCCACTTATGCTCGCATTCAGCAACGGCTGCAGGCCGGTTGTAGTCCTCGATGCCCATATAGCCACCACGCGTGATGGCATACCGATCAGAGAATCCCGGAAACTCTTTATCAGTGCCCGGCCATTCGGGGATAGTATCATCGGGATCTTCGCTAGCGAGCTTTAGGTGATCATAGACATCGTCCCATCCGTCGTCTTGGCCGACTCCACCGAACTCGGGGTACATCAGTCTCCACCGAACCCGGGACGATTCAATCGATCAAGGTCGCCCACACCTGGCGCGGCGACTTGTCTGCGAACTCCTTGCTGTTGAGGACTGCGATCAGTTCCTCGCATTCCTCTTTGGACAGCGCATTGGGCGGAGCCGCCCGTACGGTTGCGGGCTTTAGCTGCTTCGGTTACCGCTGGCGATACAGGGAGGATCGGTTGATGCCGGTCAGCGCGCAGGATCGTTGGATGCCGACGTGGGGTTCGAGTTGTTCGCGGGTTTCGGCGCGAAGCTCGGTCACGAGTGGTCTGAGTCCGCGCTCTCGGACATCGTTTCCAAGAGTGCGTGCCATTTCCCCATGATCTCCAGAGCGGCCTCGGTCTGGGCGAGCTTCTTCTTCAGCCGGGCGTTCTCCCGTTCGAGTTTTTCTCGCTCCGTCTTCTCCTTGACCCGCTGTCTTGCCATCTCTCCGGATGCGTCCTGCTTTTCTCTTCAAGGCACCCTCGTCGCGCTGCCTGCGCCGCAACTGGATGCTGGAGTCGTACAGCCTTCGCGGCGCAGAATGGCGCCCTTTTCGCCGGGCTGCGCCGCGTCGTACTCGGCGACGATCCGCAGCTTGTACTCCGCCGAGAAGTGCCGGCGCTTGGGGCGATCAGCCCGAGGGCCACCGGTCTCCAGGTCATGCTTCGTCATCGTCACAGTCTGCTACACCGTGTCTCGCCTTACTCATGCCACACTGAGAACTCCCTCACTGTATGTCCCACTTGAGCCTGACACAGAGGGGTGGTCTGGGGCTCCTGGCTCGTCTTCGCCGACGAGTCCGGCCAGCTGTTCGAGGGCGTACAGGCCGCCGAGCCGGACTGGCGCCTGATCGCTGCCGAGCTGCTCGACCGCCTTGCTGAAGCGGTCGGTGTCGTGGCCGCGCTCGCCGAGCTGGAAGGTGCGTCGGGCGGTGTCGGCGTTGCGTGCGGTGGAGAACACCGCGAGCAAAGCTGCCGGGCCAGTGGCCACGGCCAGGACGTTGCCGCGGATCGCCGCCGACGTGGCGCCCGGTCATTGTCTGCGGCGGCGTGGCCGAGGTCCTCCAGCCTCCAGGTGGATCCCGGGCCCGGCGTCCGTACCGGCGCTGGGGCCGCCACCAGCACCGGACGGGTCGCGCCGTCGGCCGGGCGGCCCCCCTCTGGCATCATGGTCATCGGCCGACGCGACGGGAGCAGTTCCATATGCATGTCGAGACGCATGGTCCCGCCGGTGCCCCGCCTGTGCTCCTGCTGCACGGCGGTGGTGTCGCCGGTTGGATGTGGGAGCCGGTGCGGGAGCGTCTCGCGCACGACCACCGGGTGATCGTCCCGGACCTGCCCGGCCACGACCGCAGCGCGGACGAGACGTATCACTCCCATGCCCGCACCGCCGAAGCCTTGACGAAGCTCCTGCACGACGTGGGCGGTCGCGTCTCCGTCGCCGGGTTCTCCCTAGGCGCGCAGCTGACGGTCCTGCTCGCCGCACACCGGCCCGAGCTCGTGGAACGCGTGGTCGTGGTCAGCGCGCAGGCCAAGCCCATCGCGGCCGCCGGGTTCACCCTCGGCCTGCTCGGCGCCACCGCCGGGCTCGCCCGGCAGCGGTGGTTCGCCAAGTTGCAGGCCAAGCAACTGTTCGTCCCCGGCCCGCTGCTCGACGACTACGTCCGCACGTCCGCGAGCGTCTCGAAGCAGACCCTGCTCGCCGCGGTCGGCGAGAACCTGCGCTTCACGCCGCCGCCCGCGTGGTCGCGTTTCCCCCGCGAGGCGCTGATCCTCGCCGGCGGGCGTGAACGGGGCCTGATGCGGGAGTCGGCCCGCGTGCTGCACGAAGCCCTGCCGGGCAGCGAGCTGGAGATCGCGGCGGACTGCGGGCACGGCATCCCGCTGCAACGGCCCGACTGGTTCGCGGACCGGGTGCGCGGCTGGCTCGGCGCATGACCCATCCACCGAGCCGCACCCATGGGCGCTCGACGCCAGAGTAAATGACGGAATTGGTCGAGCGGCCACGAGAGTTCGTCGTCACGGTGGCCTTCCTCCCCCACGACGTACTGATCACCGTCCAGAACCCCGGCGCCTCGGAGATTCCCTGCACGAGAAAGCCCGGATCGGACGCCACCGGCGGCCGAGGGCTCCTGCTCGTCAACAACCTCGCCACCCGCCGGGGATTTCACCGCTACTCCACCGGAACCGTCATCTGGTTCGAACTCAGCTCAACCGGCCTAACCGAATGAGCCGCGACAAGAGACCGGGCCGACAAGACGTCTGTCAGCATTGGCGGTTTTTAAGTAGCGTGAAGTGATGTTCTTCGATCCCGTACCGACGGAACAGGAACCCATCGCCCGCCCTGAGCTCCCGCCGTGGTCCGCGCCGCCCTCGCAGGAGATCGGAGCGGTGCTCGCGGTCGAGCGGGTGGTGGCCCGGAGTGCGAACGTCGTGGTGCTCCTGCCGACGATCCGGGTCTTCAGCACCGGCTGCATGCTGGATGTGGAGATCGCGTCCAGGCAGGGTGACCTGCCCGCCGAGGACTGGTGGTACGTGCAGCTGGCCGGGGCCCCGATCGCCCAGGCGTTCGGGCGCGGCAACCGACCGGACTCGCTGTTGCGGCTGGGCGTACGGTTCGCCGACGGCACGAAGGTCACCACCCTCGAATGGGCACAGAGCACAAAGAGCGCCTCCGGCGATCCGCCGGCCGGGCCGCTGCTGTCCTGGCTTCCGATGGGCAGCGGCATGCGCGGCGGCGAGTTCGGATTCAACAACTTCGGGCTGTGGCTGTGGCCGTTGCCCCCGGCCGAGAACTTCGAGTTCGCCGTGGAGTGGCCACTGGGCGGCGTCGAGCTGACGACCGTCGAACTCGACGGCGCGGCCATCGTCTCCGCCTCCGGCCGCTCGGCGCACTGCTGGCCGGACTCCACCGGGTAGAGCCGTTCACCTGAGCGAGGGGAAGCGGGTTACCCGGTGTGAGTGTCGGCGCCGCGCTTCGTCCACGGCCTTCTCCCCGTCGGAGTCCGCGACGATGTCCACGCGGATGTCGCTCCAGCTGGGAAAGTTCGTCCTCGGTCCTCCTGGCTAGGGCAGCTCCATTCGACCCCACTGGCCCCGCCCCGGCCACACAGGCGGCTGGTCGGCAGACACCCGGACCTCCTACGACACATTAACGATCTTGGACGCCCTGTCTGCGTTCCCGGACACACCGTCAGCATTCGAATGTCTCGACGAGAGCCACACCCCCAGTTGAGTCGGCGACCGTCCCAGCAGTCGTGACAGGGTGCACGAATGGCGACGAACCGCGAGTACTCCCCCCATCTCCACCCCACCGGATTCAAACCGTGGTCGGACACCACTCCGGCCCACAGAGATCTCCTTGCGGCGAAAGCGCTTGTCTACGACCCTTGCGGGTTCACCTGCTCGCAGCCGGTCCCAGAACCCGAGGGTGCCGCGTACGCCGCCCACGCCTTCACCCTTGACGGGCTCGCCATCCGATTCCGCGCAGCCAAGACGACCCCCACCAAGGTCGGCCAGTTCGTCACCGTATGGAAGAGGTCCCCGGGCGGGCCCATCCAGCCTTTCGACGCGACCGACCCCGTCGACCTCTTCGTCGTCAGCACCCGCGACCATCACCACTTCGGCCAGTTCGTCTTTCCCGTGGACGCGCTCTGCCAACGCGGTGTCGTGTCAATAAACGGTTCCGGTGGGAAACGAGCCTTCCGCGTCTACCCGCCCTGGGTGACCACCACCAACCGCCAAGCCGGCACTGCTCAGGCGTGGCAGCTGGACCACTTCCTGAACCTGTCCCAGGACCGCCCCATCGACTCCGCCCGCGCCCAAGAGCTCTACCACCCATAGGACGAACACCCCAGCCGGGGTGACATGATCGCCTACGACCTCTAATCATTCGGAATGACTCGTCCAGTACCGTGACAGGCGTTTCCGTACTAGACGAGCTACTGCAAGTATCGCCACCTTGTCCACAGCGCCCGCTATTGATAAGTACAAAGCTCCATGAACAGCAGCAGAGCAAAAGGGAAACACCTACGGCTGCCCGGGAAAGACGATTATCGACTCAGAGAGGAATCGAAATGACACGGACACTCGTTGGGCGCCTCCCATGCCGTTCCGTCATCGGATGTGTAAGCGCCGCGGCACTGGTGTTCGCCCTGGCCGGATGCGGGGAGGGGCCGTATCTCCCACTCGGTGATCCATTGCCCCGCGCCGTGGCAACGGGTCTCAGCGCCGACGGCAGGCTCCAGTACTTCGCGCCGCTCTGCCCGGGTGAGCAGGTCACATCGGTCCAGGTCCTGGACTACGCGACCCACCGGGTGCTGTGGGAGGCATCCAAGCCGGTAAAGAGCATTCGCGAAGGCGGCCGGATCACTGTAGGGGCATCGGAGGAGTTCGAGCAGGTGAAGGTTCCGCTCGTCTCCCCGCTGCCCGACTCCCTGGGCCTGGAGTTGTCCTTCAGCAGAAGGGTGACCGGGGTCCAGGCGAGTCGTCGAGCCATCTCCTCTGACATGGCCGGCAGCGACACCGTCCTGACGGATTTGGGAGAGAAGATGAAGGAAGCGGACTTCAGAGCCCGAACGGTGCAGGAAGTCTGCTGACGGCTTCGCGTGTTCATCGCGTTTCTCGTGCTCATGATGTCGATCCTCAGGTTGAATCCCGTGCTGCGGCGGGCCACCGTACGGCTGTAAACCAGCCTCCGAGAAAGCAGCGGCACACCGTGCGGCATGCCCCTGAATAAGCAGAAGTCGATCTGGATACGCCGAGCGCCTCCGATGAAGCCACGCAACCACTACTCAAGCTGGGTCCGGGCTACCTCCACTGGCACACAAAGACCCCTCATGGCGTACCGAAGGCCGAAGGTTTCAAAATCCGCAGTCGGCAGGCGTGCTCGGTCGCGGCGCGCAGGTCGGACAGCGACCGCACCTCGCCGACCCATTCGGAGTCGAGGTCGTAGCGCTCCAGTTGGCGGCGGATCTCGGGGATCGCCGCGTGGCCCCCGATCCTCCGCCGGGTTGTCACCCCGGTAGGGGCGCGCGGTGAGCTCGTTTGGGTGTGGCCACACTCATCCATCAGATACGTGTCGATCGCTGGTCGGGTCCTCGGCGATCGTTCGATGAGTTCGCGCCGGACGCCGGTCTATATCCGTACCGGAACACAAGAAGGAGAACACCATGGGCACGATCCACATCGACCTGTTCGCGACGCTCGACCTGGTTGGCCAGGCGCCGGGGGATCCCGAGGAGGACCCTGACGGCTTTCCGTTCGGGGGATGGCAGGCGCCTTTGTTCGACGAGACGGTCGGGCGGCAGGTCGGTGCCGGAATGGAGGGCATGGACGCCCTGCTCCTGGGCCGCAAGACCTACGACATTTTCGCCGCGTTCTGGCCGAACCAGGTCGACGGCGTCGATGGCGGGATCGCCACGCTGTTCAACAGCGTCCCGAAGTACGTCGCCTCGCGAGGCAACCCGGATCTGGGCTGGGCGGGCTCGACGCAGCTGGGACCCGACCTGGTGAGCGCCGTGCACCAGATACGTGACAAGCATGAGCACATCCACGTGATCGGAAGCCTGAACCTGGTGCAGACCCTCCTGCACGAGCGCCTCTTCGACCGGCTCGACCTGTGGGTCTTCCCCATCGTGCTCGGCGTCGGCAAGAAGGTGTTCGACGGCGGTGCGGTGCCTGCCAACCTGGTGCTCCTCGAGCCGCCCGTCGTCTCGTCCAAAGGCGCCGTGCTCCTGCGTTACGGCCTCGGTGCGGGGACCCCCAGCGCCGGGGACATGCGGCGCGAAGACCGCGGCGTCGGCTCGAGCTGAACAACGACCTTATCGGTGGCGACCACGCCGCTAGTGACCGTCGAGAGGCGCCGCTCATGCTGAGCAAAAATTACCGCTATATAAAAATCTACTCTCTGGCGGCTTGTATTATCCTGACTTCTTTCGGAACAGCCGGCTGCGGCGATCAATTTGCCCGCGAGAAGCAGTGTATCGCCGCAGCGAACAAGGATGCCGAGGAGCTTAAGAAGGCCACCACGGCACTCCTGCCACCAGATATCTCAGAAACAGTTGTTGAAAACAACAGCTGCGACTCGGGAGCCGACGGAGTCTACCTGACATTCCATGCTGATCGCTCAATATCGATTGATCAAATTCTCCGAAAATTCCGAGCACAGGGATGGGGGACGATAGATCCGCCGAGCAAGGATTGCATAGCCTGCATAGCACAGATTAGCAAAGAAGTGAACGGGCGATCTGCACACCTATCTATCATGGATCGACAATTGAGTCGCGCTTTTGAAATAGTAGTTTTATATAGATAACTCATTATACTCAAGGCCATTTCGCCTTCATCGGTGAGCGGCCCCGAATCCCCACTCGCCCTCGCCGTGCCCCCGACCTTCCACCAAACGCAGGACCCGGGCCGAGAAGCGGTCTCCAGCCCTCGTTCTCCAAGAACGCGAACCGGCCCCGGACGAGACGTCCGGGGCCGGTTGGGCGAAACGGCTACAGCAGGCCGTTCTGGGTGAGCCAGTCCTTGGCGACCGCTTCGGCGTCGTCCTTGTCGACCGCGACACGCTTCATCAGCGCGACCAGGCCGGCGGTGTCGAGCTTGGCGGAGACCGCGTCGAGGGTGGTCTTCACCGTGTCGTTCACGCCCGCCTTGTTGACCAGGGGGGCGATGTTCTCCGCGGCGAAGGCGTTCTTGTTGTCCTGGAGGGAGACCAGGTCATTGATGATGATCTTCGGGTCGGTGGTGAAGACGTTGCCGACCTGGACGGTGCCGTCCTTGATGGCGTCGGCGGTGGCGTCGCCGGTCTTCTTCCACTCCTTGAACTCCAGGCCGTAGGTGTCCTTGAAGTTCTTCTCCTGGCGGCTCTTGAACTCCGGCGGGCCGCCCACCGCGTAGTTCTTGGCGACCTTGACCAGGTCCTCGATCGTGGTGAGACCTTCCTTGGTGGCGGTCTCCTTGGTGACGGTCAGCGAGTTGTTGTCCTCGGCCGCGGCGGGCGTCAGGACCTCCAGCTCGGCCGGGAGCTTCTCCTTGAGCGCGGCGACGACGTCGTCCTTCGACTTCGCCGTGGCGGTGTTGTCGACGAAGGCGAGGAGCGAGCCGATGTACTCCGGCAGGATGGTCAGGCCACCGCTCTTGACCTGGTCGTACAGGACCTCGCGGCTGCCGATGTTGAACTTCTCCTCGACCTGGACGCCCTTGGCGGCCAGGGCCTGCGAGTAGATCTCGCCCAGCAGGACGTTCTCCGGGAAGTTGGCCGACCCGATGACGACCTTCCCGGCGGCCGCCGGCTCGGAGGCGGACCCGGATTCGGCGGGAGCCGGGGACGCGCTGGTGAGGGGATCTCCGCCGCCGCACGCGGTAAGTGTGAGCGCCGCGGACAGAAGGATCGCCGCGGTGCTGAACAGGCGCTTCATGGTGCTATTCCCTTCCAAAACGGGGGGTAATGAAGACTATCGGATGGTCTGGCGCTCGCTCACCCCCGGGGAGACCGTTGCGCGCTGTACCAGGGTGAACCCGAGCTGCACGAGAAGCGCCAGCAGTGCTACGAGAACCGCTCCGCCGATCGTGCTCGGGAAGTTCTTGGTCGCGAGACCGTCGATGATGAAGCGGCCGAGGCCGCCCAGGCCCACGTACGCGGCCACCGTCGCGGTCGCCACCACCTGGATGGCGGCCAGCCGCAGGCCGAGCAGGATGAGCGGCAGCGCGACCGGCACCAGCACCCGGCCGAGGACCTGCCCGCCCCGCAGTCCCATACCGTACGCGGCGTCACGCAGGTCCGGGTCCACCCCGCGGATGCCCTCGTAGGTGTTGACCAGGATGGGCGGCACGGCCAGCGCCACCAGCGGGATCAGCACCGGCAGGATGGTGCCGACGCCCATCAGCAGCACGATGAGGACGAGCAGGCCGAGCGTCGGCAGGGCGCGGGCCGCGTTGGCGATGGAGACCACCAGCAGGGCGCCCCTGCCGGTGTGGCCGATCAGCAGCCCCAGCGGGAGCGCGATCAGCATGGCCAGCAGCAGCGAGAGCCCGGCGAACTCCAGGTGTTCGAGCAGCCGGACGGGAATCCCGTCCGGTCCCGACCAGTTGACCGGGTCCCCGAAGAAGTCGATCAGCCAGTTCACGCGACCCCCCTCGTCCACGGGGTGATGGGAGTCCCGCCGGACCGCTTGGCGACTCCGGCGAGGCGGCGACCGGAGATCCGGGGCACCGCACCGGCCGGGTCACCGAAAAGGTCGATCAGCCGATTCACGCGGACCCCCTTGCCCGCGACCACGGGGTGAGCAGGCGCTGCGCCAGGATCAGCAGCAGGTCGGCGACGCCCGCGAGCACCACGACCAGCACGATGCCGACCACGATCGGGGTGTAGAACTGCCGCTGCCAGCCGTCGATGAACAGGTAGCCGAGCCCGCCCCTGCCGACCAGCGCGCCCACGCTGACCAGGCTGACGCTGGCGACCGTGGCCACCCTGAGCCCGGCCAGCACGACCGGCACCGCGATCGGCAACTCGACCTGGAGCAGCCTGCGCAGCGGGGTGAAGCCCATGGCCACTGCGGACTGGCGCACGTGGTCGGGGACCGAGCCCAGCCCGTCGACGACCGCCGGGATCAGCACCGCCATGGCGTAGAAGGTGAGCGGGACCATCACGGTCAGCCGCGTCGCGAGGCCGGTGACCGGGATGAGCACGATGAAGACGGCCAGCGAGGGGAGCGAGTAGATCACGTTCATCACGCCGACGGTCGGCTGGTAGAGCCAGCGCCAGCGGACTCCGGCCAGCCCGAGCGGGAGCGCGATGAGCAGCCCGACGACGATCGGGACCAGCGCCATCACGATGTGGTCCTCCAGCAGGCCCTGGATCGTGGGCCAGTTGCGCCCGATCCAGTCCCAGCGGACCAGGGGTTCCTCACTCACCCGCGTCCCCCGTGCCTCCCGCGCCCTCACCGGCGCTTTCCGCGTCCGCCGCGGATCCGGCCGCGCCTCCGGTGGATCCAGCGGCACCTCCCGTGCCCGCCGCGGACCCGCTGGAACCTCCCGCGCCCCCCGCGGAGCGGGAACCCGGCACCGATCCGCCGACGCTTCCCGCCACCACGGCCAGCGCCTCGTCCAGTGCCTCACGGGTGGCGACGCCCACGGCCCTGCCCTCGCCGTCCACCGCGACGGCGTTGCCCGACGGGGAGAGCAGCGTCGCGTCCAGTGCGCCGCGCAGCGAGTCACGCCCGCTGACGAACGTCCCGTACGGCGCGAGCTCCACCTCGGCGAGGCTGCCCGACTCGGGCAGGTCCTTGACCGCGACCCAGCCCAGCGGCCGATTCCCCGCGTCCACCACGGCCAGCCACGGCTCGCCGGCGGCGCGCGCCGAGGCCGACGCGGCGTCGGCGTCGGTGGAGACCGGGACGAGCAGGTCGGCGCGGAGCCGTACCCCCTCGTCCGAGACGAACGAGAGCCGCCGGATGCCCCGGTCGCGGCCGAGGAACTCGCGGACGAAGTCGTCGGCGGGCCTGGCCAGCAGCGTCGCGGGGTCGTCGAGCTGGGCCAGGTGGCCCCCGACGCGGAAGACGGCCACCCGGTCGCCGAGTTTGACCGCCTCGTCGATGTCGTGGGTGACGAACACGATGGTCTTGTTCAGCTCGGCCTGGAGCCGTAGCAGTTCCTCCTGCAGGCTGGTCCGGACGATCGGGTCGACCGCGCTGAACGGTTCGTCCATCAGCAGCACCGGCGGGTCGGCGGCGAGCGCGCGGGCCACGCCGACGCGCTGCTGCTGGCCGCCGGAGAGCTGGAAGGGGTAGCGGTCGGCCATCTTCAGATCGAGCCCGACCCGCTCCAGCAGTTCCATCGCCCGGTCACGGGCCTTCTTCTTCTCCCAGCCGAGCAGCAGGGGAACCGTCGCCACGTTGTCGACGATCTTGCGGTGCGGGAAGAGCCCGGCCTGCTGGATGACGTAGCCGATGCCCCGACGCAGTGTCGGCGGGTCTATGGTCTTGACATCGACGCCGTCCAGGAGGATCTGGCCCTCCGTGGCGTCGATCATTCTGTTGATCATGCGGAGGGAGGTCGTCTTGCCGCACCCCGAGGGGCCGACGAAGACGGTGATCTCCCCGGTGGGCACCTCAAGGCTCAGGCTGTCCACCGCTACGGTGCCGTCGGCGTAGCGCTTGGTGACACCGTTGAATGTGATCATGCGCAACCTCTTGTTTTCGCCGGGTTACGGCCTCCCTGCCCCGGCCGCCTCCCTGATCTGGCCCAAGTCAGCCTATGCCCCACTTCTCCGATCTGTCTTCCCGGCTTTGTCCGGTAGATCGACATGTGTATTTCTCACCAAAAGGGCATTCGGTAGTGCGGGAGGTGCCCATGACTTGACATGATTACCCACATTGCTGGAGTTGATCCCTCTGGCACCGTACGTCACAGGCTTCACAGCCGCCCCAGCTCTTCACCACGCTCGACGAACCACCAGAGGAAGCCGGTCCCGTGACCCAACCGCTCCTCGGTCAACGCTCGCGCGGCGAACTGATCGCCGAGCTCTACGACCGCCACGCAGCAGGGCTGTACGCCTACTCCCACGACCAGCTGGGCAGCGCGGACTCGGCCTTCGACGTCCTGGTGACCGTTCTGTCCAGTGTCACGGACACCCACCCCCCGCGCGCCGCGCTGTACGCGCTCGCCCGCCGCGAGATCTTCCTGCGCGACATCGTCTACTCGCCCCCGGTCACCGGCCTGGACCCCGTCCCCGCCCTCGTCGAGCGCGTGCTGAGCGAGCTGCGCACCCACCAGCGCGAGGTGCTGTACCTGTCGGGCGTCTGCGAGATGAACGCCGCCGAGCTGTCCTGGGTGCTCGACGTGGCCGTCGACACCGCCGACGAGCTGACGGTGAGCGCCTGCCGCAGGTTCGCCCAGTCGCTGGGCGCCGCCCTGGCCTCGGCCCGGATCCCCGCGCACCTGACGGAGGTGTTCGGCGCCCTCGCCGTCGCCCCGGTCCGCGACGTGCTCGTCCTCGCTCCCTGGGCCACCCCTCCCTCCGGGCTGCGCGCCGCCGTGCTCGGACCGCGGGCACCGCTCGCTCCCGTCGCCAGGCGATCAACGTCCCCGCTGGTCAGGCAACTGTGGCCGACGTCACCCGCCTGGCCGCCACCGTCTCCGGAGAACGGCGCCCAGACCAGTGCCCCGGCCTTCCCGGTGCCGGACCACATGGCGGGCGACCGCTTCCCGGACCCCTTCGCGCCGAGGGACCCCGGCACGGTCTCCACCCACGAGGCCAGCACCGAACCGCTGCCCAGGCTCGGCGACTCGGTGCTCACCGCTCTGGACACCGCGGCCCTGCGGCCGCGCCGCCGGCTCCAGCGTCCCAGACCGCGCCGGGCGGCACCGCTGTCGGCGCCCATTCCGGGGGACGTGCTGGAGGGCGCCCCCGGGGATGCCCCGGTACGGGAGAATCTGTTCCGCCCGCTCACCCCTGAGGCGCGGGCGGCCCGCGTCTACACCGACAGGCTCGTCGCCGCCGCGCCCCGCCCCGAGGCCGCACCCGCCGATCCGCCCGCCGATCCCACGCCCGTCGAGACGCCCGGGGCTCCGTCCGCCGAGGCCCCTCGCACGCCCCTCACGATCGCCCCGGCTCCCGGACCCGTGCCGGGAGATGTGCTGGACGATGTGCCCACCGCGCACCCCACCGCGCACCCGCTCCCCGGCTGGCCCCTGCAGACCGATCAGCTCGACGCCCTCTCCGACGCCGAGCGCCACCGGCCTCTCTTCCCCGTCAGGTCCGCACAGGTGGAGACTCCTGACGGCGAAACCGGTCGCGCACAACCGCCGATGCCCACCTGGGCCACACCGGCACCGGCCCCCGACCCCGAAACCGGTCGCGTGCAGCCGCCGATGCCCACCTGGGCCGCCGACCCCGTTCAGACGCCCGCGGTCAACTGGTTCACGGACGCCGCTCCCTCCGGCACCGAGACCGACATCGAGACCGGCAACGAGACCGGCACCGGAACAGACGCTCAGGCCGACGAGACCTCGACGGCCCTTCCCGCCTGGTCTCCCCGGCCTGACCATCTCAGCACCCCGGCGGGCCGTGCCCAGCTGCGCCTGCCCAGCTGGATCATGCGGGCCGACGAGCCGGACGACGCCCCGCCGCACACCGTGCCTCCGAACTACACCGCACCCCAGGAGCACACCCCGGCGTCGTACGACGCGCAGTGGAGCGAGCCGACGACCGCGCAGGAAGGCGATTCCGGGGCGGAGACCGGTGAGGCCGGGACGGCGGAGACCGGGCTCCGGCTTTCCGGACGGGCCGGATCCCGCAGGCGCGCGGGCCGCCGGGCGGCACGCAGACACAAGGCACCGACGAAGGTCTCCCACCACGACTGGGCCTGGGAAGTGATCGGTTTCATCATCGCGGTGGCGATCGCCATGATCGTCTTCTTCGCGGTACCAATGATCACAACCCCGTGAAGCCGCCCTGATTCCTTCGCCGGCCCTTCGGGGACCTGATCTCCGTAGGTCGGCGCTGGAACCGCCGTGGGAGCTCCGCCAGGCTACGGCTGGGTCAGCTGCCAGAGTGCCGCTGAGGACCACAGGATCGCGATGAGGGTGACCAGGGTGCCACCGGCGACCGGCAACGCCCAGGCGGGTAGGTACCGGCTGCGGACGAGGAGTACCTTCGCGGCGAATGCGCCGTAGAAGAAGCAGCCGGCGAGGGAGTGCAGGGCGACCCGGGCGTTGTCCAGCTGCACTCCGTAGGCGGTGATGCAGTGGTAGGCGACGGGGAGGGAGAGCACGAACAGCACGGCTCCGCCGATGCGGTGGGCGAGGGGTACCGGGCGGGGGGCGGCACCGGCCCCGGGTAGCCGCCGGTACATCCACAGCGCCAATATGAGCTGGTAGAGGGCCAGGCCCAGCAGGGCGGTGCCGAGTTGCGCCTTCAGCAGGTTCGCGTCGTCGCCACGGCGTCCGAACAGGCTGCTGGCGTAGTCCGGAGTGTGTATCCGGCCGAACGCGTACAAGGCCGCCGCCACGACCAGGGCGAGCCCGGCGGCCATCGCCGGCCGCAGCCAGACCGGGCGGGGTGACATCGTCCGTGCTGCTCCCATGTTCCTCTGCTCCCTCCCGTGCTCCCGGCCGTCGGCGCTCTCGCAACAGCCCGCTCAGCGTTGCCCGTGTAGTGACTCATGGCGACCGACGGTGCTCAGCCCGTGTCAATCTTGTTTCCCTGCGGGTTGAGCACGTACCACTTGGCGCCGAAGGAGTCGAGGCCCTGCCCGCTGGTGTCGCCGGGCTTGGTGTCGCCGACGTAGTAGTACAGCGGGTGGCCGTTGTAGGTGACCTCTGTGGTGTGGTCGGTCCTGGCGGTGGTGCCGAGCAGGGCGGAGGATGCGCCGCTGCCGGCCTGCGGCCTGCCCGTGGCGACCAGCGGCGGCCAGGCGATCGCACACGCGCCGTAGCAGGTCGACTTGGTGCCCTTGTCCGTCTCGAACAGGTACAGCGTGCGCCCTTGGCCGTCGGTGAGGATCTTGCCGAGCTTGGAGTCCCGGACCTCGACGGTGACGCCTGCGGCAAGGCCGCTGCCGGCCGGGCCGCTACCGGCCGGGGGCTTCGCGGTCGGGGAAGCCGGTGTGGCCGGGGCGAGCTTCAGTTGGCTGAGCACGTAGCGACCGATGGTGGTGCCGAGCTTGTTGCCGGCCTGGTGGTCCATCCGGGTGTGCACGCCCGCCCAGATGCGGCTGAGCCCGGCTTCGGTCGCGGCGGCGCTGAAGTCGGTGTAGGTCTCGGTCACGCTGGACGCGGTGGGTGAGGTGAGGGTGAAGACATTGCGGTCGCCGTAGAAGCCGGCGAGTACTGTGGCGGCGGCCGTGCCGATCGCGCTGTGCATGCCCGGGTAGGACGGGTCGGGAGGGGTGGTGATAAGCGGGGTCCAGGCGGGGTCGGGTTTGATCCGCGGGTTGCCTGCGGCGGAGCGGATGGCGGTGATCGGCCGCCAGAACCGGTAGTGGTACTTGGCGTTGTAGACGCCGATGGTGGCATCGGCGATGGTGAGGTTGAGCAGGGCGAACAGGTCCGCCGACTGGTCGAGGTCGCTGTGGCGCGCGAGGGCGACCTGTTGGCCGATGCTGTACCAGTAGTTCTGGATGGGGGCACCCCAGAGCTTGGCGGTCGCGGTCTGTTCCGCCGTACGCGTCGTGCTGTGGGCGGCGCCGATGCTCTTGACCTCATTGATGGCGGCCGCGTAGACCGGGCCGGCCAGCGCCGGGGGCGCGGCTGGGCGGAACTGATCGCCGGTATGGAGCACGAATGGGGTGACCTTGCCCCAGTGGGTGAACACCGGTGGGTCGAAGTCGGGCGGGGTCGGCCGGTAGTCGCCGGGTTTTCCGGTGCTGGTGTAGGGCGGCGGGGTGGCGTCGGCGCCGTCATGCGCGCGCAGGGTAAGGATGGCCTGGGCCGCTTGGGCACCGACCCGGATGCCCTCCTGCTTGGCGCGGCCGTCGGGAATGCCGGTGAGGTCGGCGGCCAGTTGCCGGTCCAGGCTGGGCTTCCGCGCCGGGTACAGGGCGGTGAGGGTGTCGTGCGCGGCCGTCGCGGCCGCGGCGGGACGGGAGGCATCCTGCGGGGCGGTGAAGCCGGTGCCGTAGAGGGGGTGAGCGCGGCTGATCGCGTTGACCGCGTCATAGACGGCCGCGCTCATGATGGCGAAGCTGCGGGTGGGGTGAACGGTGGTCGGCGGCGCGTGCGGAGTCCGCACGATGTTGAGCAGGGTCCGGTTCCACTCGATCACCACGTTGCCCTGCGGCGCCCCCTCGACGGCGTTCGCGGTCGCGAGCGGGGCGGCCTGGGCGGCGGGTGCTGCGGCGCCCTGGGCGCCGATCGTCAAGACGGCCACCACGAGCGCGAGCACAGGCCGCCGCTGGGTTCTCCGCGGCTCTGGAAGCGCGAACATCCTCATGATCCTCCTCCTGTCAGGTAGCAGGGAGAGAAGAGATGACAGGCCACTTCAGCGTTTCCTCGCCAACCGGCGCCGACCGTGTCGGGGGCCGACGTCCTTAACCCAGTCGGGATTTGGCCGGGCCGGCCGTTACCGTGCCGGCCCGTGGAGCCTGCGTCGCTGGTTTGGCTTGTGGAAGCCGCTCCAGTCATGGCGAAAAGCACCGCAAAGAAAGACGTAACCAGAAGTCATAATCTCGCTGTTTTTTCATGGGGAACGACCCCCTTCGTCAGCGGTGTTCGCCGGTTCGAGCTTTGAACGCAGAGACCCCTCTTCCGAACGAAGACACTTCCCGATCGGTCGGCCGACGGCGAGAGTTTTCTGCTCACGGGTCACTACAACAGGGCGCCCTCGGTGCCGGGTAATCAAACATTCCATACCGTCACACTCTCCACCGTAGCGGACAGCAAGCGCACGTAGACATTGCCGCGGCAAAGCCCTATGCAAATTCAGAGTGCCGGAGCGCTCATTCCACAGCCGCAGTACCCGATTACCGTAAGCCTCAGGGGTCGGAGAACAATGGAACGGCAACGTGCGCCGCGAACAACGCTACGCGAGCCGGGTCAGCGCGACCGCGCCGAGAAAATGATCGATTTTTGGTTGCGATGGGGTGGAAACATATGTCAAGGCGGTGCGCCCAACCGCCCGCACACCGTCATCAAGCCGCGTCATCGCCATTTTAATGATCCGCCATTTCACACCTGGCGCCATTCAGAGCCAGCCTTCGGTGGCGGCGCGCCAGGCCAGTTGCATGCGGGTCTGGGCGCCGGCGAGTTCCATGACGTTCGCGACGCGCCGCCGCACGGTCCGCCGGCTGACCCCCAGCCGGGTGGCGATCGACGTGTCCGGCACACCGGCGACCAGCAGTGAGAGCAGGTAGAGGTCGTCGGAGCCGAGCGGGCAGGGCCTCGTCCCCTCGATGATCCGCAGCGACGTCGCCCGCTCCCGGTAACCCTCGAACGGCTGGTCGAACCGCTCCCGGAACACGGCGTGGTCGGACAGGACCTCGACCTGCGGGCCCGCGTCGCGGCGGCGGGCGTTGTCCCGGTACTCCTCGGACAGCCGCTCCACCTCACGCCGCGCCCAGTCGAGCGCCTGCTGGTGGCGGAGGAGTTGCGAGCCCAGCACGATGTCCGGTGCCACGGCGGCGAACCGCCGCCTGCCGGGAGAGACCGTCCTGATCAGTCCCCTGACCCGCATGGTGACCAGCACCGTCTCCGCCGTCTCGGCATCGATGCCCAGATTCCCGATGAGGTCGGTGACATCCGCCTCCGCGGTCGTCACCAGGAACCGGTAGACGCGCTCCTCCACAGGATCGAGCCCGAGGGATTCCAACATGCCGCAATAGTGGCACCCTAAACGCCGATAAAAGTTACATTTAATAGCTAACCGGACGGATCATGCCCCGGTGAACCGGCGACGCGCGAGATTCCCCGCGTTTGGAACGCACCCGGCCCGCATTGGCGGGACCCGATGTCCGAACGGGTTGTGACAGTGATCTGTCAAGGCTAGTATCACGGCAACTCTTAGGAAACTTTCTTAAGAGAAAGATCAGGTTGGCAGCCACGCACCTCGCGGCAGACCCGCCCGATCCAGGTATGAGCTGCGCGAACGCGATGACGCGGGCCGTCACCGCGCGAAAGTCCGACCGTCCGGACACCCCACACCATCCGGTTTCCCCCCATGGGAGTGATCAAGTGTTGAGACAGCGCATCATGGCCGCCCTCGCCGCCCTGGCGGTCACCGGCGTGCTCGCGGTCGTCCTGCCGACGTCCTCCGCCTCCGCCGAGAGCTGCGCGGCCGCGTGGAGCTCCTCGGCCGTCTACACCGGCGGCATGACCGCCTCGTACAACGGCCACAACTGGTCCGCGAAGTGGTGGACCCAGAACGAGAGGCCGGGCACCGCCGACGTCTGGGCCGACAAGGGCACCTGCGGCGGCACGACGCCGCCCACGGGCAACTGCAACCACCCGAACTGGGCGGCGGGCACCTGGTACGTCGCCGGCAGCATCGTCAAGTACACCGACGGCAAGTACTACATCGCCGAACACGACAACCCGGGCTACGACCCGGTGATCAGCACCTGGTACTGGGACCCGTACACCTGCGGCGGCACGCCGCCCACCGACCCGCCCACCTCGGGCTTCGTGGTGAGCCAGGCACAGTTCAACCAGATGTTCCCGAACCGGAACCCCTTCTACACCTACAGCGGGCTGACCACCGCGCTGAGCGCCTACCCCGGCTTCGCGAAGACCGGCAGTGACACCGTCAGGAAGCAGGAGGCGGCCGCCTTCCTCGCCAACGTCAACCACGAGACCGGCGGGCTGGTCCACATCGTTGAGCAGAACACCGCGAACTACCCGCACTACTGCGACGCGAGCCAGCCCTACGGCTGCCCCGCCGGCCAGGCGGCCTACTACGGGCGCGGCCCGATCCAGCTGAGCTGGAACTTCAACTACAAGGCGGCCGGCGACGCGCTCGGCATCAACCTGCTCGGCAACCCGTACCTGGTGCAGAACGACGCGGCGGTGGCCTGGAAGACCGCCCTGTGGTACTGGAACACCCAGAACGGCCCCGGCACGATGACGGCGCACAACGCGATGGTCAACGGCCACGGCTTCGGCCAGACGATCCGCAGCATCAACGGCAGCCTGGAGTGCGACGGCAGGAACCCGGCGCAGGTGCAGAGCCGGATCAACGCCTACCAGAGCTTCACGCAGATCCTCGGCACCACCCCGGGCAACAACCTGAGCTGCTGACCGACCGGGCGGCCGGTGTGGGTGATCCGCCCTCCGCGACCACCGGAGCCACCGAACGACCACGTACCCGGCCTTCCGCCGGGCACGCGGCCTCCGCGAAACGTCCCGCCGAGCGCGAACCCGCCAGGCGGTGACCACACGCGTGCGACCCACACGCGTGACACGAAGGGCGCGGCCCACCGGCCGCGCCCTTCTCGCGTTCGCCCTTCCTCCGCGAGTGGCGCCGGCTCACTCAGCCGACAGGACCAGCCCACTGGTCGGCACGCCCGTGCCCGCGGTGACCAGCACGTTGCGTACCGAGGCGAGCTGGTTGGCCGAGGTGCCGCGGATCTGCCTGACGGCCTCGGCGATGCCGTTCATCCCGTGGATGTACGCCTCGCCGAGCTGGCCGCCGTGCGGGTTGACCGGCAGGCGGCCGTCGATCTCGATGCCGCCGTCGGCGACGTAGTCGCGGGCCTCGCCACGTCCGCAGAAGCCCAGCTCCTCCAGCTGGGTGAGCACGAACGGGGTGAAGTGGTCGTACAGGATGGCCGCCTGCATGTCCGAGGGCCCGAGCCCGGACTGCTTCCACAGCCGGCCGCCGACCACCCCCATCTCCGGCAGGCCCGTCATGTCGTCGCGGTAGTAGCTGGTCATCGTCATCTGACCGGCGCCCGCGCCCTGGGCGGCGGCGGTGATCAGCGCGGGTGACCTGCGCAGATCCCTGGCCCGCTCGGCGGAGGTGACCACCAGCGCCACCGCGCCGTCACTCTCCTGGCAGCAGTCGAGCAGGTGCAGCGGCTCCGCGATCCACTTCGACGCCTGGTGCTCCTCCAGCGTGATCGGGCGCCCGTGGAACCAGGCGGCCGGGTTGGTGGCGGCGTGCCTGCGCATGGCCACCGCCACCCTGCCGAAATCCTCGGAGGTGGCGCCGTAGGCGTGCATGTAGCGCCGGGCGAACATGGCGACCCAGGCGGCCGGGGTCATCAGCCCGTACGGCAGGTGCCAGCTCATCTCCAGACCGTGGGACGTGGGCTCGCCGCCGATCCCGGGGTTGGGCTGGCCGAACCTGCGTCCGGAGCGCTCGTTGAACGCCCGGTAGCAGACCACGGTCTCGGCGACCCCGGTGGCGACTGCCATCGCCGCGTGCAGCACGGTTCCGCAGGCCGCGCCGCCGCCGTAGTGGACACGGGAGAAGAACGACAGGTCGCCGATGCCCACCTCGCGGGCCACGGAGATCTCCTGGTTGGCGTCCTGGGTGTAGGTGACGAGGCCGTCCACGTCCGAGGGCGCCAGGCCCGCGTCGTTGAGCGCCGCGAACACGGCCTCGGCGGCGAGCTGGAGCTCGGACCGGCCTGACTGCTTGGAGAACTCGGTCGCGCCGATGCCGGCGACGGCCGTACTCCCGGAAAAGGAGACCACGCTGGTGAAGGCCTTTCTACGGGAGGGCGAACCTGACGGTGCCCGAGGCGTGGTCACCGAGGCTGACCCTGCCGCGGACCTCGACCGTGAACTCGCCGTCCTCGCAGGCGAGGACGGCGCCGCTGAAGGCCAGCCTGTCGCCCGCGTACGCGGGGACGCCGAGCTTGACGTTGATGCCGCGGATGATCGCCTCGGGTCCGGCCCAGTCGGTGACGTAGCGCTCGACGAGGCCCATCGTGGTCAGGATGTTGAGGAAGATGTCCTTCGACCCCTGTGCCCTCGCGCCCTCGACGTCGTGGTGGACGGGGGTGAAGTCCATGGTCGCGAGTGCGGTCGAGACGACCACGGTGGGGGTCAGCTCGATCGCGAGCTCGGGGAGGACGGCTCCGACCCGCACCTCGTCGTCGGTAAGTGTCCGCATCACGCCTCCCGGGGGACCCACATGGGCAGGATCAGCTCGTCGTCCATCTGGCGATACGTCAGGCGCACCGGCATACCGATACCCACCTGTGCAGGAGCGCAGTCCACCACGTTGCCCACGATCCGCACACCTTCCGGCAGTTCCACCACCGCGACCACGAAAGGCGTCCCAAGGCCCGGCACCGGGGGGTTGTGGTGGACGACGTAGCTGTAGACCTCGCCCTCACCACTCGCCGTCAGGTACGTGCGCGCGACCGAGCGGCACGAGGGGCAGACCGGCCCCGGCGGGTGGCGGAGCTCGCCGCAGTCGGCGCACTTCTGGATCCGGAGCTCACCCTCGGCGGCGCCCTCCCAGAAGAACGCGGTGTCGGCGTTGACGGCGGGTCTCAGCGGGTACGGCGCGCGAGCGGGTGCGTCCTCATCGGCCGCGGGCGCGTCCCGGCGGGCCGCCGACCCGTTACCGCCCGTCGCGGGCGTGCCCGCACGAGCCGGGGGCGTACCCTCGCCGGCCGCCTGCCCGTTTCCCGGGTGTTCCTTCGCCCGCTCCCTGGGCCTGAACTTCAGCACCCGGAACAGCATCTCGGCCACCGCCTCGCCGGCCACGTACCAGGTGACGTTCCAGGTGACGAAGTAGCCCTCGCCGAGCGCGGTCCGCTTCGGGCCGGCCAGTCCGGTGAACCGGGTGGCCGGGACCGGGGACTCGCCGAGCCTCAGGTAACGGTGGTAGGTCTGTTCGCAGTTGGTGGCGACCACGCCGGTGTAGCCGTTGCCGTCCAGCATCGCGAGCACGGCGTCGACCGGGGTGCCCGCCTGCTTGCGGTCCCTGTTCACGCCGGGCATGGTCCAGACCTGGATCATCGCCGGTGGCGCCACGATCTGCCCGTGCACCCCGGCCGCGGCCGCCTCGGGGTCGGTGTAGATCGGGTTGGCGTCGCCCAGGGCGTCGGTCCAGTGCCGGATCATCGGGGCGTTCACCGGGTCCGCCGCCGCGACCCCGAGTACCTCGCCCGCGGCGATCTGCCGCTCGGCCAGGGCGGTGAGCCGCTCGTGCAGGTCGGTGGGCTCCGCCGTCGCGGTCATCGGGGCGGCCTCGGCAGGCTCAGGCCGAGCATGGCGATGAGCTCGCGCTGTACCTCGTTGACGCCGCCGCCGAAGGTGAGCACCAGGGCGCCCTTGGCGCCGCGGTCGACGCGCTCCATCAGGTCGGCGGTGCCGGGGTCGGACGGGTCGCCGAAGCGGGCCAGCACCTCACCGACGATCCGGCCGACGTCCTGCAGCCGCTCGGAGCCGTAGACCTTGGTGGCCGAGGCGTCGGGGGCGCCCAGCCAGCCGAGGTCCATGTTGGCCGCGACCTGCCAGTTCAGCAGCTCGTTGGTACGGAAGTAGGCGTAGACCTGGCCGAGCGCCCTGCGCACCGCGGGTTCCTCGATCGCGCCGGTACGGCGGGCCCAGGCCAGGAACCGGTCGTAGGTGTGCGCGATGTTGCCCGCCGGGCCGAGCGTGACCCGCTCGTGGTTGAGCTGGTTGACGATCAGGTCCCAGCCCTTGTTCTCCTCCCCCACGACCATGTCCACCGGCACCCGGACGTCGGAGTAGTAGGTGGAGTTGGTGTGGTGGCGCCCGTCCATCGTCAGGATGGGCGTCCAGGAGAAGCCGGGGTCGGCGCAGTCGACGATCATCATGGTGATCCCCCGGTGCTTCTTCGCGTCCGGGTTGGTGCGGGCGGCGAGCCAGATGTACTGGGAGTAGTGTGCGCCCGAGGTGAAGATCTTCTGCCCGTTGACCACGTAGTGGTCGCCGTCGCGGACCGCGGTGGTGCGCAGCGACGCCAGGTCGGTGCCGGCCCCCGGCTCGCTGTAGCCGATCGCGAAGTGGCACTCTCCGGCCAGGATGCGCGGCAGGAAGAACTCCTTCTGCGCCGCCGTGCCGTACTGCATGAGGGTCGGCCCGACGGTCTGCACCGTGATGATCGGGTACGGCACCTCGGCGCGGGCGATCTCGTTGGCGAAGATCTGCTGCTCCAGCGGGCCGTACCCGCCGCCGCCGTACTCCTTGGGCCAGCCGAGACCGAGCTTGCCGTCACGGCCGAGGTTGCGGCAGTGCTCCATGTAGGCGTGGCCGAACGGGTCGGTGGAGATCTTCTTGCGGTCGGCGGCGGTGAGGCAGGACTGGAAGTACTCGCGCAGCTCGGCGCGGAGCCTCTGCTGCTCGGGAGTCAGGTCGATCAGCATCAGACGAGCGCTCCGATCATGTCGAGCCGGGCTTCCACCCCGCCCAGCAGGTGGGCGTGGTGCTTGCCCCAGGCGAAGTAGCGGTGCAGCGGGTAGGTCACGTCCACGCCGATCCCGCCGTGCAGGTGCTGGCAGGTGTAGAGCGCCCGCAGCGCCTGGTCGGTGGCGGTCAGCGCGCCGACGGCCAGGTCGGCCTCGGCCTCGGAGTCGGCCCCCTCGGCCAGCCGCCACGCCCCTGACCAGACGGCCACGTCCAGTGCCCGGCCGGCGATGTAGACGTCGGCGATCTGCACAGTGACCGCCTGGAACTCGGCCAGCGCCCGGTCGAACTGCCTGCGCGTCCTGATGTACTCGGTGGTGAGCGCCAGTGCTCCGGCCAGCACTCCGGAGGTGACCGCGATGTTCCCGGCCAGCACCAGCCTGCGCAGGCCGTCGGCCGCGGTACCGTCCGCGGCGCCGACGAGCTCGCCGGGAGTGCCCGCCAGGCTCAGCGCGGCGGCCGGCTCACCGGTGGAGAGCGTCACCCGGTGCTGTGTCGTCTCGGCGGGGTCCACCAGGAACAGGCCGACGCCCGTCCCCGTGGTGGCCGGAACGAGGATCTTCGCGGCCTGGGCCGCGTAGGGCGTCGTGGTCTTGGCGCCGTGCAGCACCCACCCGGAGCCGTCCTCGCGCGCGGTCGTGACGGGCGGGGCGCCGAGGTCGCGTCCCGGCTCGGACGGCGCGGCGGCCAGCGAGATCTCACCGTCCGCCAGCGGGGCCAGCGCCTCGCGCTGCTCGCGGGAGCCGTACCTGGCGATCACCTGCGCGGCGACCAGGCTCTGCTCAGCGGGGACCGGCGCCACGTGGGCGCCGATCTCCCGCAGGATGACCGCCATCTCCACCGGCCCCAGCCCGGCCCCGCCGGCCTCCTCCGGCAGGCAGACACCGAGCAGTCCCGCCTGGGCCAGGGAGCGCCACAGGGCCGCGTCGTAGGGGGCGCCGCTCTTCTCGTGGGCTTCGAGCCTGGCCGAGGTCACCTCCCTGCCGAGGAGGTCGACCGCGAGCTCACGCAGGTCGGTCTGGGTCTCGTCAAGATTGAAATCCACTGGCGCTCCAGGGTTGCCGTCGGCCGTGCTGGATGAACTCGTCGTCGATGCGGATGGCGTCCTCGGGGGTGAGTGGCCGCCAGGACGCCTGCCCGGGTGGGCGCCACCAGACGGGGTCGCCGGTGTGCCATGCCTCGGCGGCGAGGGTCCGCTTGATGACCTTGTTGGACGCGGTCTGCGGCAGTTCCGCGCTGATCCGGATATATCGGGGTATGGCCTTGGGGCCCACGTCCTTCCTGCCGGCCAGGAAGCTCGCGAACGCCTCGGGATCGAAGCCGTCCCGCAGCACCAGGGCCGCCATCACCTGATCGCCCGCCGCGGCGTCCGGTACGGGGTAGACGGCCGCCTCGACCACGCCGGGGAACTCGCGCACGACCGCCTCTATCGGCGCGACCGCCAGGTTCTCCCCGTCCACCCGGAGCCGCTCGGTGCCCCGCCCGGCGAAGAACACGTAACCGTCGGCGTCGGCGTAGGCCAGGTCCCCCGACCAGAACGCGCCCTGCCTGACGCGCTCGCGGTCGGCGTCGGGGTCGTTGTAGTAGCCGTCGAACAGGCCCAGTCCGCGGGTGTTGACCAGCTCCCCGATCGCCTCGCCCGCGTTGAGCAGCCGCCCGTCCTCGAAGACCGCGACCGGGCACCTTTCCCCCGTGGCGGGATCGCGGATCTCGACCTCCTCGGGGAGCCTGCCCAGGCATCCCGGCGGCCCGGACGGGGCGGGGGTGATCGAGATCGCGGTCTCGGTGGACCCGAACGCGTCGATGACGTAGCAGCCGAAACGCTCCCCGAACCGGCTGACCGCGGTGGCGCTGCCCTCGTTGCCGAACGCGATCTTGAGGGTGTTCTCCGCGTCCGAGGGCTCCGCCGGGGTGGCCAGCACATAGGAGAGCGCCTTGCCCACGTAGTGCAGGTAGGTGACCCCGTAGCGCCTGACGTCGGGCATCAGGCCCGAGGCCGAGAACCTCCGCCGCAGCACCAGCGCCGCCCCCGACGCCACCGCCGGGGCGTACGCGGCCATGATCGCCCCGGAGTGGAAGAGCGGCATCGAGCAGTAGACGACGTCCTGTGGCGACAGCATCGCCGCCAGGCTCGCCCCCGGAACCGCGATCTTCCGCTGCGTGATCTTCACCGCCCTGGGCCGTCCCGAGGTCCCCGACGTGAAGATCAGCATCGTCAGCGCGTCCTCGCGTACCGGGCCCGCCAAAGGAGCGGGCGACGGCGCGGCGGGATCGGCGGATGGCCGGGAGCGGGCCGCTTCCGGATCGCGGAACGCGGCGAGGTCGGCCGCGAGGCCGGCGTGGGCGGGCTCGTGCAGGATCAGGTCGACATGCGTCGCGTCCGCGTCGCGGGCGAGTTCGGCGGCACTCCTGGTGGTGTTCAGCGCGACGACCACGTGACCGGAGAGCGCGGCCCCGCCCAGCAGGAACAGCACCTCGGGAACGTTGTCGAACAGCACGCCGACGTGCAGGTTCCGGCCACGCGCGTCCAGCAGGGCGGCGCGGGCCCGGCACTCGGCGACGTACTCGCGCCAGCTCCAGGTCCGCTCCTCGAAGAGCAGGCCGGGCCGGTCGTCGTCGGCGCGCCGCTCCAGCAGCCCCGCCAGCGTCTCTTCGGACATTGCGCCTCCCGCCAGGATGCCCAGGCCAGCTGCTCCGAAAAGTAGAACAGATTCTATTCCGTGTCCAGAGCCGACTGATCGCAACACCTCACCGGATAACCGCGACATCGCATATGCCGTGTAAGCGTGGGGCGTCTTTGTGACCGGCGAGTAACCCACCGGAGTATCCGGAAATCAGATAACGTGTTCTCATGCGTACCCCGCATGTGTCCACCGACGTGCCGGTCACCCCGCACGCGGCCGACAGGCCCGTCCCGAGAGACCTCGATCCGGTCACGACCGAGAAGACATCCGGCATGCAGAGCGAACCGGCGTCCACGGGCGTCCGCACCAGGAGCCAGCATCAGCGGCGCAAGCGCATCGTCCAGGCCGCCGCCGCCCTCGCCTCGCGAGGCGGCGTCGAGGCGATGCAGATGCGGACCGTCGCCGAGCGTGCCGGGGTCGCACTGGGAACGCTCTATCGGTACTTCCCCTCCAAGATGGATCTTGTCGTCGCCGTCGTGGGCGAGGAGATCGACCTCCTCGAAAGCAGCATCGAGCGCCGCCCGCCCAGCGCCACCGCGGCCTCGGGGCGGGCCGTCGACATCCTGATGCGTGCCACCCGCGGCCTGATGCGCGAGCCCGAACTCGCCGACGCGCTCATCCGCTCGCTGATCATGGCCGAGGTCGAGACGCCGTTCGGCGACCGGATGACCGGGCTGCTGCTCCGCGTCGCCGGAGACGACCTCACCGTCGACACCGCCACCGAGGAGCAGTTCGCCCTCGCGGGCTCGCTGTCCAGCATCTGGGTGCACGAGCTTCTGGAGATGCTCAGGGGGCGCCGCACCTACGAGCAGATCCAGCGGCGCATCGAGATCGCCGCCGAACGCCTGCTCGCCGATTTCCGACCCTCTCCTTCCACCTGAAACTAGAACCCGTTACAGTCGCACTGGAAGGCGACTAGAGCAACGTTCTGGGACGGCGGGCGAGGAGATCGTATGGGTGCAGTGATCGTCGAAGCCGTGAGAACCCCGATCGGCAGACGCAACGGATGGCTCGCCGGGCTGAAGCCGCAGGCGGTCCTCGCGGCGGCACTGGGCGGTCTGATCGACAGGGCGGGCATCGACCCCGCCGCCGTGGAACAGGTCTTCGCCGGGTGCGTCACGCAGGCCGGTGAGCAGGGCGGTCATGTCGGGCGACATGCCTGGCTGTACGCCGGCCTGCCGTACCAGACGGGCGTGACCACGATCGACGCGCAGTGCGGCTCCTCCCAGCAGGCCGTGCACCTGGTCGCGGCGCTCATCTCGGCCGGTGTCATCGACGTCGGCGTGGCCTGCGGCGTCGAGGTGATGAGCCGGGCACCGCTCGGCTCCAACGTGCTGCCCGCCCGGCCCCGGCCCGACGACTGGTCCATCGACCTGCCCGACCAGTTCACCGCCGCCGAGCGGATCGCGCGACGGCGCGGGCTGACCCGCGAGCGACTCGACGGGTTCGGCGCCAGGTCCCAGCGGCTCGCCGCGGCGGCGTGGGCCGAGGGCCGCTTCGACCGGGAGATCATCCCGGTGACCGCGCCGATCCTCGGCGAGGACGGGCAGCCCACCGGGGAGACCCGCGTCGTCAGCAGAGACCAGGGGTTGCGCGAGACCACGCTCGAAGGGCTGTCCGGGCTCAAGCCCGTGATGGGCGAGGGCGGCATGCACACCGCGGGCACCTCCTCGCAGATCTCCGACGGCGCGGCGGCGGTGCTGCTGATGAGCGAGGAGGCCGCCGCCCGGCACGGCCTGCGTCCCAGGGCCCGCATCCTCGCCCAGGCGCTCGTCGGCGCCGAGCCGTACTACCACCTGGACGGGCCGGTGGACGCGACGGCCAAAGTCCTGTCCGCCACCGGGATGAGCACGGCAGACATCGATAGGTTCGAGGTGAATGAGGCTTTCGCAGCGGTGGTCTTATCCTGGTCATCGGTGCACAAGCCAGACATGGAACGGGTCAACGTCAACGGTGGTGCCATCGCACTCGGCCATCCGGTCGGCGCGACCGGTTCCCGGCTGGTCACCACCGCCCTGCACGAGCTTGAGCGGTCCGACTCCTCGACCGCGCTGGTATCGATGTGCGCGGGCGGGGCGCTCGCGACCGCGACCGTCCTGGAGCGCCTTTGACCGGCGCCGGTAAGGAGCAGCACCGTTGAAATCCCGCCGCAGGCCGTACAGCGAGCAGCGTCCGTTCGACACCGGTGGCGGTGTGTGGAGCGTGCCCGTCCCGATCCCCGGCAATCCGCTCGGCTACACCCTGGTCTACGCGATCGAGTCCCCCGCCGGGCCGGTGCTCATCGACGCGGGCTGGAACGCCCCTGAGGCGTGGCTGGCCCTGCGCGACGGGCTGGGCGCGGTCGGCATGGACGTACGCGACGTGCGCGGGGTGGTCGTCACCCACTTCCACCCCGACCACGCCGGGCTGGCCGGGCAGATCAGGGAGGAGTCCGGCGCATGGATCGCCATGCACGAGGCCGACGCCGAACTGGTCAGCTTCATGCGGGAGGTCGAGGGCGACGCGCACCGCGACCTCCAGGCCGACATGCTGCGCCGTGCGGGGGCGGGCACCGTCGAGGTGGAGGAGGTGACCGTGAACCGGCCGAAGCCGCCCGCGCTGCCGGACCGCGTTCTCTCCGACGGCGACCTGATCGACCTGCCGGGGCGCAGGCTCCGTACGATCTGGACCCCCGGCCACACGCCGGGCCATGTCTGCCTGCACCTGGAGGACGCCGACCGGCTCTTCACCGGCGACCACGTGCTGCCGGCGATCACCCCGCACATCGGCATCTACCCGTACGACCGGGCGGACGTCGACCCGCTCAGCGACTTCCTGGAGTCGCTGGAGAAGGTGAAGGGCCTGGGCGAACTCGAAGCCCTGCCCGCCCATGAATGGATATTTCCGGATACGGCGGCTCGGGCGGCGGAGATCGGCATCCACCACGAGGAGAAGCTCCGACGGCTGGCCGCACTGCTCGCCGAGGCGGCGGAGCCGCTGACCATCTGGGAGATCGCCGGACGGATGACCTGGAACCGGCCCTGGGAGGACTTCCCTCCCATGCTGCGTGGGATGGCGGCCGGGGAGGCGGCGGCGCACCTGCGCACCCTGGAGGCTCGTGGGATCATCCGCCGGGTGACGGGGGTGGATCCGGTCCGGTTCGCCATACACTCATAGACATCGGATGTCTGGCGAAACCTGAGGACGGTGCGGAGTGGCGGTCACCGACGCCGCTATCGACAGGATCAAGCAGATGATCCTGTCCGGCGAACTCGCCCCGGGCAGCAGGCTGCCCAAGGAGGCCGACCTGGCCGACCGGCTCGGCCTCTCGCGCAACTCCCTGCGCGAGGCGGTCAGGGCGCTGGCCCTGATCAACGTGCTGGACGTGCGCCAAGGCGACGGCACGTACGTGACCAGCCTGGAGCCGAGGCTCCTGCTCGACGCCATGTCGTTCGTGGTCGACTTCCATCAGGACGACACGGTGCTGCAGTTCTTCCAGGTTCGCCGGATCCTGGAACCCGCGGCGACCGCCATGGCGGCGACGTACATGTCCGAGTCGGAGGTGGCCGAACTCCGTAAGATCCTCGACGCGCTGCCTCCCGACCCGAGCGTCGAGCAGCTCGTCGCCAACGATCTGGAGTTCCACCAGCGCATCGCGGCGGGCTCGGGCAACGCCGTGCTCTGCTCCCTCATCGAGAGCCTCTCCGGTCCCACCACCAGGGCCAGGATCTGGAGGGGCCTCACCCAGGAGAACGCCCTGGAGAAGACCCGCGAGCAGCACACCGCGATCTGCGACGCCATCGCCGCCCACCAGCCGGAGGTCGCCCGCGCCTGGGCGACCGTCCACATCGCCGGCGTCGAGGACTGGCTCCGCAACGCCCTGGCCTGACCGAGTCCACCACCGGTTTCCCGCCGCTCCTCACTGGCCCGGCGCCTCCGCCTCCCGTACCCGTGACAGGCGGCACATGACCGTGATGTGCGTGGTACCGGTCAGAACTCATTCGGTACGGCAGGCAGACGGCTGCGGGCACGACGAGCGAAGGCGGGAACCCCGGCTCTGTCCAGCGCGTCGACGATATCCAGAACGGCCATGGGGGGACGTCGTTTCCCGGCCGCCATCCGGGCCAGCACCCCCATCACCTCGTGAGGACTCTGGCTCAGCAACGAACACAGGTACGTATCGGGGTCGGTGACGGTCAGTCCGTACCGGCCGAGGAAGGGTATGGGAAAGTCCGCGAGATTCCAGGTGACCAAGGTCTGGACGTGGCCCGCGACAGCGGCGGCCATGTGATGGCGGTCGTCGGGATCGGGGCCTTCCATTCGATCGAGCAGGTGCTTGTAGTCGTCCTCCGGTACACGGGTGTCGGCGAAAAACTCCCGGATCGCCGCGCCGATACGTGCCGCTGCCGACGCACGGCGATGTTGCTCCCGCACGATGACGCGTTCCCACTCCTCCAGCAGATGATCACTCCAGACCATGGTGTGCACAGCGTCCTCGGTCAGGGCGAGCATCAGGTCCATCAGTGAGAATGGAAACAGCACGTTGGTATCGACGAAGACACGCGCCGTCAACCGACACCCCCGGAAGATCAGTAGGGAAACTCCGCCTCTTCGGCGGCTTCCATGATCCTGCGGCGGCCTTCGGCGCGGCGCTCACGACGAGCCTGGAACTCCAAGATGTCAGCAAGCCGGACCAGACGATGACGACTGTCGGGCAGATGCTGAGAGGGAATCTCACCCTCGTCAAGCAGTCGGACGACAAAGGGGCGCGACAGACCAAGCATCTGGGCCACCTCGTTCGGAGTCAGCCGGGTCTCCACCGGAAGAGCGAAGACGGCATTGCCTTTCGCGAGGTCGTGAGCCGCAGCCAGCACGAGACTCATGAGCGATGCAGGCAACACGATGTCATGGCCGTCAGCCCCACGCAGCACAAGCTGCGCGTGCTGAGCGGCGGCTTCGATATGGGCGAGCAACTCACGATCCCCGTGGTCGGCTTCGACGCGGACGGCATGAGCAAGAACCCCGGTGCGGGACATGATCACCTCCTGCGAGGATATCTGAAATAAGTGTAACTCACAGGTTGGCGGAGCATCAATCATGATCCCCCCACGGCTGATCGTCCACATAGCGGCACTTCATCCGTATTCACGGCACAGGTGAACTGCACTACCCCACCCGCGCATCGTCGCGTTTTTCAGGGAATCAGACCTTCGGCCGCCAGGTCGGTCCAGAGGTTCTCGGGGATGGGGCGGGCGGTCAGGGCGGCGTTGCGGGTCACCTCGGTGGCGGAGCGGGCGCCGATGACGACGGAGGCGACCGCCGGGTGGCGCAGCGGGAAGGCCAGCGCCGCCTGGGGCAGAGTGACGTCGTGGCGGTCGCAGACGGCGGCGATCCGGCGGGCGCGCTCCAGGAGCGGGCCGGGGGCCGGTGCGTAGTCGTAGGTGCCCGACGGGTCGTGGGTGGCCAGCAGGCCGCTGTTGAACACCCCGGCGGCGAACACCGAGACGCCGCGCCCGGCACAGAGCGGCAGCAGCTCGTCGGCGCCCGACTGGTCGAGGAGGGTGTAGCGCCCGGCGAGCATGACCATGTCGACGCCGGTCTCGCGGACGAACCGGGCGAGCATCTCCGCCTGGTTCATGCCGACCCCGATCGCCTTGACGACCCCCTGGTCGCGCAGCTCCGCCAGGGCCGGGTAGGCCTCGGAGACGGCCTGCTCCCAGTGGTCGTCCGGGTCGTGGATCAGGGCGATGTCGACCGCGTCCAGGCCGAGCCGTTCCAGGCTCTCCTCCAGCGAGCGCCTGACCCCGTCGCGGGAGAAGTCCCACACCCGGCGCAGGTCGGCGGGGACGTCGAAGCCCTGCTCGTCCCGGCCGAAGGGTGCTTCGGCCGGGACGAGCAGGCGGCCGACCTTGGTGGACAGGATGTAGGAGTCACGGGGCCGGTCCGCCAGGGCGGCGCCGAGCCGCCGCTCCGACAGGCCGAGCCCGTAGTGCGGCGCGGTGTCGAACAGCCGGATGCCCGCCTCGTAGGCCGCGTCCACCGCCGCCCGCGCCACGTCCTCGCCGACCGCCGAGAACAGGTTCCCGATCGGGGCCGCACCGAAGCCATACCTACTGACCTGCACCTCTTGCTCCGTTCTGTACGGCTTCACGTTTCTCGTACGGGAGTAATGCTTTACGGCTCTCGTGCAGTTTGAGGTATCCGCCCGGGTCCGCGCATCCCTACCTACAGACTTCGCAGGTCCGCACCGGCTCCGCGCCCGTACGGGCTGAACGTCCGCGCGTCCCGCCCGGAGGAGCGGGACGCGCGGCGCGTCAGTCCTGGGCCTTGCCGCCGGCCAGGCGGCTGATCATCAGGGCGACCAGAATGATCGAACCGTAGACGAGCTGTTTCCACTCGCCGGGGACGCCCTTCAGGGTCAGGATGTTCTCGACGAGGCCGATCACCAGGACACCGGTGAGCGCGCCGAGGATCGTCCCCTTGCCGCCGTCCATGCTGACGCCGCCGATGACGGCGGCGGCGAAGGCCATGAAGATCCAGCCGACGCCCTGGTTGGCGCTGATGCCGCCCAGGCGACCGGTCTCCAGCACGCCGGCCAGCGCGGCGACGATCCCGCCGATGACGAAGACGACCCAGACGACCCGCTCGACCCTGACGCCCGCCGCGCGGGCGGCGTCGGCGTTGCCGCCGATGGCGTAGAGCGAGCGGCCGCCCCGGAAGTAGCCGAGCGCGACGATGGCCGCGGTGAAGAGCGCGCCGACGATCCAGATGGCCGCCGGCAGGCCGAGCCAGGTGGCGCTGCCCAGGTAGAGGAACGACTCGGGCAGCTCGAACAGGCTCTTGCCCTGGGTGAGACCCAGCTGGAGACCGTGCACGACGATCATCATGGCCAGCGTGACGATGAAGGCCGACAGCTGGAACCGCAGGATCAGAAAGCCGTTGAAGGCGCCGACCAGGCCGCCGATCAGCAGGCAGAGCGGGATCGCCAGGATGCCGGGCAGCTCAAGGCCGAAGCCGCCGGCCGCCACCGGGATGACCAGCATCACGCCGACGGCGGGCGCCATGCCGACCGTGGACTCCAGCGAGAGGTCGAACTTGCCGGAGATCAGGATCAGCGCCTCGGCGAGCACCACCAGCGCCAGGGCGGACTGCTGCTGGAGCACGTTGGTCAGGTTGCCCGGGGTGAGGAAGATCGGGTCCACCAGGGAACCGGCGATCAGCAGAACGACGATCACCGGGACCAGGGTGAGGTCGCGGAAACGCCCGAGCCGGATGCGGCGCCCCCGAGGGGCGGCCGGCGCGGGGGGGAGGGTCTTCGTCGTGGTCATCAGTGGTCGATACCTTCCATCGCCGCCACCAGCTCGTTGTCCGTCCAGCCGCGCGGCACGTCCTTGACGATCCTGCCGTGGAACATGACGAGGACCCGGTCGCAGATCCTCAGGTCGTCGAGTTCGTCGGAGACCAGTACGGCCCCCGCGCCCCGGTCGGCCGCGTCCTCCACCGCGCCGAGCAGGGAGTGCTTGGCCTTGACGTCCACCCCGGCGGTCGGGTTGATGACCACGAGCGCGCGGGGGTCGTCGGCGAGCGCCCTGGCCAGCACCACCTTCTGGGCGTTGCCGCCGGACAGGTCGGCCACCGGCTGGTCGGGCCCCGTCGTCTTGATGTCCAGCTGTTCGATCATCCGGGCGCCACGCTCGCGGCGGCGGGCCGGGAACACCGCGCCGAAGCGGCCGAGCTTGTGGGCGATCGGGATGGTCGCGTTCTCGGCGATCGACAGCAGCGGGACGAAGCCCTGGTGGTGCCTGTCCTGGGGGACGAACCCGAGCCCGGCGCGGAGCGCCGACGGCACGTCGCCCTGCCTGACCTCCGTGCCGTTGACCGTCACCGTCCCGGTGTCCGCCCGGTGCAGGCCGACCAGGGTCTCGGCGAGGCCGACCTTGCCACTGCTGCCCGAACCGGCCAGGCCGACGATCTCGCCCGCGCGGACGGCCAGGTCCACGTTCTGGTAGCGGCCGGCGAGACTGAGCGCCCGCGCCGAGAGCACCACGGGGGCCGAGGTGCCGGGCGTGCGGGTGCGGTACTCGTAGGCGGCGGTGGCCTCGCCGGTCATCGCGTCGACGAGCCGGTCGTGGGGCAGGTCGCCGACCGCGGCGGTGACGATGTGCCGGGCGTCGCGGAAGACCGAGACGCTCTGGCAGATCTCGTACACCTCCTCAAGATGGTGGGAGATGAACATCATCGTGACGCCCTGCTCCCGCAGGGCGCGCATCCGGTCGAAGAGCCGCTGGATGGCGGGGCCGTCGAGCTGGGCGGTGGGCTCGTCCAGGATGATGAACCGGGCGCCGAACGACAGCGCCCTGGCGATCTCCAGCAGCTGGCGCTGCTCGACGCCGAGATCCCCGGCCATGGTCTCGGCGTCGACGTCCACGCCGTACTGCTCCAGGAGCTGCCGGGCCCGCCTTCGCAGGCTCCGCCAGTTGATCCTGCCCCGCTCGGTCTGGCGGTTCAGGAAGAGGTTCTCCGCGACGGAGAGCGTGGGGATGATCGTCGACTTCTGGTAGACGCACGCGACACGCTGCCGCCAGGCGTCCCGCTCGGCCGGCGGCGGCGCGGGCCGACCGGCGAAGCGGACCTCACCCTCGTCCGGACGCTGCAGGCCGGTCAGGATCGACACCAGCGTGGACTTGCCCGCGCCGTTCCTGCCGACGAGCGCGTGCGTCTCCCCCTCGGCGATGGCGATCCCGGCGCCGTTGAGGGCTGTGGTGGGGCCGAAGCGCTTGGTGATCCCAACCGCTTCGACCGCCGTGACGGAAGATGTCATCACTTGACCTGGTTACCCCAGAGAGCCTTGTCGTCCACGTTCTCCTTGGTGACCAGCGGGGCGGGGAGCTGGTCCTCAAGACCGTTCGGCAGCTGGATGATCGTGCTGTCGTGGTCGGTGGGGCCGGGCTGGAAGGTCTTGCCCTCGGCCGCGGCCTTGGCGTAGAACATCGCGTACTTGGCGTAGAGGTCGGCCGGCTGGGAGACCGTGGCGTCGATCTCGCCCTTGCGGATGGCCTCGAACTCCTGCGGGATGCCGTCGTTGGAGATCACGAAGACGTGCTTGGGGTCCTCCGGCGGCACGATCAGGTTCTTGGCCTTGAGCACCTGGATGGTGGGGGCCAGGTGGACACCTCCGGCGTGCATGTAGACGCCCTTGATATCCGGGTGCTGCTCAAGGCGGGTCTGCAGCATCGAGGCGGCCTTGGTGCCCTCCCACTCGGTCGGCTCGTCGAAGACCGTGATCTCGGGGAACTTCTCCTTCATGCAGGCGCCGAACGCCTCGGCCCGGTCGCGGCCGTTGATCGACGAGAGCGCGCCCATGAGCTGGACGACCTTGCCCTTGCCGCCGAGCTTCTCGCCGAGGAACTCGCAGGCCTTCGTGCCGTACGCCTTGTTGTCGGCCCGTACCACCATGTAGACCTTGCCCTTGTCCGGGCGGGTGTCCACGGTGACGACGGGGATGTTCTTGCCCTCCAGGGTCTGCAGCGTGGAGGCGATCGCGCCGGTGTCCTGCGGGGCCATGACGATCACCTTGGCGCCCTGTCCCGACAGGGCCTGGGTGTTGGCCACCAGCTTGGCCACGTCGTTCTGCGAGTTGGTCGGCGGCATCAGGTCGACGCCCAGCTCGGTCGCCATCTGCGGGACGTACTTGTTGAACGAGTTCCAGAAGTCGGAGTCCGCGCGGGGGAAGTCGATCCCGACCTTGCCGCCCTTGGCACCGGCCTCACCGGCGGGCTGGGCCGCGCCGGTACCGGTGGCCTCCGGCGATCCGCACGCGGAGAGGGTGAAGGCGAGCGCGAGCAGTGCCGCGCCTGTCGCCGCGGGTCCGATTTTCATACCTTTGCCTCGATTCAAAGCCATGTGGGGGGTGAGTTTTCTGTGAAGCGCTGTCTCATCCGGGTCAGGCCGACCTCGGGATCAGGGTTTGGGCCGGAGCCTGAGCCCGTGCATTCCGCCGTCCACGGCCAGGACCGTACCGGTGGTGGACGCCGCGAGCGGGCTCGCGAGGTAGGCGATCGCCGCGGCGACCTCGGGGGCGCTCACCAGGCGGCCCATCGGCTGGCGGCCTTCCAGTGCCGCCAGCTCGGCCGCCGGATCCCGCGCCGCGTCGAGCAGGCGCCGCACCCAGGGAGTGTCGGCGGTGCCCGGGTTGACGCAGTTGACGCGGATCCCCTCGTGGACGTGGTCGGCGGCCATCGCCAGGGTCAGTGACTGGACGGCCCCCTTGGACGCGCTGTAGAGCGCCCGCTGGGGCAGTCCCGCCGTCGCCGCGATCGAGCAGGTGTTGACGATCGCGGCGTGTGCCGAGCGGCGCAGGTACGGCAGGGCCGCCCGGGTGACCCGGACGATGCCCAGCACGTTGACGTCCAGAACCTTCGACCACTCCTCGTAGGAGTTGTCCTCGATCGTCCCTGCGGCGCCGATCCCGGCGTTGTTGATGAGGACGTCCAGGCCGCCGAGTTGCTCGACGGCCCCGGAGACGCCCGCGCGGACCGCCTCCTCGTCGGTGACATCCGCCTTGACCTCGACGAACGGCCCCCCGGAGGCGTTGATGTCCAGACAGGCCACCCGCGCGCCCCGCTCGGCCAGCAGGGTGGCGGCGGCCAGGCCGATGCCGGAGCCGCCCCCGGTGACCAGGGCGCGCAGGCCGTCGAACTCACCCATTGAGGGACCTCCATACCGGGCCGTCGGGGTAGGTGTGGTCGGTGATCGACGCGGCGTGCATGGTCGCGCCGAAACCGGGCAGGCTCGGCGCGACGTAGGCGCCGTTCTCGATCACCACGGGATCGACGAAGTGCTCGTGCAGGTGGTCGACATACTCGATCACCCGGTTCTCCATCGAGCCGCTGACCGCGACGTAGTCGAACATCGACAGGTGCTGCACCAGCTCGCACAGGCCGACCCCGCCCGCGTGCGGGCAGACCGGGACGCCGAACTTGGCGGCGAGCAGCAGGATCGCGATGTTCTCGTTCACCCCCGCGACGCGGGCCGCGTCGATCTGCAGGTAGGAGATCGCGTCGGCCTGCAGGAGCTGCTTGAAGACCATGCGGTTCTGGACGTGCTCGCCGGTGGCGACCGGGATGGGCGCGATGCCCCTGGCGATGGCGGCGTGGCCGAGCACGTCGTCGGGGCTGGTCGGCTCCTCCACCCAGTGCGGGCGGAACTCCGCGAGGGCGTTCACCCAGGCGATGGCGGAGTCGACGTCCCAGCGCTGGTTGGCGTCGATCGCGATGGGGAAGTCGTCGCCGCAGGTGTCGCGGGCGATGCGCATCCGCCGCCGGTCGTCCTCCAGGTCGGCGCCGACCTTCAGCTTGATCTGGGTGAAGCCCTCGTCCATCGCCTCCTTGCACAGGCGGCGCAGCTTGTCGTCGCCGTAGCCGAGCCATCCCGGTGAGGTCGTGTAGGCCGGGTAGCCGTGCTCGCGCAGGTGGGCGATGCGCTCGCGCCTGCCGGGCTCGGCGGCGCGCAGGATCTCCAGCGCCTCCCGCGGGGTGAGCGCGTCGGTGAGGTAGCGGAAGTCGACCAGCTCGACGAGCTCCTCGGGCGACATCTCGGCCAGCAGCAGCCAGAGCGGCCTGCCCGCCCGCTTGGCCTTCAGGTCCCAGAGCGCGTTGACCACGGCGGAGATCGCCATGTGCATGACGCCCTTCTCCGGGCCGAGCCAGCGCAGCTGGGAGTCGTGGACCATCTCCTTCCAGAGCGCGCCCATGTCCTCGACGTCCCTGCCGAGCACGTACGGCTCCAGCGCCCTGATCGCGGAGGTCTGCACCTCGTTGCCGCGTCCGATGGTGAAGGCGAAGCCGTGGCCCTCGAACCCGTCGTCGGTCCTCAGCACCAGGTAGGCGGCCGAGTAGTCGGGGTCGGGGTTCATCGCGTCGGAGCCGTCGAGCTCCAGCGAGGTGGGGAAGCGGATGTCGTGGGTCTCCATCGAGGTGATGTGGTACGCGCCCACCCCCTCGCTCATGCCTGTCCCACCGTCTGCCGCTGGGCGCCGAGGCCGTCGATCTCCAGTTCCATGACCTGCCCCGCTCGCAGGTACGGGGTGCCGGGCAGGCCGAGCGCGACGCCGGCGGGGGTGCCGGTGTTGATGAGGTCACCGGGTTCGAGGACCATGAACCGGCTGAGGTAGCGGACGATCTCCGCCACGGTGAAGATCATGTTCTTGGTGTCGCCTCTCTGGCGCCGCACGCCGTCCACCGACAGGCGCAGGCCCAGGGCCTGCGGGTCGGGGATCTCGTCGGAGGTGACCAGCCAGGGGCCGAGCGGGTTGAAGGTCTCGCAGGACTTGCCCTTGTCCCACTGACCGCCGCGCTCCAGCTGGAACTCGCGCTCGGAGACGTCGTTGGAGATGGTGTAGCCCGCGATCTTGGACAGCGCCTCCTCGTCCGTCTCGACGTAGCGGGCCGTCTCGCCGATGACGACCGCCAGCTCGACCTCCCAGTCGGTCTTCACGCTGTCCCTGGGGATGAGCACCTCGTCGTCGGGGCCAACGATCGTGTTGGCTGCCTTCATGAAGACGACCGGTTCCGCCGGGGGCGGGGTGTTCGTCTCCTCCGCGTGGTCGCGGTAGTTGAGCCCGATGCACACGATCTTGCCCGGCCTGGCGATCGGGGCGCCGATCCGCAGTCCCTCGGCGTCCAGCACGGGCAGTTCGCCCCGCTCCAGCGCCTCCCGGACGCGAGCCACTCCCCCGGAGGCGAGGAAAGCCCCGTCGATCTCGGCTTCGGAGATTTCGCGGAGGTTACCGGCCCCGTCCAGGACGGCCGGCCGCTCATGGCCGACGGGTCCTACTCGCAGCAGCTTCACACCGCACCCTTCGTTGATACATCGGATGTCTTGTTCCGTGATGCTGAACGACGCCGAACCTCGATGTCAACCCCTCGCCCCCGATACATCCGATCCGTTATCGAGGAGAAACCCCGCCTGGCAGGGGTTATACCGGATCATGGCCCAATTTCGACCTTCAGTCATCGGACTTCCCTCGGCAGACAGGAGCAAAGATCGTCTGCGACGCGGCCTCCGGTGATGGGAACGCGAGCGATCGACTCGCAACAAACATCGGAGGATGAGGCTTGTTGCAGCGGGGTTTCGGTGCTATCTCCTAGAAACAGTCCCCCCTGTGATCGGAGGAATTTGTTGCCTCGCCCCCCACGACGACGCCTCGCCATAGTTCTCCTCGCCACCCTCACCCTCACTACCGGGCTATACGGACCCGGTCCGGCGAATGCGGAGCTGTCAGCGAACATGACACAAGCAGATACACCCGATGACTTGACGCTCTGGTACGACAAGCCCGCCACCGACTGGGAGACCCAGGCGTTGCCGATCGGCAACGGCGCGCTGGGCGCCATGGTGTTCGGCGGCGTCGGCGGCGAGCAGATCCAGTTCAACGAGAAGTCCCTGTGGACCGGCGGTCCCGGTTCCAACGGCTACGACTTCGGCAACTGGACCTCCCCCAGGCCGAACGCGATCGCCGAGGTCAGGGCAGAGATCGACCGCGTCGGCAAGATCTCCCCCACGGCGGTGGCGGCCAAGCTCGGCCAGCCCAAGAGGGGGTTCGGCGCCTACCAGACCTTCGGCGACCTCTGGCTGGACATGCCCGAGAACCCCGGGGCCACCACCGGCTACCGCCGGGAGCTGAGCCTGCGCGACGCGGTCGCCAGGGTCGGCTACACCGCGGACGGCGTGACCTACTCCCGCGAGTACTTCGCCAGCCACCCCGGCAACGTCATCGTCGGCCGGATCTCCGCCGATGAGAAGGGCAAGGTCTCCTTCACGCTGCGCACCTCCTCCCCCCGCTCCGACAAGCAGGTCTCGGTCTCGAAGGGACGCCTGACGGTCCGGGGTGCGCTCGCCGACAACGGCATGAGGTTCGAGTCCCAGGTCCAAGTGATCACCCAGGGCGGCACCCGCACCGACGGCACCGACCGGGTCACCGTCGCGGGCGCCGACAGCGCGGTGTTCGTGCTGTCGGCGGGCACCGACTACGCCGACACCTACCCCACCTACCGGGGCGCCGACCCGCACGCCAAGGTCACCTCGGCGGTCGACAAGGCCGCCGGGAAGTCGTACGAGAAGCTCAGGTCCAACCACCTGGCCGACTACCGGAAGCTGTTCGACCGGGTCAGGCTCGACCTCGGTCAGCGGGCCCCGGCCATCCCGACCGACAGGCTCCGCGCGGCGTACACCGGCGGTGCCTCGGCCGACGACCGGGCGCTGGAGGCGATGTTCTTCGCCTACGGCCGCTACCTGCTGATCGCCTCCTCCAGGACGGGGTCGCTCCCGGCCAACCTGCAGGGCGTGTGGAACAACTCGACCAACCCCCCCTGGTCGGCCGACTACCACGTCAACATCAACCTGCAGATGAACTACTGGCTCGCCGAGCAGACCAACCTCGCCGAGACGACCGAACCGTACGACCGCTACACCCAGTCGATGGTCGCCCCCGGCGCGAAGACCGCGCGGGAGATGTTCGGGGCGCGCGGCTGGGTGGTGCACAACGAGACCAACCCGTTCGGCTTCACCGGCGTGCACAACTGGGCCACCTCGTTCTGGTTCCCGGACGCGGCGGCGTGGTTGACCCAGCAGATGTACGACCACTACCGCTTCAGCGGCGACACCAAATACCTGCGCAAGACCGCGTACCCGGTGATGAAGGGCGCGGCCGAGTTCTGGCTGGACACCCTCTACACCGACCCGCGTGACGGCTCTCTCGTGGTCTCCCCCAGTTACTCCCCCGAGCAGGGCGACTTCACGGCGGGCGCCTCGATGTCCCAGCAGATCGTCTTCGACCTGCTGACCAACACCCTGGCGGCGGCGAAGGAGCTGAAGACCGACAAGGCCTTCCAGGCCGAGGTGACGGCCGCGCTGGCCAAGCTCGACCCGGGCATCCGGATCGGTTCCTGGGGACAGCTCCAGGAGTGGAAGGAGGACCTGGACGACCGGGGCAACACCCACCGGCACGTCTCCCACCTGTTCGCGCTGCACCCCGGACGGCAGATAACGGCCGGGACCCCCGAATCCGAGGCGGCCAAGGTCTCACTCACCGCGCGGGGCGACGGCGGCACCGGCTGGAGCAAGGCATGGAAGATCAACTTCTGGGCGCGCCTGCTGGACGGCGACCACGCGCACAAGATGCTCGGCGAGCAGCTCAAGGGCTCCACGCTGGACAACCTGTGGGACACCCACCCGCCGTTCCAGATCGACGGCAACTTCGGCGCCACCTCCGGCGTGGCCGAGATGCTGCTGCAGAGCCAGCACGACACCGTCCACGTGCTGCCCGCGCTGCCGTCGACCTGGCCCACCGGCTCGGTGACCGGTCTGCGGGCCCGCGGTGACGTGACCGTGGACGCCTCCTGGAAGGACGGCAACGCCGACAGGGTCACCGTGCACGCCGGCAGGTCCGGCCCCCTCAAGGTCCGGGCCGCCATGATCGGTGGCCGCTACCGCGTCGAGGACGAGCGTGGCAGGACGATCGACCCGCGCCGCGACGGTGACGTCATCACCATCGACGCCAAGGCGGGCAGGTCCTACACGATCGTCAACGAGGTGGTCGTCAAGATAACCGCTCCCGGGGCCGCGGGCAGCGGTGAGTCGATCCCGGTCGAGGTCACCGTCACTGCGACCGGGGGCCGCACCGTGCCCGCGGGCGCGGCGACCCTCGTCCTGCCGCAGGGCTGGACGGCCACACCCGTCTCGATCCAGGTGCCGGAGGTCCCGGTCGGGCAGTCCAGGACCGCCTCGTTCACCGTGGCCGTCGGCCCGGCGAACGGGACCAGGTCCGCGCGGATCACGGCGGAACTCGCGGGCGACGGCTGGACGGCCGGCGGTGCGACCTCCGTCCGCCTCAGCCCGTGCGTCTCTCCTCCGTCGGGCAGGGCCGTCGTCGCCTGGGACCCGACGTCGGGCACGACCGTCACCGACTCCTCCGGCAGCGGCAGGCACGGCACCGTCGTCGGCACCGCGACCTACGACACCGCGGCCCCGAGCGGCAGCGGGCTGGTCCTGAACGGCTCGACCTACATCACCACGGAGAACACGCTGATCGGCTACCTGCCCGAGGCGACGTTCGCGGCCGAGGTCAAGATCGAGGGGACCGGCTACCGGCGGCTCTTCGACTCCCAGCCGAGCGGCAACCCGGGCACCGACGGGATCATCGTCGACCTGACCCCCTCCAACACCCTGCGCTTCATCGGCGCCGGGCTGAACGTGGGGCTGAGCGGGACGATCCCGACCGGCCGCTACATCGACCTCGTCGTCACCATGGACCGGACCGGCGCGATCAACACGTACGTGGACGGCACCCGGGTCGGCGGCGGCACGGCCACCACCGACGGCATCACCGGCTGCACCTCTCGGCCGCTGCGCTTCGGCGCCGACCAGGGCGGCGGCCAGCGCCTGAGCGGGGCGGTCGACCGCATGGCCGTCCTGCCGAGGGCACTGACCGCCGCCGAGGTCGGCACCTGGCGCGACATCGCGTTCTGATCCGCACGGGATCCGTGCGGAGTCGTCCGCGATCCCCTTGGAGGCCCGGGAAGCACTCGCTTCCCGGGCCTCACGAGGTAGGGTTCCGGGCGACCGTGGTCCCGCGGCTCCCGACTTGACGGGACACCCACCACGTAATAGAACACGTTTCAGAAAGTAGCCCTACCAAGCGTTAGATCAACCATTTGGCAGGACGGCGTGCCCCCTGGGAGAGAGGGAGAACAGTCCCGTCCGTGACGGACGTCCCGCGAGGAACGTTCCGCGCGAACGGGGGAGCACGTCGCCGACCACACTCGCAGGCCGCACCGACAACGAGCCGCGTCACGGGAACGCCGACCCGGTTCACGCAGGAGGACCGTTGGACATCGATCTGGTCGACCAGGACTTCTACTGGCGGAACGGCGCGCCGCACGATCAGCTTGCCTGGCTACGGGCGAACGCGCCGGTCTACGCGCACCCGGGTGACGCCGAACGGGACTGGCCGGGTTTCTGGGCGGTCACCCGGCACACCGACGTGGTGCACGTCTCCCGCCGCTCCGACCTGTTCTCCTCAAGCAGGAAGCTCGCGCTCTTCGACGAGATGCCCGAGGACCAGCGCGCCCTCCAGCGGATGATGATGCTCAACCAGGACCCGCCGGAGCACACCCGGCGGCGCTCCCTGGTCAACCGGGGGTTCACCCCCCGCATGATGGGCGCCCTTGAACAGCACATCCGCGACATCTGCCACGAACTGGTGGACGAGGCCAAGGCACGCGGCTCGGTCGACTTCGTCAGGGACATCTCCGCCCCGCTGCCGCTGTACGTGATCTGCGAGCTGCTCGGCGCCCCCGTCGAGGACCGGGACAAGATCTTCAACTGGTCCAACCGGATGATCGGGGCCAACGACCCGGACTACGCGACCGACCCCGCCGAGGGCACGGACGCGGCCATGGAGGTCTACGCCTACGCCAACACCCTGGCCGCCGAGCGCCGGGAACGGCCCCGCGAGGACATCGTCACCAAGCTGATCATGCCCGACGCCGCCGGGGAGACCCTCACCGAGGAGGAGTTCGACCTGTTCGTGCTGCTGCTCGTGGTCGCGGGCAACGAGACCACCCGCAACGCGGCCTCGGGCGGCATGCTCGCCTTCTTCGAACACCCTGAGCAGTGGCGGCGCCTGGTCGCCGACCGCACCCTCGCCCGCACCGCGGCCGACGAGATCGTCCGCTGGGTCTCCCCGGTGAACCTCTTCCGCCGTACGGCCACCGTCGACACGACGATCGGCGGCCAGGAGGTCAAGGCCGACGACAAGATCGTGGTCTTCTACAGCTCCGCCAACCGGGACGAGGAGGTGTTCGCCGACCCCGGCACCTTCGACATCGGCCGCGACCCCAACCCGCACATCGGCTTCGGCGGTGGCGGTGCCCACTTCTGCCTCGGCAACCACCTCGCCAAGCTGGAGCTGCGGGTGCTCTTCGAGGTGCTGGCCGAGCGGCTGCCGAACCTGGAGCAGGCCGGCCCCGCCCGCCGGCTCCGCTCCAACTTCATCAACGGCATCAAGGATCTGCCGGTCTCCATAACCTGACGGGCAACGACTCCGCCCGGTCGATGTAGGCGACCGACAGGCCGTACAGGGCAGCAGCGATCCGTGGACCGGCGATGCCCGGTAGACCGTACGAAAGGAGGAACCTCCGTGGCGAAAGGCGGGTCCCGGCTTCAGAGCCTTGAACCGCCCGGAGCGGGCCCTCGATAGTCGGGAGCCATGAACGAACTGCTAGCCGAGACCACGGCGCGCCTGGGTGTGACGGGTGCCCAGCTCGCGATGGTCGTGGACGGCGAACTGACCGAAGCCGTGACCGGTGTCGCCAACGCCGAGCTGGGCACGCCCGTGACCCTGGACACGCTCTTCCAGATCGGCTCCACCACCAAACTCCACACCGCGGCCCTGGTCCTCGGCCTGGCCGATGCCGGGCTGGTCGGCCTCGACCGGCCAGTCCTCGACCACCTTCCGGAACTCCGTATCCCCGGCGGGGAGGCGATCACCCCGAGACACCTGCTGTCGATGACCAGCGGCCTGGACAACGGCCCCTACGCCGACACCGGTCGCGGCGACGACTGCGTGGCACGATACGCCGAGCTGCTCGCGGAGATCCCGCTCGCCTTCGCCCCGGGCACCGGGTTCGGCTACTCCAACGCCTCAACCACTGTCTCCGGCCTGCTGGTCGAACGGCTCACCGGCCTGACCTGGGACGACGCGCTCCAGCAGCGGCTGGCCGGCCCGGCGGGGCTCGCCCACACCGTCAGCCTCCCCGAGGAGCTGCCTTATCACCGGCTCGCGGTCGGACACGACGTCGGGGGCGGGGTCGTCAGGCCGTGGGGGTTCTCTCGCGGCCTCGGCCCGAGCGGGAGCACACTCTGTTCCACCGCCGCCGATCTGGCCAGGTTCGGTCAGGTCATGCTGGAGTACGGCGCCGCCGCCGACGGCACCCGAGTGCTGTCCCGCGAGGCGGTCGAGACGATGCAGACCCCGCACGTGGAGGTGGAGGCTCGCTGGTTCGCCGAGCAGTGGTGCGCCGGGCCGTACCGGAAAGTCTGGGACGGCGTCGCCGTGTACGGCCACGGCGGCACCAACCTCGGTGGTTCCTCGACCCTGGTGTGGATCCCGGAGCGGAACGCGACCATGGCCGTCACCGTCAACACGCCATCCCAGGGCTATCCCTTCGCCGACGTGGTCTTCGCCGCGGTCTGCACGGAGGTGCTGGGCCTGACCGTGCCCGTACGGTCCGCTCCCGAGCCCGGCCTGTCCGTGGATGCCGCGCTCTACACCGGTGTCTACGAGACCCACGACACGCGCTACGAGGTGCGGGAACGGGCCGACGGCATCGCCGTCACCGCCCTGTCGGGCGGGGAGAGCCTGACCTGCGACCTGTTTCCGCTCGGCGGCCACCGGTTCTGGCCGGCCGACGACCGGCTCGGTGGAATGCACCGCTGGGACGTCGCCTTCGTCCTCGGGGCGGATGGTCGTGCCGTGCGGTTCCTCAACGGAGCCTTCGCCGCCCGTCGGAGCGCCGACTCCGCCGGTTTCAGCGGCTGACCAGGCCCGCGTCGTAGGCCAGGAGTGCCGCCTGGGTGCGGTTGGCGCAGTGCAGCTTGGCGAGCAGACGGGACACGTAGCCCTTCACGGTCGTCTCGCTGAGGAACAGTCGGCCACCGATCTGCGCGTTGGACAGCCCCTCCCCCAGACAGGTCAGCACCTCCCGCTCCCGTTCGGTCAGCCCGCCGACCAGGCCGCGCGCCTGGCCGCGGACGGGATCGGCAGCGGCGAAAGCGCTGACCAAGCGTCGGGTCAGCGCGGGCGAGACGATCGCGTGCCCCTCGGCCCCGACCCGGACGATGTCGATCAGGTCCTCCGGGTCGGTGTCCTTGAGCAGGAAGCCCACCGCCCCGGCCCGCAGTGCCCGTACGGCGTACTCGTCCAGGTCGAAGGTGGTCAGCATGATCACTTTAGGTGCCCGGGGCAGGCCGCAGATCCGCTCGGTGGCGGCCAGCCCGTCCAAGCCGGGCATCCGGATGTCCATCAGCACCACGTCGGGTGCCAGCCGTACCACCGCCTCGGCCGCCTCGGCACCGTCGTAGGCCTCACCGACCACCTCGATGTCGTCGGCCCGGGACAGGATCGCGCTCAGGTGCGCGCAGACCATCCGCTCGTCGTCCACCAGCAGCACCCGGATCACCGGACCGCCACCCGACCGGCTCCCCCCACCTGGGATCACTGGGCCACCGCCGGGAGTGTCGCGGTCAGCTCGAAGCCACCTTCGGCCGTCGACGCCGCATGGAACACCCCGCCCACCAGCTCAACCCTCTGCCGCAGCCCCAGCAGCCCCGTGCGGGAGGAGGGGGGCAGCGCCGGAGTCCCGGCTGCGGTCGCCGGGTTGCTGACGCTGACCAGCAGCGCGGGCCCCTCCTGGCTGAGCCGGACCTGGACGGGGGCCCCGGGGGCGTGCTTGCGGGCGTTGGTCAGCGCCTCCTGAACCACCCGGTAGGCGGTCCGGCCGAGCGCCGGCGAGACCGCGATGCCGTCGTCCTGGGCCAGCTCGACCACCAGCCCCGACTCCGCGACCAGCCGCGAGACGTCGACGAGCGTCGGCTGCGGGGCCAGCTCGACCGGCCCGGCGTCGTGCAGGACGCCCACCACCTCGCGGAGCTCGTCCAGCGCGCGCCGCCCGGTCGCGCGCAGCTCCTCGGCGGCCAGTCTGACCTCGCCGTTCGGCGCGGCCATCCGTAGCGACCCCGCCTGGAGCACCATCAGGCTCACGTGGTGGGTCACCACGTCGTGCATCTCACGAGCCAGCCTGGTGCGCTCCTCGGCCCGTGCCTGCTCCACCAGGAACCGCTGCTCCCGCTCCGCGCGCTCGGCCCGCTCGGCCAGGGCCAGGTGGAGACGGCGCCGACTGTCGGCGTAGAGACCGAGGATCGTCGCGGGGACCACCACCAGCCCGCAGATCGAGACCAGTTGCAGCGCCACCGCCAGGCTCCGGGCCTCCCACAGGTGCGACATCACCAGCAGGGCCACGGTCGCGACGGCGACCAGGAACCGCCGGTCACCCCGGTGCGCGCCGAGGGAGTAAAGAGCGAACGGCGTCGCGAGCGGCACCTCGACATATCCCAGCGGGACCATGACGAGCGCGACCGCGAGCGGGAACCGCTGCCTGGCGAGTAGCGCGACGGCCCCGGTCACCTGCACCCAGAGCCCCTGCCACGGGACGTCGGGAAGCAGTGCCATGGGCACGGCACCGTTGATCATCAAGTCGCTGGTCACGCCCACCACACCCACGGCGGCAGCGAGCGCGACGTTCCCGGCCACCCGCCTGGCCTCGGCATACAGCTTCACACAGCCAAGCTATCCGGACCGTCCGACCGTCCCCGCCCGGCCGCCGAGAGATGCGACGAAAGTAGGTCCACGCTCCCTACCTTCGCGACGCGTTCACACATCTTCCGCCGCTCGTGGCGGCCACCTGCCCGGCGGGACCCTCGAACTCCCCACATCAGGAGGTCCCATGAACGATCCGCCGACCCCTCCCACGCTCCCCGATCCACCGGCGACACCGATGTCCCGGGAGGCCGCCCGGGCCGTGCTCGGCGTGACGGGCAGGAAGGACGACACCACCCCGCTGCTCCGCACGCTGAAAGAGCACGGCACCGGCCTCTCCTTCATGACCGGGCTGTCCGTCCTGGCCGTCGTGGACAACTTCCAGACCCAGGCCTTCAGCGTGCTCACCCCCGAGGTGTCGGCCGGCCTCGGGATGGACTTGGGCACGATCTCCGGCATCGTCGGTGTCCAGGGGATCGCGGCGGGCCTGGCCCCGTTCGCCGTCGCGACGTTGCTGCGTCGCTATCCCCACCGCGTACGGCTCGCGCTCGGCACCGGCTTCGCCTGGAGCGTCACCACCCTGTTCACCGGCATGGTGAGCGGGCCCGTGTCGCTGGGCGCGCTGATGCTGGTCAACGGGGCCACCACGGGCACGGTCGCGCTGCTCCACCCGCCGCTGCTCATGGACGCCTACCCGCCCGCCGCCCGGATGCGGATCATGTCGCTCTACTCGGCCTCCACTCCGCTGGCCAACATCATGGCGCCGCTGTTCATCGCGGGTCTGGTGTCGTGGCTCGGCATGGACTGGCGGGCGGTGTTCATCTCGCTCGGAGTGGTCTCCGTGCTGGCCTGCCTGTTCGCGCTGCGGCTGCGCGAGCCGGTGCTCGGCCGCTGGGACGTGGCCGAGCTGAGCGCCCGCGCCGGGACCTCGCCGCCGGCGGGCCATGACGATCCGATGGGCTTCCTCGCGACGGTCGGGCGGGTGCTGCGGATCCCGTCGATCCGGCGGATGGCCATGGGGTTCACCGCGATCGGCGCGCTGGCCGTGCCGTACGGGGTGGTGATCTCCACGCTGCTGGACAGCGAGTGGGGGCTCTCGGTCGGCCAGCGCGGACTGTTCACCAGTGCCGCGGCGGTGGTCTCGATCGTCGCCCTGGCCGTGTTCGGCGGCCGGGCCGAGGCCGCCTACCGGGCGGGGCCCGCCCGGTTCATGGCGCTCAGCGGCGGGGCGCTCGCGCTGGCCGCCTCGGCCTTCGCCCTGTCGGCGCTCGTGCCGAGCCTCTGGCTGGTGCTCGCCCTGCTGGCCCTGGGCCAGGCACTGCTGGCCGTCATCGGGCCGTGCCTGTTCATCGGCGGGCTCTCGGTCGTGCGACCGGCGGACCGGGCGCACGCCATGGCCGCCCTGGGCCTGATCCTCGCCTTCGGCGGGCTGGCCGGCGCCGGGCTGCTCGCCCTGGCGACCGCCTTCCTCGACGTGCGGGGGGCGCTGCTCCTGCTGCTGCTGCCCGCCATCGCCGGGTCGCTGTTCATCGCGACCCTGCACAAGACACTCATGGGCGATCTCGACGCCCTGATCGACCACGCGATCGGAGAAGACAAGCGATGCTAAACAGATACCGCAGGGCCGAGGCCCTGCACATCTCCCGGCACGACAGCCTGGTCCACCGGGCGACGGTGATCCCCAACTGGGAGGGCGACTCCTTCTGGTACCGGGTGAGCACCCCCGATGGTCCCGAGTGTTTCCGGGTGTTCCCGGAGACGGGGGAACGGCGGAGGATCGAGGATCCGGGGGGCGAGCAGGCGGCGCCGCCGGAGATCACCGGGCTTCAGACGTCTCCCGGCGGCCGGTACACCGTGGCCGTGCGGGACGACAACCTCGTGGTGAACGACGAGTTCTTCACCACGGACGGCGAGCCTGGCCACGACTACGGCCTCCCCAGCGACCAGGGAAAGCCGCCGATCGTGGCCCGGCAGGCGGGCATGAGCGCGCCGCCGCTGGTCGAGTGGGCGCCGGACGGCCGCAGGTTCGTCACCCTCCGGGTGGACCAGAGGCATGTACCGACGCTCACCATGACCCAGTCGTGCCCCCCGGACGAAAGCCCCCGCCCGCTGGTCCACACGCTCCACTACGAGATGCCGGGAGATCCGCTGCCGACCTTCCAGCAGATGATCTTTGATGCGAAGACCGGCGCCCGGGTCGACATCGCGATCGAGCCGCTGCCCTTCACCCATGACAGCCCACTCGGCCTCAAGCGGGTCTGGTGGGAAGACGACGACACCCTCTGGATGCTGTACGGCACGCGTGGCTACAAGGCCGCCAGGCTCTACCGGATCGACGCGCGGACCGGCGCCGCCGAGGTCGTCCTGGAGGAGACCAACGACACGATCATGAAATCGTCGCCCACGATCGTCGAGTTCCCGCTCGTGCGCGCCCGCGGCGACGAGGTCCTGTGGTTCTCCGACCGCTCCGGCTGGGGCCATCTCTGGCTTTACGCGAACGGCGAGCTGAAGAACGCCGTCACCGAGGGAGAGTGGCTGGTCCGCGACCTCGTCCACGTCGACTGGGACGCCCGGGAGGTGTTCTTCGTCTCCGGCGGGCACGGCTCCAACCCCTACTACCGGCGGCTGTGCCGGGCGGGTCTCGACGGGACCGGCGTCACCGTGCTCACCCCCGAGGACGCCGACCACCAGATCGCCGCGTCACCGGACAGCCGCTGGTTCGTCGACACCTACGCCACGCCCGCCCAGCCCCCCGTCACGGTGCTGCGCGACGCCACCGGGGGCATCGTCACCGAGCTGGAGCGGGCCGACCTCACCGCGCTGGAGAAGGCCGGGTGGCGGGCGCCCGAGCCGTTCACGGTCAAGGCCGCCGACGGCGGGACCGACATCCACGGCCTGCTCCACCTGCCCGCGGACTTCGACCCGTCGAAGAGCTATCCGATCCTCGACTCGGTCTACAACGGTCCGCAGATCACCCGGCAGCTCCGCACGACGCTGCGCGGCTTCCCGATCGACCCGTTCCTGCTCGACCCGGCGGGCGGAGCCCCGTCGTTCGCACAGCTCGGCCTGGCCGTCGTGGTCATCGACGGGCGCGGCACGCCGTACCGGTCGAAGGCCTTCCACGACGCCTCCTACGGTGACCCGGCCGTGACGGTGGGACTGGAGGACCACGTGGCGGCGATCAGGCAGCTCGCGGCCGAGCGTCCTTATCTCGACCTGTCAAGGGTCGGGATCGCCGGGCACTCGGGCGGCGGCACGGCCACCGTTCAGGCGGTGCTGCGCCACCCCGACCTCTTCACCGTGGGCGTGGCCTCCGCGGGCGACTACGACCACAGCGGCTACTACGCGATCTGGGGCGAGACCTTCCAGGGCCCGCCGCCCCAGGACTACACCGCCGGATCGCCGCTACCGCTGGCCGGGGAGCTGAAGGCCAAGCTGCTACTGCTCTTCGGCGAGATGGACGACAACTGCCATCCGGCCATGTCGCTCCGCGTCGCCAACGCCCTGATCGGTGCGGACAAGGACTTCGAGATGCTCATGGTCCCCAACGCCACCCACGGCTACGGCCCCGCCGAGGCCCACGTGCTGCGCCGCCAGTGGGACTTCCTCACCCGCCACCTGATCGGCCAGGAACCTCCGGCCGATTACCGCATCGACCCGACCTTCGGAGCGGCCAAGTGACCGCCGAGCTCCGCGACCGCTCCCAGGCGCGCGGCCCCCGCGACACGCAGGGCCTCCCCGAGCCGGACGACCTGAGCGCCAGGCTCGCCGAACTCGCCCGTCGGCACGGGATCATCGGCGCGGCCGTCGCGTTCAGCCGGGGCGGCGCCGTGGTCGAGGCCTGCACGGGCGTGCTCAACACGCGCACCGGTGCCCCGGTCACCGTCGACTCGCTGTTCCAGGTCGGCTCGGTCGCCAAGGCCTGGACCGCCACGCTGGTCATGCAGCTCGTCGGCGAGGGGAGGCTCTCCCTGGACCAGACCGTCCGGTCCGTGCTGCCCGACTTCGCCGTCAAAGACGAGGACGTGGCGGCGAGTGTCACGGTCCGGCAGCTCCTCGCCCACACGGCCGGCTTCGAGGGTGACGTGTTCGTCGACACAGGCAGGGGCGACGACGCCGTGGAGAAGCTCGTCGCCCTGCTCGCCGACGCGCCACAGCTCTTCCCGCCCGGCGCCATGTGGTCCTACAACAACGCCGCCTACTGCGTGCTCGGCCGGATCGTGGAGGTGTTGCGCGGCATGCCGTACGCCACGGCGCTGCGCACCCACATCGCCGCCCCGCTCGGTCTCAGTCACGTCGCCACCTGCGCCGACGAGGCGATCCTGTACGGCACCGCGGTCGGCCACACCGGCGGCGGACCGGTCCCGCTCTGGTCGCTGATGAGGTCCAACGAACCCGCCGGGTCGTGTCTGGCCATGCGCGCCCGCGACCTGCTGGCCTTCGCCCACATGCACCTGCGCGGCGGCCTCGCCGAGGACGGCACGCGCGTGCTGCCGGAGGATCTCGCGGTGCTGATGCGTGAGCCTCAGATCGGGCTGCCTGACCTGGGCCGGCCGTCGTCGTGGGGGCTCGGCTGGAGCCTGCCGGAGTGGGAGGGCGGGGTGGTGGTCGGGCACGACGGGTCCACTCCCGGGCAGGAGGCCTCGCTGCGGACGGTGCCGGAAGCCGGGGTGGCCGCCGTGTTGCTGACCAACGGCGGCGATCCTGGCCCGCTGGTCACCGAGCTGTTCCAGCCGGTGATCGAGGAGCTCGCCGAGGTCAGGGCGCCCGCGCCGCCGGTGCCCCCGGCCGTGCCGCTCGCCGTCGACCTCCCCCGCTACATCGGCCGTTACCTCTCCGCCACGGCCGCCTGGGACGTGGCGGCCGACGAGGTCGGATCACTCTGGCTCACCGTCACTCCGCTCGGTGTCATGGCCGAGCACGGCAAGTCACAGCGGTTCCGGCTGGTGAGGCTGCGCGGCGACACGTTCCTGTTCGCCGAGCCGCAGGGGGGCGTCCATCCGGCGATCCCCTTCGTGGGAGGAGAGCGGATCGACTTCCTGCACACCGGGCGGGCCAACCCCCGGCAGGAACCTCTCTCCATAACCTGAGACCCGGCCGTGATCGCCGGCGGTCACCGGCCGCCTCGTGGTCCCGGAGGCCGGTCCTCGGCACCCGTCCCGCCCGCGAAAGCGCCGGCCTCCCGGTGAAGTGCCCTTTCGTGGAACGTCGACTATGGTCGAGGCGATGAGGGAACCGCGGTGGGGCACACCCAGGCCCACCGCGGCCGTCGTGGTGGGCCTTGTTCTCATGGTCGTTCTGGCCGCCGTCGCGCCCTCTCCGAGTCCCGGCGGGCGAAGGCCCGCCGGCACCGCCACCGGCCTCTGGGTTCCGCAGACCGGCGACGCCTACCAGGCGACCGCACCCAGACTCCTGGCCGGCGGGGCCGAGCACCTGCCGACGCCGAGGCAACTCCGCTCCCTGCCCGCGGCCGGCGCCGTGGCGGCGTCCAGCACCCCGCCGTCTCGCGCCTGGCTCCCCGTGGAGCCCGCCGCCGTTTCCCGGCGCGACGTTCAGCGGATCGTCACCTCACGCAGCCCACCTCCTTCCTAGGCTCCTCGCCCTTCCAGACCTCCGTCGAGCGGTGAACTCGACCGAGGTCCCTCAGCCGCGCGGTGCCGCGCACCGCCCTGTGCCCAGGTTCCGGCTTTCACGATGGCGGACCGCGCTCTGCCCGGACCGCCGCGAGTCATTCAAGGAGTCGATGTCGTCATGGGTGACATCCGATCGTCAGACAGGCTGCTGGAGGAGTACCGGCGCAACGCCGTGCAGTTGGCGGAGTTCCGCGCGCTGCTGCACGAACGGCTCACCGCCGCGCGAGCGGAGCGGGACTCCCTCCCCGGGGACGAGCACCTGCCCGAGCCTCCGGAAGCGGGCGAACCCATTCCGCTGGCCTGGGGGCGCGCCAAGCGCGCCGGAACGGCCGTCGCGGAGATCGAGGCCGCCATCGAACGGCTGAACTCCGGGGTGTACGGCACCTGCCGGCGGTGCGGGGCGTCCATCGCCCTGCGACGGCTGCGCCGGATTCCGCACACCCGGCACTGCGTCGTCTGCCGGGACGCGAGGAGGTGAGGAGATGACCGATCCCGGTAGACGGGCCGCCCTTGACCTGGGCACCGCCAGGACCCGGCTGCTGCTCTCCGGCGGCGACACGCTGATCGACGAGCCCTCCGCCGTCCCGGCGGATCCGTCGAGTCAGGTCACGGGTGCGGCCGACGCCGTACCTGACGGACGATGGCGCTGGCCGGTACGGCACGGCATCGTCACCGACCCGCCCGGATGCACCCGGCTGGCCCGCCATGTCCTGCGCACCTCGGCCACATCAGGCACGGCTCCGCTGGAACGGCTGCTGCTCGGCGTTCCGGTGGCCGCCTCCGAGGCGGAACGGCGTGCCGCCGTCAGGGCGGTGTTCGAGGTGGCGGCCTGCCCGGTGGCGGTGGTGGAGGAACCGCTGGCGGCCGCGGCCGGCAGCGGGGTGAGCATGGCCGACCCTCGCCCACGGCTCCTGCTGGACATGGGGGCCGGGATCATCGAGGCGGCCCTCATCAGTCGCGGCCGGGTGCTCGACACCGGCTCCGTGCAGATCCTGATGGACTTCCACGCCGGCGCGGCCACCGGAGTGCCCGCCCACCTGCTCACCCGGGTCGCGGCCATGGTCGCCGACCTCGTCGACCGCGTTCCCTCCTCCATCCGGCGAGGGGCGCGCGACGGTGGCCTGCTCATCACCGGCGGCGGCGCCACCCGCCCGGGCCTGGCCCGGTATCTCTGCTCCGCCCTGCGCCTCAGCGTCAGCGTGGCCCCCGATCCGGCACACGCCACCGTCCGCGGCCTGGCTCTGCTGCTGGCCTCGGATCGCCGCTGAACTCCGCTCCGGCCTCCTCAACGACCTTTCGAAAGGCTCCGATGACCCGAGATCCGCCTCCGTCCCCGTCAGGGGCGGAGGCGGCGCTGCTTAAACAAGTTGTTTAACATGATTCATTGACAACAGGTTGTTCGATAGGCGATCGTGGTTCGCATGTCCGCGAACCACGATGAATCAGCCGGTGCCTTCACGCCTCCGAACCCGAGCCAGGCGCGAGCGCACCGCGAGTACGCCTCCCTGTCGCGCATCACCGAGCGCCACGCGACCGACGACGCCCAGCGCCGCCGGCAGGTCCACCCCACGGTGCTCGGGGCACACGAGGCCGTCAGGCTCGTGTCGTTCCTGCTGAGCGGCGCCGCGGATCGCACGGAGGGCGAGCCGGAGGTGGACCGCGCCGACATCACCGCCGCCCTGACCCTGCTGCCCCGCGCCCGCGCGGAGATGGACGAGCTGGAGGCGGCGCTCCTGCTCATGGCGCGCGGCCGCGACCTCACCTGGCAGGAGATCGCCTTCGGCCTCGGCCTCGGCACCCCGCAGGCCGCCAAGCAGCGCTACGAGCGACTGGCCGGCCGCACCGAGAGGTCCACGAACTCGCCGGCCACACAGTGATCCTTGGCCGGATGACGGTCTCCAGCGGTTTCTCGACCGGGCCGGCCGCGCGGATGGTGCCGCCCTCAGCGCGGATCTTCTCCAGGCAGGCGATGATCCTCGGAGGTGGGCTCAGGAGCCGGGCGCGGGGGAGGGCGGAGTCAGACTCCATACCCGTATCTCTCCATCGAAGCCGGCGGAGACGACGACCGGCCGTCCCCGCAGTCGCGTCACCAGCATCGTCGTGATCTCCTGTGTGCGGCCGGTGGACGGCCTGCCGACCTGCTCGCGGGTGGCCAGATCCCACACCCGCACCCCGTCGTAGCCGCCGGAGACGACGACCGGCCGCCCCGCCAGCTCCGTCACCGTCACCGACTCGACTCCCGAGGTGTGCCCGGTGAACGGTTTGCCGATCTGCTTGCGGGTGGCCAGGTCCCACACCCGCACGGTGCTGTCGTCGCCGCCGGAGACACCGGAGACGACGACCGGCCGCCCCTCCCACTCCGTCACCGCCAACGTCACCGACAGGTCAGCGTCGGTGTATCCGGTGAACGGTTTGCCGACCTGCTCGCGGGTGGCCAGATCCCACACCCGCACAGTGCTGTCGTAGCCGCCGCAGACGAGAACCGGCCGCCCCGCCAACTCCGTCACCACCATCGACTCGACCGAATAGGTGTGCGCGGTGAACGGACTGCCGATCCGCTCGTGGGTGGCCAGATCCCACATATATATCTTTCCGTTACCGGTGGCGATGACGACCGGCCGCCCCGCCGGCTCCGCCACCAACACGGACGTGAGCCCTGTACCGGGGCCGGTGAGCAGCCCGCCGATCTGCTCGCGGGTGGACAGGTCCCACACCCGCATCCCGTCGTGGTCGCCGGAGACGACGACCGGCCGCCCCGCCAACTCCGCCACCGCGACCGCGTAGCCGGTGAACGGCCTGCCGATCTGCTTACGGGTGGCCAGATCCCACACCCGCACGGTGCGATCCTCGTCGCCGCCACCGCCGGAGACGACGACCGGCCGCCCTTGCAACTCCGCCACCGCCATCGAATGGATTCCCCCGGTGTGCCCGGTGAACGGCCTGCCGACCGGCATGCCGAAGGGAACGACCTTCGAAGTCTGACCGGGCGACGGAGCGGAGGTCCTGGAGGAACCCGTGGCGGATGAGGACGGTAACGACAGGGCCGAGGTTCCGGAGGGGGTTGTGGACGGCGGAGTGGAGGATTCAGGGGACTCCGGTTGCCACAGCCAGAAGACCGCGGCAGCCGGGATGAGAACGGCGACGATCGCCGCCGCGGCCACCAGGCGTCCCCTGACGGAATGGCGCGGGACACGGGACTCCGGAGGCGGCGGGGCGGGGCCGCGCGGCCGGTGGTCCACCGTGCTGGATTCCTCACGGGTGAGGGTGGCGAGCAGGTCGGCCACGGTGGGCCGGGCGCCGGGGTCCTTGGCCAGGCAGGCTGCCAGCAGCGGGCGGATACGCTCGGGCACTCCGGCGAGGTCGGGTTCGCGGTTGGAGACGGCGTTCATCACCGCCGCCGGTATGGCGCCGGGGAATGCCGGATGCCGCGTGGCGGCGAACACCATGGTGGCGGCCCAGCTGAACACATCCGACGCCGTGCCGGCCTGGTGACCGTCAAGCTGTTCCGGCGACAGGTAGGCGGGAGTGCCCACCAGCCCCGAACGTGTGGTGGTGACGGCCAGCACCCGGGCGATTCCGAAGTCGATGACCACCGGCCCCTCCGGGCCCATGATCACGTTGTCGGGTTTGAAATCACGGTGGATGATCCCTGCCCGGTGGATCGCGGCCAGCGCCGTCAGGGTGGCGACCGCGAGCCGGTCCAGGGCGCTGCCGATCCGCGGCCCGTCGCCGGTGACCAGTTCCTTCAGCGAAGGCCCGGGGATGTACTCACTGACCAGGTAGGGCCGATCGCCGACAATCCCCCCGCCCAGCACCTGGGCGGTGCAGAACGCCGCGACCCGGCAGGTGATCTCCGCCTCGCGCATGAACCGCTCGCGCACCTTGGGATCGGTCGCCATCCGGACGTGGAGCACCTTGATCGCGACCTTGCGGTCCGCAGGATCGTGGCCGAGGTAGACCACGCCCTGACCTCCGTCGCCCAGCACCCCGCTCAGCCGGTAGCCGCCGATCCGCTCGGGGTCGCCCACGGTCAGCGGGCCCGGCTCGGACATCGCTCACCTCGTCTCCACGTCCCCGTCAGCGGACGGCCGGAACCGCTTCTGATCCAAGGAATGACGATAGGCGGCCCCCTGCCGCAGCAGAAGCCCCGCGGCCCGGAATGCTCCGGGCAGCCGATCCGGAGAGGCCCGGCCTCAGGGCCAGGAGGAGTCCTGGTCGGGGTCGCCGCCGTCGGAGAGCAGCTTGATGTCCGACTCGACCATCATCGCCACCAGTTCCTCGAAGGTGACCGAGGGTTCCCAGCCGAGCTGGACGCGGGCCTTCTTCGGGTCGGCGCAGAGCAGGTCGACCTCGGCGGGGCGGTGCAGGGTCTGGTCGGTGACGACGTACCGCTCCCAGTCGAGCCCGGCGGCGGCGAAGGCGGCCTCGGTCAGGTCGCGGACGGTCTGGGTGCGGCCGGTGCCGATCACGTAGTCCTCGGGCGTGTCCGCCTGGAGCATCAGGTGCATCGCACGGACGTAGTCTCCGGCGAACCCCCAGTCGCGACGCGCCTCCATGTTGCCCAGGCGCAGCTCCGAGGCGACGCCGAGCTTGATCCTGGCCACCCCGAGGCTCACCTTCCTGGTGACGAACTCGGCGCCCCTGCGCGGGGACTCGTGGTTGAACAGGATCCCCGACACCGCGTACATGCCGTACGACTCGCGGTAGTTCTGCGTCAGGAAGTGCCCGTACGCCTTGGCCACGCCGTACGGCGAGCGGGGGTGGAAGGGGGTGATCTCGGTCTGCGGGGTCTCGCGGACCTGGCCGAACATCTCCGAGGACGACGCCTGGTAGAACCGGATCTGCCCGGATCCGGCGGCCGTACGCGAGGAGGAGATCCCGGAGCAGACCCGGATGGCCTCCAGCATGCGCAGCACGCCCATGCCGGTCACCTCGCCGGTGAGCTCGGCCTGCTCCCACGACATGGGGACGAACGAGATGGCGCCCAGGTTGTAGACCTCGTCGGGCTGGACCTTCTCCACCGCGGAGATCAGCGAACCCTGGTCGAGCAGGTCACCCCGGACGAGCTGAACGTCCTGCAGGAGCTTACGGAGCCGTGAGACGCGCGGGTTGGCCTGACCTCGGGCCAGACCGAAGACCTCGTAGCCCTGACTGAGCAGGCACTCGGCCAGATAGGAACCGTCCTGCCCGGTGATACCTGTGATCAGCGCGCGCCTGGCCAACGCGTCCTCCTCGCTTGCGGGGGCGGGACCTATGCCTGGTCTTATGCCGTTTGATTGGCGAATGTACCGTCCCACCCCCGTGTGGGCACTATCTCCCTCACGGCGTACCTAGAACGCGTTCCACCGAATCCTGTTCGGTCAGGTTAACCTCCCAGCTCGTGCCCGGTGAAGCAGGCCCTAGGAACAATTCCACATCAGGTACAACAGAGCTACCGAATGGTAGTGTCCGAGGACTAAGGTCATCTTTCACGGTACCTGTCCCCTTTCGGGCAGGGTGAGAAAGGGGTTGCCGTGCCGGGTGCTGAATCACTGCGGGTGGCACTGCTGTCGTATCGCAGCAAGCCGACCTGCGGTGGGCAGGGCGTCTACCTGCGTCACCTCAGCCGCGAGCTGATCGCCCTCGGGCACAGCGTGGAGGTCCTCTCCGGCCAGCCCTACCCGGAGCTCGACGAGGGCGTCATCCTCACCAAGGTCCCCAGCCTGGACCTGTACCGCGACGAGGACCCCTTCCGTACTCCCGGCCTCCGCGAGTACCGCGACTGGATCGACCTGCTCGAGGTCGGCACCATGTGGACCGCCGGGTTTCCCGAGCCGCTGACCTTCACCCTGCGGGCACACCGCGAGCTGAAGAAGCGCGTCGGCGACTTCGACGTGGTGCAGGACAACCAGACCCTCGGCTACGGACTGCTCGGCATCCAGAAGCTGTTCCCCGTGGTCGGGACCATCCACCACCCGATCAGCGTGGACCGGCGCATCGAGCTGAAGGCGGCTCCGCTGCGCAAGAAGCTCTCCATGCGACGCTGGTACGGCTTCGTGCGCATGCAGGCCAAGGTCGCACCGCGGCTCAGCCCGATCCTGACCGTCAGCGAGTCCTCCCTCGCCGACATCCACCGCGACTTCAACGTGCCCCAGAAGAACATGCGGCTCATCCCGCTGGGCGTCGACACCCGCTACTTCCACCCGCGCCCGGAGCTTCCCAAGCGGCCCGGCTCCATCGTCGCGGTGGCCAGCGCCGACTCCCCGATGAAGGGGGTCGCGACGCTGCTGCGGGCCGTGGCGAAGCTCGCCACCGAGCGCGACGTCCACCTGACGGTGGTCAGCAAGCCCACCCCCGGCGGCCCGACCGAGAAGCTCGTCGGCGAGCTGGCGCTGCGGGACCGGGTCAGGTTCGTGCACGGCATCTCCGACACCGAACTGGGCGAGCTGATCGCCACCTCGGAGATCTCGGTCGTCCCCTCCCTGTACGAGGGCTTCTCGCTGCCCGCCGTCGAGCACATGGCCTGCGGCACCCCGCTGGTCGCCAGCCGCACCGGGGCGCTGCCCGAGGTCGTCGGCGACGCCGCCGTACAGGTGGCCCCCGGCGACCCCGAGGAGCTGGCCGCGGTGCTGCGCCGCCTGCACGACTCTCCCGAGGAGCGGGCCGCGGTGGGCAAGAAGGGCTACGACCGGGTCATGGAACGCTTCACCTGGAACGTCGTCGCCAGGCGGACCGTGGAGGCCTACCACGAGGCCATCCAGGCCCACCGCGCGAAGTGAGCGAGACCCTGAAACGATCACCTCTCACAAGGAGCGGCCAGTGCTGACTGTCGACTTCGACCGGTTGCCCGTGGGTCCGGGGACCCGGGTGCTGGACCTGGGGTGTGGCGGCGGACGCCACGCGTTCGAGGTACTGCGGCGCGGTGCCGACGTGGTGGCCTTCGACATGGACGCGGGGGAGCTGGAAGGCGTGGCGAGCATGTTCGCCGCGATGGACAAGGCCGGTGAGATACCGCCCGGGGCGACGGCGGACACCGTGACGGGCGACGCGCTCGACATGCCGTTCGAGGACGGCGCCTTCGACCGGGTGATCGCGGCCGAGGTGCTGGAGCACATCCCCGACGACATGGCCGCGATGCGGGAGATCTTCCGGGTCCTCAAGCCTGGTGGCCAGGCGGCCATCACGGTGCCGAGCTTCCTGCCGGAACGGATCTGCTGGGCGCTCGACGAGGCGTACCACACCGCTCCCGGCGGGCACGTCCGCATCTACACGCTGGCCGAGCTGAGCGCGAAGCTCAAGTCGACGGGCTTCACCATCGGCCCGCACCACCACGCCCACGGCCTGCACGCGCCGTACTGGTGGATCAAGTGCGCGGTCGGCGTCGACAACAACGACCACCCGCTGGCCAAGGCCTACCACGAGCTGCTGGTCTGGGACATCATGAAACGCCCCGCCGCCACCAGGATCGCCGAGGCCGTGCTCAACCCGCTCATCGGCAAGAGCGTGGTGCTCTACGTCCGGAAGCCCGCATGATCTCCTGGGAACAGGTTGTGCAGACCGCCCAGAGCATCGCGGCGGTACAGAAGCCCGACGGCGGCGTCCCATGGCCCGAGGGGCACGTGGACGCCTGGAACCATGTCGAGTGCCTGATGGCGATGAGCGTGGCGGGGCTGACCGGCCCCGCCCGCCGGGGATACGACTGGCTGGTCCGCACGCAGCGCTCCGACGGCTCCTGGCCGATGAAGCTGGTCGGCGGCGAGGCCGTCGAGCAGGGCGGGGAGTCCAACCACGCCGCCTACCTCGCGGTCGGCGTCTGGCACGAGCTGCTGGTGACCTCCGACGAGGAGTTCGCCCGGCGGATGTGGCCTCCGGTCCGGGCGGCGCTGGACTTCGTGGTCGGCCTGCAGACCACCCGAGGTGAGATCGTCTGGGAGCGCGCGGCCGACGGCAGGCCCGCCGGGTACGCGCTGCTGACCGGCTGCGCCTCCATCCACCAGGGCCTGCGCTGCGGCGTGCTGCTCGGCGAGCACCTGGGCGACCCGCAGCCCGACTGGGAGCTGGCCGCCGACCAGCTCGGCCACGTACTGGTCGCCCACCCCGAGGCGTTCGCCGACAAGAGCCGCTTCTCGATGGACTGGTACTACCCGATCCTGGGCGGCGCGGTGCGCGGCCCGGCCGCGCGGGCACGGCTGGCCGAGGAGTGGGACACGTTCGTGGAGCCGGACCTCGGCATCCGCTGCGTCTCCGACCAGCCGTGGGTGACCGGTGCCGAGACGTGCGAGCTGGTGCTCACCCTCGACGCGCTGGGCGACCGGGACCGGGCGCGGAAGCTCTTCTCGGACATGCAGCACCTGCGGCACGAGGACGGCTCGTACTGGACCGGCTGGCAGTTCGTGAACGAGAAGTGGTTCCCCCACGAGCGCTCCGCCTACACCGCGGCCGCGGTCGTACTCGCCGCCGACGCGCTGGCCGGGCACACCCCCGCCGCGGGCATCTTCCGTGACGCGGGCAAGTACCTGACCGACCGCCCCACCGCCGCCTGCGGCTGCAGCCACGCCCGTTCCATGAGCTGAGCTCCCGGCCTCCGGCCGAGGCGTCGGCGTTTTCTTTGCACGGAATCAGAAACGTGGTGCTTGAAGGGCTGAATGCGGCTCACTACGTTCGGGTCCGTGAGTAATGCGGAGGGCACTCGGACGGTAGCTCAGAGCGATGACACCGAGACGGCCGGCGCGGAGGCCGTCCCGGAAAGCACCCCTGACCCGCCACCCCCCACCCCCTCGAACCCGGCACCCCCGCGGCGACCCGAACCCACGGGTTCGGCCGGTCCTGCGGACCCCGCCGAGCATCCGGGTCCGCAGGAATCCTCGGTCTCCTCCCCCCGGCCGGACTCCTCCGAGCCCGGCCTTTCCGAACCCGACCTCGCCGAACCCGACCTCTCCGAGCCCGGCCTTTCCGAGTCCGGTCTTTCCGAGTCCGGTCTTTCCGAGCCGAGGGCGGCGGCTCCGGGGACGTCGGCGCCACCCAGGCCGAACGGCGTGGCCCGGCTGCTGTGGCAGAACCCCGCCCGGGTGGGGTTCGGGGTGCGGCGGTTCCGGCTGGGGCCGGCTCGCGAGCGGCTGGAGGGCGCGGAGCGGTCGTTCACGGCCGGGTTCAACGCGGTGCTCTCCGGGGAGGCCGAGCGGATCGACGACCTCCGCGAGGACCTGCGCGGTTTCGCGTACGAGGGCGCGGGCATGGCCTGCGCCACCCTCGACGTGCTCACCCTCACCGGCGGGCGCCGCCTGCGGGAGCTGCTGAGCGGGCCGGGGATGCGCTACCCGCACCTCATCCATATGGGCACCGGCCGGGCGTACGCCCGGATGCGGTTACGGCCGATGTGGGGCGTCCGCTCGGTGCACCCGTTGCTGCGCTGGCTGGCCCACGACGGCTTCGGCTTCCACCAGGGTTTCTTCTCCGCGGACCGTACGGTGGGACGCCAGCGGACGGCGGGGCTCATGGATCGGACCCGGAGAGCGATCTTCGATCAGGGACTGGGGCGGATGCTCTGGTTCCACGAGTGCGCGGGGGCGGATGACGTCGTGCTGCGCATCGCCGAGTTTCCCGCGGGGCGCCGCGCCGACCTGTGGAGCGGCGTGGGTCTGGCCGCCACGTACACCGGGGGTGCCGGCGCCGCGGACCTGGGGCGGCTGGCCTCCGCCGCGGCCGAGGACGGTTTCCGCGCCCACCTCGCCCAGGGGTGCGCCTTCGCCTGCGCCTCCCGGCTGATATCGGCCGTGGTCCCCGAGCACACCGTCGCCGCCGCACCCGTGCTGTGCGGGGCCGAAGTGGACGAGGCGGCGGGCTGGACCGACACCGCGCTCGTCGCGCTGGGCCACAACGCGCACAGCGGCGACCACTACCAGGCCTGGCGGGCGGGAGTCCGGAAGGCCTGGGCACGGCGCGACCGCGACCTGTGACCGCGGCTCGAAGGAGTGGTGCGGACGATGCCGGACCACGCCACCGTGAGCCGGTCGCGGCCGAGATCGTCACCTGCGGCTCGAAGGGGCGGTGAGAGCGATGTCAGGGGTTCGCAGGTACGCGGCGGGAGTCCTCGCCCTGATCGCCGCCGCCGCCGGGTGGAGGCTGACCGGCCTGCCGGACACCTCGGTCGCGGAGACGTCGGCCGACTTCTCCTTCCACGCGAGGCCGCTCGGGCCGCCCCCGGGACCCGGTGACCGCACCCTGCGGCCGGTCGCGGCGGGATACGCCGGTCTCCAGGGCTGGGTGTCGTCGCTGGGCGCCGGGGTGGCGCTGTTCGACGTGGACAACGAGGTCGTCGCCGACGACCTGTGCCTGGTCGATCCCCGCCATGACACGGTGACCGTCAGGCGGGCACCGGGGACCCCCCGGGGCTACCGGCCGTTCACGCTGGTCCCCCCGGATCGCAGGCGGTACGAGGCGCCGGCCGGGTGCCTGCCCGCCGACCTCGACCAGGACGGCTGGCAGGACCTGGTCGTCTACTACTGGGGCCGCTCCCCCTCGCTCTTCCTGCGCGTGCCCGGGGTACCCCCTTCCGGAACCGCCTTCCGCCACCGCTCGCTGACCACGGAACCGGAGATCTGGAACACCAGCGCCGCCACGACCGGTGACTTCGACGGGGACGGCCGCCTCGACCTGGTCTTCGGCGACTATTTCCCCGACGGCGTCCGGGTGCTGGGCGACGGTTCCCCCAACGACGGTTCCCCCAACGACGGCGATCCCGACGACGGTGGCCCCGGCAGTGCGGTGATGCCCGACTCGCTGTCCGCCGCCGCCAACGGCGGCGGCGCCCGGCTCTACCTGGCGAGCGGACCGGCGCGGTTCACCGAGGCCGAGGGGGTGTTCGACGAGATCGGGAACGGAGGCTGGATCCTGGCGCTGGGCACCCAGGACCTGGACGGCGACGGGCGGCCCGAGCTGTACCTGGCATGCGACTTCGGCCCCGACCGGCTGCTGGTCAACGAGTCGGTGCCCGGCCGGATCCGGTTCACCGAGGCCAGGGGCACCAGGCACCTGACGACTCCCGCCTCCAGGGTCGTCGGCCGCGACTCGTTCAAGGGGATGGGCGTCGGCTTCACCGACCTCAACTCCGACGGCAGGCCGGACATCCTGGTGAGCAACCTCACCGAGGACTACGCGCTGCACCAGAGCAACTTCGCCTTCGTGTCCCGGCCCGGCGACCTGCACGGGGGGCACGCGCCCTACGACGACCTCAGTGAGGAGCTGGGGCTGAGCCGCAGCGGCTGGTCCTGGGACGTCAAGGCCGCCGACTTCGACAACGACGGCGACGACGAGATCATGCACGCGACCGGGTTCGTCAGGGGTGAGGTCGACCGGTGGGCGCAACTGCAGGAGGCGGCGTCGGCGAGCGATCCGTTCCTCTCCCGCCCCGCGCTCTGGCCGAGCATCCGGGCCGGGGACGACCTGTCGGGCCGCGACACCAACACCTTCTTCACCAGGGGTGAGGACGGCCGCTACGCGGACGTGGCCCGACGGGCCGGGGTCGGCGGCGACAGCGACGGCACGGTCAGCCGGGCCTTCGCGGTGGGCGACGTCGACGACGACGGGCGACTGGACTTCGCGGTCGCCAACCAGTGGTCGGAGTCGGTGCTCTACAGCAACCACGGCCCGACGGCACCGTTCGTGGGCCTGCGGCTCCGTCTCCCCGCGGGCCCCTGCCTCCCATCCCCCACGCCGCGCTCCGGACCGGAGCGGCCCGCCCTGGCCCAGCCGGGCCGGACACGGCTCCGTCCGGCGCGCCGGGAGTGGACACGTCCCGGGCTGACGCGGCCCGCCATCGGGGCCGTCGCCACGGTGCGCCCGCCCGGCGGGGTCGCGCGTAGCAGGCAGCTCTACCCCGCCAACGGGCACAACGGCTTCTCCGCGCCCGAGCTGCTGTTCGGCCTGGGCGACCACCTGCCGGACTCCCCCGTCCCCGTCGAGATCTCCTGGAGGGACGCCTGCGGCGGCACCCGTACCGCGTCGGTGTCCCTGGAGCCCGGCTGGCACCGGATCCTGCTGGCCGACGGCCACGCCTCGGAGATCCGCCGTCCGTGAGCGCCGCCCCGCCCCCCGAGACGGCGAAGTCCAGGATCTCCGGCCCGAACCGAGGCAGAGCGCTCCGGCGGTCGGCGTGCTCCCTCACCCTGATCACCGTGCTCGGGCACACCGTGCTCGGCTTCGAGCAGTCCCCTCTGGCGCCGGTGGCCGGCGCGCTCACCGGCGTGACCACCGAGTTCGTGCTGGAGACCGTGGAGGCGTGGGCATGGCGGCGCCCGGCCCGCTACCTCGGGGTGCCCCGCGACCGGGTCGCCGACTTCTTCCTGCCCTCCTACATCCGCGGTCTGCTCTGCGCGATGCTGCTGTACGGCAACGGGCATCTGATGCCGATCGTGCTCGCCGTCCTGATCGGCGTTGGCAGCGCGTACCTCTTCCGCGTGCGGGCGCCGGAGCCGGCGCGAACGGCGGATGGGGCGGGAACGACGAAACCGGCGAGGCGGACCGGCGAGGACGTGCCCGGCGCCGCGTTCCTGAATCCGGTGGCCTTCGGGATCGTCGTCGTGCTGCTGCTGTTCCCGTGGGTCGGCCTCGCCCCCGCCTACCAGTTCACCGCGTGGGTCTCGGGTCCTTTCGACCTGATCGTGCCGCTGGCCGTGCTGGCAGGGGGCGTGCTGGCGAACGCCGGACCCACCGGCAGGATGCCGCTGGTCCTGGGCTGGGCGGGCGGGTTCGCCCTGCAGGCGTGTCTCAGGGGCGGTCTGGGCGACGTGTCGACGGTCAGCGCCCTACTGCCGATGACCGGGACCGCCTTCGCCCTCTACACCGGCTATGTGATCACCGATCCGGGCACGTCCCCGGTCAGGGCGCGCGACCAGGTCGTGTTCGGCCTGGCCACGGCGGCGGTCTACGGGCTGCTGGTCCAGTTCCACGTCGTCTTCGGGCCGTTCCTCGCCCTGGTGATCGTCTGCGCGGGCCGGGAGCTGAAACGGCTCCGCCGCCCGCCCGGCACCGGGCGCCCCGCACGGGGTGATCAGCCGATGCCGGGGCCGATCCGTTCGAGCACCCGCAGCGAGCCCTCCTGCCGGACCTCCCTGAACGCGCCGGAGGCGAGCGCCCGCTGGTAGACGCGGTACGGCGCCTGCCCGCCCGTGGCCGGGTCCGGGTAGATGTCATGGAAGACCAGGGCGCCGCCCTGCATGACGTGCGGTGCCCACCCCTCGTAGTCCCTGGTCACCGGGAGTTCGGAGTGGCCGCCGTCGATGAAGAGCATCGCCAGCGGGGTGTTCCACAGCCCGGCGACACGCTCGGACCTGCCGACGATCGCGATGACCTCCTCCTCGAGACCCGCGGAGGCGATGGTGGTGCGGAAGGTGGGCAGCGAGTCCATCTTGCCGAATCGGGGGTCCATCAGGGTGGGGTCATGGTGGGCCCACCCGGGCTGGATCTCCTCGGAGCCCCGGTGGTGGTCCACCGTGAAGACGACGGACCCGGCCTGCCGGGCACCCGCGCCGAGGTAGACCGCCGACTTCCCGCAGTAGCTGCCGATCTCGCAGATCGGGCCGCGCGGGCCGTACTCGACGGCGGTCTCGAACAGCGCGGTTCCCTCCTCATGCGGCATGAAACCCTTGGCGTGCTGGGCGGCGTACAGCAGGTCGGCGGGCATGGTGGCGTTGCTCATCACAGCAGACTACCCATACCGAACAACATTCCGATCAGCCCTTGCCCGACCTTGTGGAACGTGTTCTACTTTGCACCGTGAACCAGCGCGCCCGCATCGTGATGTCCGACGACGAGGTGACGGCTTTCGTCGGTGAGTCGCGGAAGCTACAGCTCGGCACGATCAACCCGGACGGCACCCCACATATGGTGACCATGTTCTACGGGTTGACCGAGGACAAGATCTCATTCTGGACCTACGGCAAGGCCCAGAAGACACTCAACATCCAGCGCGACGCCCGAGTGAGCTGCCTGATCGAGGCCGGGGAGGAATACTCCGACCTGCGCGGCGTACTGGTGTACGGGGTGGCGCGGAGGATCGACGACCCCGAGGGCATCCTCGGCATCGGCATGAACGTGGCCAGACGGATGGCCGGGATGCCCGACGCGGAGGAGTTGCTCACCGAGTACGTGACCTACACCGGCCGCAAAAGGGTCGCCTTTGTGGTCGAGCCCACTCGTGTGATCTCTTGGGATCACCGTAAGCTCGCCATTCCCGGCTAGGAGGCCCGTATGAAAATCAAAGTCGACTATCTGGTCTGCGAGGCCAATGCGATCTGCATGGGACTCGCCCCGGAGGTCTTCGAACTCGACGACGACGACCAGCTGCACCTGCTGCTGCCTGAGCCGCCGCCGGAGATGATGGACCGCGTCCGGCACGCCGTGCGGTCCTGTCCCAAAGCCGCACTCTCCGTTGAGGAGAACTAGGAGGTCCCCCCATGCGTGGTGCGCTTCTGCATGCCGTCGGCGACGACAAGCTCGACATCCGCGATGACTTCACCCTCGCCCCGATGGGCCCGACGGACGTCCGCGTCAAGGTCAGGGCCACCGGTGTCTGCCACTCCGACCTGTCGGTGATCAGCGGCGTGCTGCCCATGCCGCTGCCGGTCATCCCCGGCCACGAGGGAGCCGGAGAGGTCGTCGAGGTCGGCGACCACGTGACCACGGTGCAGCCAGGCGACCACGTCATCATCAACTGGACCCCGGCCTGCGGCACCTGCGCGAACTGCCTGGTCAACCAGCCGTTCCTGTGCATGACCTACGTGATGGACAGCTTCGTCAACGCCCGCTTCCGCTACGGCGGCGACACCCCGGCGTTCGGCATGGCCGGGTGCGGCACCTGGTCCGAGGAGATCGTCGTGCCCTGGCAGGGCGCGATCAAGGTCGACCCCGAGGTGCCCTTCGAGGCGGCGGCCCTGATCGGCTGCGGGATCACCACCGGCGTCGGCGCGGCGCTCAACACGGCCAGGGTGAAGGCCGGCTCGACGGTCGCCGTGGTCGGCGCCGGCGGCATCGGCCTCTCGGTGATCCAGGGTGCCCGCATCTCCGGCGCCACCACGATCCTGGCGATCGACCCGCTGGAGTCCAAGCACGCCCTCGCCAAGAAGGTCGGCGCGACCCACGCCATCACTCCCGACCAGCTGATGGACGCGCTCGGCACGCTCACCGGCGGTGCCGGGTTCGACTACGGCTTCGAGGCCGTCGGCAAGTCCGCCGCCATCATGACGGCCTGGCAGGCGACCCGCCGGGGTGGCGACATGATCGTGGTGGGCGCGGGCGCGATGGACGACAACGTCCCGCTGAGCGCCTTCAGCCTGCTGTTCGAGGGCAAGAACATCCTCAGCTCGCTGTACGGCGGCTCGGACGTCCGGCGCGACTTCCCGTTCTTCGCGGGACTCTACAAGGCCGGCAAGCTCGACCTGGAGAGCATGATCAGCTCCCGCATCAAGCTGGCCGACCTCAACGACGCCGTGGCGGCGCTCAAGGGCGGCGAGGTCCTGCGCCAGATCGTCGTCATGGACTGAGCAGCGCCCGGAACCGAGCCCACGCACCGGGTCACCGGGCCGCCCGCCTGAGCAGGGCGTGCCGGTGACCCGGTGCGGGTCACCGGCACGCCTCCTGTCACCCCGTCCGCGGAGACGTCCCGGCAGGCGAACGGCTCACCCCGGACACGCCTCCGGCACGTCGGCCCTGAGCGCCTCAATCGGAGGAGAAGGCCGCGTCGAAGGCGGCCGAGGGCGGGGTGATGGCGTTGAGCCTGCGGATCACGGCCAGCGCGTCGGGGGCGCCGTCCAGGCGGTCCATGCCCGCGTCCTCCCACTCGATGGAGATCGGCCCGGTGTAACCGATCGCGTTCAGCGCGCGGAAACAGTCCTCCCACGGCACGTCGCCCCGGCCGGTGGAGACGAAGTCCCAGCCCCGGCGCAGATCGCCCCAGGGCAGGTGCGAGGCCAACCGGCCGCGGCGGCCGTCGCCGGTGCGGACCTTGGCGTCCTTGCAGTCGACGTGGTAGATCCGGTCGGCGAAGTCCAGGATGAAGCCGACCGGGTCGATCTCCTGCCACACCATGTGCGAGGGGTCCCAGTTCAGCCCGAACGCGGGCCGGTGCCCGACGGCCTCCAGGGTCCGCACCGTGCTGTGGTAGTCATAGGCGATCTCGCTGGGATGCACCTCGTGGGCGAAACGCACCCCCACCTCGTCGAAGACGTCCAGGATCGGGTTCCACCGGGCGGCGAAATCGGCGTAACCGGCCTCGATCATCGCGGGCGGCACCGGCGGGAACATCGCCACGGTGTGCCAGATGGACGATCCGGTGAAGCCGACCACGGTGTCCACACCGAGTCTGGCCGCGGCCCGAGCCGTGTTCTTGATCTCCTCGGCGGCGTTGCGGCGAACCTGTTCCGGCTCGCCGTCACCCCAGACGCGGGCGGGCAGGATGGCCCTGTGCCGCTCGTCGATGGGATGGTCGCAGACGGCCTGGCCGACCAGGTGGTTGGAGATGGCGTGCACGACCAGGTTGTGCTTGGCCAGGATCTCCCGCTTGCGATCGATGTAGCCGTCCTCGGACAGCGCCCTGTCGACCTCGAAGTGATCGCCCCAGCAGGCGATCTCCAATCCGTCGTATCCCCAGCCCGAGGCCAGCCGGCAGACCTCCTCGAAGGGCAGATCGGCCCACTGGCCGGTGAACAAGGTGATCGGCCTGCTCATACGTCCTCCACACGGTTGATGGACCTGTTCTCACCGGGGCGTGCGCCGGGTGGCGCGCCCGCGCGCTCGGCGCGTGGGCGCGCCACACCGGTGACCGGCCCGTTCACATCTGCTGTACCGCTGTCAGCCGGCTCTGGTCGGCGGCGCTGCGCTCGACCGCGGCCAGCACGCGCTGGACCCGCAACCCGTCGTCGAACGACGGGGACGGCGCGGTGCCGGAGGCGATCGCCTGTACGAAGTCCTTCACCTCGTGGGTGAAGGTGTGCTCGTAGCCAAGGCCGTGACCCGGCGGCCACCACGCCCCCGCGTACGGGTGCCCCGGCTCGGTGACCAGCACCCGGCGGAACCCCGCCTCCTCGGCAGGCAGGGCGTGGTCGTGAAACCAGAGCTCGTTCATGGCCTCGAAGTCGAACGCCACGCTGGCGGCCGAGCCGTTGATCTCGATGCGCAGCGCGTTCTTACGCCCGGTGGCGAACCGGGTGGCCTCGAACGAGGCCAGCGCGCCACCGCTGAACCTGCCGATGAACAGCGCCGCGTCATCGACGTCCACCTCACCCGTCTCGGCACCGCCGCCGACGCCGGCCGACAGTCCGGCCGAGGTCTCGGCCAGCGGGCGCCGGGTGATGAAGGTCTCGGTCAGCGCCGAGACCTGCGTCAGGTGCTGACCGGTGATGAACTGCGCGGTGTCGATGATGTGCGCGCCGATGTCGCCCAGCGCCCCGGACCCGGCGAGCTCCTTTCGCAGCCGCCACACCAGCGGGAAGTCCGGATCGACGATCCAGTCCTGCAGGTACTGCGCCCGCACGTGCCGGATCTCGCCCAGCCGCCCCTCGGCCACCCAGCGGGCGGCGAGCGCGATCGCGGGCACCCGCCGGTAGTTGAACGCCACCATCGCGTAGACCCCGCGGGCCGCGGCCGCCCGTGCCGCGTCCGCCATGGCCTCGGCCTCGGCGACCGTGTTGGCCAGCGGCTTCTCGCACAGCACGTGCTTGCCGGCCTCCAGCGCGGCGATCGCGATCCGCGCGTGCGAATCACCGGGGGTGCAGATGTCGACCACGTCGACGTCCTCACGGGCGATCAGCTCGCGCCAGTCGGTCTCGACCGCCGCCCAGCCCATCTGCTCGGCCGCCCGCGCCGTGCCCTCGGCCGAGCGGCCGCACAGCGCCGCCATCACCGGCCGGGCCGGCAGGTCGAAGAAGGCCGGCGCGCTACGCCAGGCCTGGGAGTGCACCCGGCCCATGAACGCGTAGCCGACCATGCCGATGCCCAGCCTCGGGCGTTCCCCCCCTGCCGTTCCCGACGTCGGCCCCGGTGTCGGCGTCGGTCCGGGCGCGGCCTCGTCCGCCTGAGCCATCAGGACTCGAATCCCAGCGGCAGGTAGGCGTCCACGTTCTCCTTGGTGATCGTCTCCGAGGCCAGGGTGATCGACTGGGGCACCTGGTTCTCCACCAGATCGCTCATCCCCTTGCCCTGAGCGATCAGGCGGGCCAGCTTGATCGCCGAGGAGGCCATTGTGGGGCTGTAGGTCACCGTCGCCTCCAGCACCCCCGTTCCCGCCTTGATGTCGCGCATCGCGTTGGCCGACCCGGCGCCACCGACCATGAAGAACTCGCTGCGCCCGGCCTCCTTGATCGCGGCCAGCACGCCGATGCCCTGGTCGTCGTCGTGGTTCCAGATCGCGTCGATCTTCTTGTGCGCCTGCATCAGGTTCGCCGCGACCTTGGTCCCCGACTCCACGGTGAACTGCGCGTCCTGCTTGGCCGTCACCGCGAACCCATACGTCTTCAGCGCGTCCTCGAACCCCTTGCTGCGGTCCTGGGTCAGCGGCAGCGTCGCGATGCCCTGGATCTCCAGGATCACCGGGTCGGCCACCCCCTTGTCCTTGAGCTTCTTGCCGATGTAGTGGCCGGCCGCGACGCCCATGCCGTAGTTGTCGCCGCCGATCCAGGTGCGGTACGACAGCTTGTCGGGGAAGACCCGGTCCAGGTTGATCACCGGGATGCCCGCGTCCGAGGCCTGTCGGGCGATCTGGTTGAGCTGCTGGCCGTCGTTCGGCAGGATCACCAGGGCGGCGACCTTCGCCGCGATCAGCGACTCCACCGCGGAGATCTGCGCGTTGATGTCGTTGGTCGGCTCGACCGGCTTGAACTCGATGTCGGAGTACTGCTTGGCCGTGGCCTCGGCGTTCTTGGCGATCGCGGCGATCCAGCCGTGATCGGCCGCGGGCGCCGAGAAGCCGATGACCACCTTGTCGCCGGGCGCCTCGTTACCGCCGGTCGCGGCCGCCGGCGCCGGCGCCGTGCTTGCCGCGCCGGCCGGTGCGGCCACCTCGTTGCCGGTGCACGCCGTCACCAGCGCACCCGCACCGATGACCGCACCGCCGAGCAGGAAACCCCTGCGAGCGACGTTCTCTGTCATGACCCTGCTCCTTCTTGGGGGGAAACTTGGGGGGAGGCGTGACGCGCCCCGCGGACCCCTGACCGGTCCGCGGGACGCGGGTCCAGGCCCTGTCTGGCGGATCTTGCCGCGGCGAGGACCGGCCGGCCTCTCGCGAGGCGGCGGAGGGAGCCGCGGCGTGCCGCGGTGACCGGCGGCAACGTGGCGAGACGCCGCCTGACCTCGGGGTGCGGAAGATCCACCAGACAGGGCCTAGGTCCGTGAGGTGAGGGCGCGCCGCTGGAGCAGCACGGCCACCACGATGATCAGGCCCTTGGCCACCAGCTGGTCGCTGGTGTTGAGCCCGTTGAGAATGAACAGGTTCGTGATCACAGTGAAGATCAGCAGACCCAGGATCGATCCGATGATCGACCCGCGTCCCCCGGTCAGCAGCGTGCCGCCGATGATGACCGCCGCGATCGCGTCCAGCTCGTACAGGTCTCCGTGCGTGGAGGAGCCCGTCGTGGTCCTGGCCATGATCAGAACCGCCGCGATCCCGCAGCACAGCCCCGACAGCGCGTACAGCAACACGGTGTGGCGGCGCACGTCGATGCCCGCCAGCCGGGCCGCCTCGGGGTTGCCGCCCACCGCGTAGGTGCGCCGGCCGAACGTGGTCCGGTTCAGCACCACCCACCCGGCCAGCACCACCAGCGCGAAGATGTAGACCAGCACCGGGATGCCCAGCACCCTGGTCGTCGACAGCTCCACGATCATCTCGTTGCCCTGCTGCACCAACTGGGTGCGCCGGTCGGACATCCGCTGTGCCAGCCCCCTGGCGGCCACCAGCATCGCCAGCGTCGCGATGAACGGCACCATCCGCCCGTAGGAGATCAGCAGCCCGTTGACCAGGCCCGCCCCGGTACCGACCAGCACCGCGCACACGATCATCACGAGCGGGCCGTAGGACTGGGTGGCCAGCGTGGTCGCCCACACCGACGCCAGTGCCATCACCGCGCCCACCGACAGGTCGATGCCCCCACCGATGATCACGAAGGTCATGCCGACCGTGATCACCCCGATGGTCGCGGCCAGCGACAGGATGCTCACCAGGTTGGAGGTGGTCGCGAAGGTGTCGGGCACCGTGACCAGGCCCACCACCGCCAGCAGTACCAGCGCGACCACCAGCCCGAGGTGGCGCGTCTCCCCGAGACGGGCCAGCGGGCTCACCACGACGGGTTTACGGACCGACGCCTCGACGCGCTCGTCCGAGGACGACTTCACCGGAGCCCCACCAGGGTGTTCTCGAAGCGACGAGAGATGACGTTCATGAGGACCTGTCGGTTCCTTTCACCAGTCCCGGTGCTCCCGGTCGAGAGGGATGTCACAGGGCACTCCCTTCCATGATCATGTCGAGGACGGCGTGCTCGTCCAGCTCACCGGCACCGGCCTCACGGATGACCCGGCCCTCCCGCAGGACCAGCACCCGATCGGCCAGCCCCAGCACCTCGGGCACCTCGCTGGAGACCAGCAACACCCCGATCCCCTCATCGGCCAGCCGCCGCACCAGCGCGTACAGCTCCGCCCGAGCCCCCACGTCCACCCCCCGCGTCGGCTCGTCCAGCAGCAGCAGCTTGCGGTCGTTGAGCAGCCACCGCGCCAGCACCGCCTTCTGCTGGTTGCCGCCGGAAAGCGTCTTGACCGGCCGCTCGGGATCGGCCGGCCGGATGTCCAGGGCCCGCACCATCTCCCGCGCGTCCGCGGCCTCGCGGCGGCGGTCCATCCATCCCAGCCGCGAGTAGCGGCCCAGGCTGGCCAGGCTGATGTTGCGCGACACGCTCTGGTCCAGCAGCAGGGCCTGCGCCTTGCGCTCCTCGGGGGCCAGCCCCATCCCCAGGCGGACCGTGCCCGTCGTACCGCCCCCGCGTACCGGCCGCCCTTCCAGGAGCACCTGCCCCGAGAACCTCCGCGCCCCGTACACCGCCTCGATGATCTCCGAGCGGCCCGAGCCGACCAGTCCGGCCAGCCCCACGATCTCTCCCGCCCGCACCGAGAACGACACGTCGGTGAAGACGCCGGGCACGGTGAGCTTTTCGACCCGCAGCACCTCGGCCCCCGCGACGCGTTCCGCGCGGCGCGGTGGGAAGACGTACTCGACCTCGCGGCCGGTCATCAACGCCACCACCCGCGAGGTCGGAGTCTGCTTGGCCGGCAACCCCACCGCGACCGTACGACCGTCCTTGAGCACCGTCACCCGGTCCCCGATCTCGCGGATCTCCTCCAGCCGGTGCGAGATGTAGACCACCGCGACCCCCTGAGCGGTCAGCTCCCGGATGATCCGGAACAGGTTGCCCACCTCGTCATGGGCCAGTGCCGCCGACGGCTCGTCCATGATGATCAGCCGGGTGTCGTGCGACAGCGCCCGCGCCATGCTCACCACCTGCTTGGCCGCCGGCGACAGCCGTCCCACCTCCGTCGACGGGTGGATCTCACCGTGCCCCAGCCGGGCCAGCAGTTCCCGCGTCGCCCGCGCCGCCCTTCCCCGTCCGACGAACCCCAGCCGGGCCGGCTCGTGTCCGAGGAAGACGTTCTCCGCCACACTCAGCCCGTCCACCAGATCGAGCTCCTGGTAGATCGTGGAGATGCCGAGCCTGATCGCGGCGATCGGGCTCGACAGCCGCACGTCCGCACCGTTCAACGTGATCGTGCCCTCATCGGGCTGATGAGCGCCCGCCAGGGTCTTGATCAGGGTGGACTTCCCGGCACCGTTCTGGCCGAGCAGGCAGTGCACCTCACCGGGCAGCACCTCCAGGTCGACACCGTCCAGGGCACGCACGCCGGGGAACTGCTTGACGATCCCCCGCATGCGCAGCAGGGGGGTGGCTTCGGACATGGGGCCTCACTGGTTCGTCGTCGGGCCGAGAGGACGTGGTCGCCGCAGGCCCCGCCCGCTCCGCCAGGTGCGGCTCGATGAGCCGGTCGGGCTCGGCGCGCGAGCGCGCCCCGCACGCGGCGGTCGTGGTGGCGCGTGCTCTCCGGCCGAACGGTGACCCGACTCACAGCACCTCCTCGCCCGGAGTGGGATGTGCAGAAGCTAACCCCCTTTGGCTAGGTTTGTGAAGAGCTTTTAACTAACAGTCCGTCGACTTTTGCAGGAATCAGCAAAAGTCCTGGCCCTGCCCCCGGTGCGGACAGCAGAAGGGGCGCCCCCGGCGTGGGAGCGCCCCTTGAGCCTCAGGACCGCCGGAACGCGGCCTGCGGCGTCAGAGCATGGCCTTCATGGAGGCGGTCGCCTGCCGGCCGAGGGTGGTCGGGGTCAGGTACGGCTGCTCGGCGAGGATCGCCTGCCAGTTGTCGCGGATGTCCTCCACCGTGTGGTCGTCCTGCCGCCAGCCGGGCCCCTCGGCCACGAACACCCGGGCGATCCGGCCACCGCCGACGCTGAAGACCTCGCCGCTGGTCTCACAGGCCTCGTGCGCCAGGAAGGTCACCAGGGCGCTGACCCGCTCCGCGGTGAACTTGGCCTCGAACTCGGCGGGGAGGAGTTCCTCGGTCATCCGGGTCCAGGCGATCGGCGCGATCGCGTTGGCCTTGATCCCGGCCCTGGCCCCCTCGATGCCGAGCGTCTTGGTGAGGCCGACCAGGCCCATCTTGGCCGTGGAGTAGTTGGCCTGGCCGAAGTTGCCGAACAGCCCGGCGGGCGAGGAGGTGTTGACGATCCGGCCGTACCCCTGCTCCTTGAGGTACGGGAACGCCTCCCGGCTGACCAGGAACGAACCGCGGACGTGGACGGCGAGAACCTGGTCGAACTCCTCGACGCTCATCTTGCCGAAGGACTTGTCCCGCAGGATGCCGGCGTTGTTGACGACGATGTCCAGCCGCCCGAAGGCGTCGATCGCGGTCTGGACGATCGCCCTGGCCCCCTCGGGGGTCGCGACGTTGTCGGTGCTGGCGGCCGCCTCACCGCCGTTCTTCCTGATCAGCTCGACCACCTCGGCGGCGGGTCCGGTGGAGGCCCCCGTTCCGTCCAACGCCCCGCCCAGGTCATTGACGACCACCTTGGCACCGCGCTCGGCGAGCGACAGCGCGTGCGAACGGCCGAGACCGTGTCCGGCACCGGTGATGACCGCGACCCTGCCGTCAAACCGCAGCTCTGACATCCGCAACCCTCCTACGAGAACATAATTCTGGTCTCTTGAACAATAGCTTGCTTGGCCCCGGCGGTGCCATCGCGGATGCCCCGGCCCCCCGGCGCGACCGGCGGCACTCCCGGAAGCGACCGAACACCTTCCGGATAAAGGCACCAAAATCCCCCAGAGCGGTAACCAAAAAATAGGAGATCATTGCGCATAGTAAGCGAGCGTGTTAATTTCTGCTAAAGTTTCTGCCCCATACGGGCGAGGGTCAATGATGACACCCCTCATTTTCCCAACAGGGCCCCGCCCAACAATTCGGGCTGGAGGCCCATATGTCCTTATCGCCGCCCCTGCGCGTGGTCCAATGGGCCACCGGCGCAGTCGGCAGATACTCCCTGCGCAGCGTCATCACCCGGCCGGAGTTCGAACTGGTCGGGGTGCTGGTCTACGACCCGGACAAGGTGGGACGGGACGCGGGGCTCCTCGTGGGACTCCCCGAGGCCGGCGTCCTCTGCACCGACGACGTCGAGGAGATTCTCGCCCTGGAGGCCGACTGCGTGCTGCACATGCCGCTGCCGACCTTCTACTTCGGCGGGGGTCATCCGAACGACGTGGAGACCATCTGCGCGCTGCTCGCCAGCGGCAAGAACGTCATCACCACCACCGGGTTCGTCTACCCCAAGTGCTACGGCCCGGCGGTGGTGGACCGCCTGGAGGCCGCCTGCCTGGCGGGAGGGACGTCCCTGCACGGCACCGGCGTCAACCCCGGCTTCATGAGCGACATGCTGCCGCTCACGCTGACCGGCCTGTCCAGCAGGGTCGACCACATCTACGTCCGGGAGTCGTCCGACTTCCGGGGGCACCCCTCCCGGCAGATCGTGGTGGATCTGTTCGGCTTCACCCGCTCGGCCAAGGACTACACCGCCGGAGTGCGTCCCTTCCGCGCCTTCCAGCGCTCGCTGTTCGCCGAGAGCGTCCAGTTCGTCGCCGACAACCTCGGCGTGACCCTCGACGAGGTCGAGGAGAGCGACGAGTTCGAGCTCGCCTCAGAGGAGTTCGAGATCGCCGCGGGACTGGTCAGGGCGGGCACCGTGTGCGCCTCCCGCTGGATGTTCAGCGGGCTTGTCCGCGGCCGTCCCCTGATGACCGTGGAATGCGTCTACAAGGCCGACGCCACCCGGGTGGCACGCTGGGCCGACCCCGGCTTCAGCGTCCACATCGAGGGCATGCCCCAGCTGATGCTCACCGTCAGCGAGATCTCCCACGGGCTGGCCGGCGCCGCCGCCCATGCCGTGAACTCCGTGGCCGCCCTCTGCGCCGCCCCACCGGGCATCCGTACCGCCCTGGATCTCCCCCTGACCACCGGCCGGGGCACCGTCCGCCTCGCCTGAGAAAGCCCCGAGGAGGCCCCGAGGAGGCACTGCCAGGCATCACGCGGGCGAGCCCCGTGGCAGGCCGGCCGTACGGCGACCGGGGCACGCGAAGCCGCCGATTAGAGATATCCGGTATTTAACACTTTTGACGAAATAAGCAGATTCTCCGCTCGGGCCCGCGCACCGATCACCCGCTGTGCACCCGCGCCTCCGCGTCGCGTTCACCCATCCGGAAATCGGCCATGGAATTCATCGGGGCACCGAAGGTCGGAGCTCACGGAAGGGAACGCTCCATCACGGGACATCCCCTTGCCCGACCAAACGGAAATTCCCCTCAACAATCAGGAGTGAGGGGTGAAACGCCCAAAACGACCCTGGTGGTACAGGAGCGGGCGACCGCCGGGTTCGAGGCTCGTCTCGGTGACGAGTCCGACGACCAGGATGTGATCACCGATGTCGACGGTGGAGTGGGGGGCACAGACCAGGTGAGCCGAGACACCGTCCAGCAGCGGGGCGCCCAGGTGCCCCGGGGCCCAGGAGGTGGGTGCGGCGAAGCGGTCGACGCCTTTCCTCGCGAAGCGCGCGGCCAGCTCGGCCTGATCGCTGGCCAGGACGTTCACCGCGAAGTGATCGGCCTGCCGGAGCCAGGGCCAGGTGCTCGACGACTGGTCCACGTAGAAGGAGACCAGCGGGGGCGCAAGGCTGACGGATGCGAATGAGGTGGCCGTGAGACCGACCGGTACGCCCTCGAACTGCGCCGTGACGACGACGACCCCGGCCGCGTGAACGGCCAGCGCCTGCCGGAACCGCTCCGCGTCGACCGCTCGGCCGGACAGGGTCTCGGTCATGACACCTCTCCCAGGGACGGGTGGGGTACCGCCAAGATGCTCCACTTGGTCACTTTTCCCCCTTCGAGGAACAAAAGACACTTCTCAGAACCCATTAATGTCGCCATCTCTTCCCGGCGTCACGCGGGAGTCCGCTGCCCGAGCGCCGCCGCCACCTGCGGGCCGACCCGGTCGGCCCAGGGGCCGAGGACCGCGTCGAGGTCGGCGAGCTGCGACTCCAGCAGTGCGAGGCCCGGCGTGGGAACGACGGCGCCCAGCTCCAGCAGCAGCGGCCGGAAGTGGACCTCCACCGCCAGGGAGTGCCTGGCGTCTCCCATCACCAGCAGCGGGAGCGCGACGGCCGAGGCGAGGGCGCCACCCGGCAGCCGGTCGAGGAACGCCTTGAGCAGGCCGGTGTAGGTGGCCTTGTAGGTCGGGCTCGCCACCACCAGCACATCGGCACCCGCGAGGAGCTCCAGCGCGGCCTTCACCTCCGGCGCCGTCTCCGGGGCGAACAGCAGCGGAGCCAGGACCGCCAGATCGACGACCTCGGGAGCCTCCTGATCCCCGATCCGCCGGGCCACCGCCTCCGCCGCCGAGATGGCCACTCCGTGAGTGCGCGACCCGGGTCGCGGGTTTCCCACCACGGTCACGATGCTCATGAGGCCACCGGTGCTTTCTGGTCGAAACGGGTCAGATAGCAGCTCATACCGGACAAGCTACGCACCACTCCGGACTAAGTCAATATTTCCTACTGGTTTTGCATGAAACTCTCCAGGAGGCCCGGCTTCGCCGACCTCTTCAACCGAACCATGTTCTGTTCGGGATCCCGTACCGTCATACCATGAAGCTGGAAAAGGAGATCTCCGGCGACGGCCGCTTCGTCAGGCAGCAGAACCGGTTCACGACACGGATCGAGGCGGGCGGCGAGCATCCGCCGGAGCCCGGCCGCTACCAGATCTACGCCTCCTACGCCTGCCCGTGGGCGCACCGCTCGCTCATCGTCCGCGAGCTGCTGGGCCTGCGGGAGGTGGTCGGGGTGACGATCGTCGATCCGATCAGGGACGAGAAGGGCTGGCGGATACCCGGAGGTGATCCGGTGACGGGAGTGGAGTACCTCTCCGAGCTCTACCTGGCGACCGATCCCGGCTACCAGGGCCGCTACACGGTGCCCTGCGTCTGGGACATCGCCGCCGAGCGCCTGGTCACCAACGACTACCCGCAGATCACCCTCACCCTGGAGACGGCCTTCGCGCCGTGGCACGCCGAGGACGCACCCGACCTCTACCCCGAGGAACTGCGCGAGGAGATCGACGCGCTGAACGAAGTGATCTTCCACGGCCTCAACAACGGCGTCTACCGGGCCGGGTTCGCCCGCTCCCAGGAGGCGTACGACGAGGCGGTCACCGGCGTGTTCGCCACGCTCGACCTGCTGGAGGAGCGCCTGACCGGCCGGCGCCGCCTGCACGGCGACGTGCTCACCGAGAGCGACGTGCGGCTCTACCCCACGCTCGCCAGGTTCGACGCGGTCTACAACTCGCACTTCAAATGCTCGGTGCGACGGCTCGTCGACTACCCGGCCCTGTGGGCCTACGCCCGCGAGCTGTACGCCATTCCCGCGTTCCGCGACACGACCGACTTCGACCAGATCAAACGGCATTACTTCATGACGCAGACGAACGTCAACCCGAGCGGGATCGTGCCCCGGGGGCCGGAGATCGACTGGACCGCTCCCTGACACGGCCCCCGGAGGCTCTGAAAGTTTCATCGGGCAAATCGGTCATTCACCCGGTCAGCGGGCGGCCCCGGAGGGGGTTGATTGACTGTGGGCGAAACGCGCTGGAAACATCGGCACATCCTCATGGTGGGAGCGCTCCCATAAAGACGCTCCCGCCCAACGCTCCCACCGCGAGGCGCATCCCCCGCGTAAAGGACCCCCCGTGATCAGACCACCTGCCTGGCTCGCTCTCGCCACGGCCGCCGCCCTGGTGACCCTGACCCCACTGCCCGCCGCCGCGGACGGCCCCGAACAGATCGTCAACGGCACCTTCGACACCGGCACCGCCCCCTGGTGGAGCACCGGCAACACCGCGCTGGAGATCGAGGACGGACGGCTCTGCGCGGACATCCCCGGTGGCACCGCCAACCCGTGGGACGTCATCGTCGGCCAGAACGACATCCCCCTGGTCAAGGACGAGACCTACGAGTTCTCCTTCTTCGGCGTCGCGACGCCCGGCCGCGTCGCCAGGGCCCTCGTCCAGCTCCCGGTCGACCCCTACACCCAGTACCTGTCGGCCAACCCCGAGCTGAGCGTGTCGGGCAACGACTACCGCTACACCTTCACCTCACCGGTGGACCTGCCAGGCGCGCAGGTGGCGTTCCAGCTCGGGGGCAGCGCCACCCCGTGGAGGTTCTGCGTGGACAACGTCTCCCTGAAAGGCGGAGCCGAACCCGACGTCTACCGGCCGGACACCGGACCCCGCGTCCGGGTGAACATGGTCGGCTACCTGCCCGCCGGGCCGAAGAGGGCCACGCTCGTCACCGAGGAGACGGAGCCGGTGGGCTGGAAGCTCCGGCGCGGCGGGCAGGTCGTCGCCCAGGGCGACACCGTCCCGCGCGGCGTCGACGGAAGCTCCGGCCAGAACACGCACTCGATCGACTTCGGCTCGACCACCACCCCCGGCACCGGCTACACGCTGGAGGCCGACGGCGAGACCAGCCGCCCGTTCGACATCGGCGCCGACGTCTACGACGAGCTCAGGGGTGACGCGCTGAAGTTCTACTACACCCAGCGCAGCGGCATCCCGATCCTCGACACCCTCCGCCCCGGCTACGGCAGGCCCGCCGGGCACGCGGGCGTGGCCCCCAACCAGGGGGACGTCGAGGTGCCCTGCCAGCCGGGCGTCTGCGACTACACGCTGAACGTCAAGGGGGGCTGGTACGACGCGGGCGACCACGGCAAGTACGTCGTCAACGGCGGTATCTCCGTCCACCAGCTGATGTCCGCCTTCGAGCGCGCCAAGGCCGACGGCATCCACTCCGACGGTGATCTCAACATCCCCGAGAGCGGCAACGGGGTCCCCGACATCCTCGACGAGGCCCGCTGGGAGCAGGAGTTCCTGCTCAGCATGCAGGTCCCGGACGGCAGGCCACACGCGGGGATGGTCCACCACAAGATCCACGACGCCGCGTGGACGGGCCTGCCGCTCCTGCCCCACCTCGACGCGCAGCGGCGCGAGCTGCACCCGGTCTCCACCGCCGCCACCCTCAACCTGGCCGCCACCGCGGCCCAGGCGGCCCGGCTCTTCGCCCCGTACGACGCCGCGTTCGCCGCGCGCAACCTCGCCGCCGCCAGGAAGGCCTGGGCCGCGGCCAAGGCCGACCCCGCACGGTACGCCGACCCCTCCGACGGGGTGGGCGGCGGCACCTACGACGACAACAACGTGACCGACGAGTTCTACTGGGCCGCCGCCGAGCTCTATCTCACCACCGCCGAGAAGGAGTTCAAGGACTACGTGCTCGCCTCGCCGCACCACACCGGCGACATCTGGCGCGAGCGCGGCTTCGACTGGGGCAACACCGCCCAGCTCGGCCGCCTGCAGCTGGCCGCGGTGCCCAACGCGCTCCCCGACCGGGCACGGGTGCGCCAATCGGTGCTGGAGGGCGCCGACAGGTATCTCGCCGTTCAGAAGGCCCACCCCTACGGAGTCCCGTACAACCCGTCGACCTACGACTGGGGCTCCAACAACCTGGTGCTCAACAACATGGTCGTGATGGCCGTCGCCCACGACCTCAGCGGCGAGGCGAAGTATCGCGACGGGGTACTGGAGGGGCTGGACTACCTCTTCGGGCGCAACGCCCTCAACCAGTCGTACGTGACCGGCTACGGCGAGGTCGCCGCCAAGAACCAGCACAGCCGCTGGTACGCCCACCAGCTCGACCCGTCCCTGCCCAACCCGCCGCGCGGCACCCTGGCGGGCGGCCCGAACTCCAGCATCCAGGACCCGGTGGCCCAGGCCAAGCTCAGGGGTTGCGCGCCCCAGTTCTGCTACATCGACGACATCGAGTCGTGGTCCACCAACGAGCTGACCATCAACTGGAACTCCCCGCTCGCCTGGATCGCCTCCTACCTGGACACCCCTGCCGCCGCCGGGGTGTGCAAGGTGACCTACACCAACCACGGCCAGTGGCCCGAGGGGTTCAACACCCAGGTCACCGTCACCAACACCGGCAAGAAGGCCATCGACGGCTGGACCCTGAAGTGGTCCTTCCTCGGCGGCCAGACCGTCCGGCGGCACTGGAGCGCCGACATCTCCCAGGACGGCGCGACCGTGACCGCCAGGAACCTCAGCTGGAACAAGACCATCCGACCCGGTGACTCGGTCACCTTCGGCTTCATCGGCGCCGACGCCCCGGGCCCCAACCCCAAGCCGGAACGCCTGCTCCTCAACGGCACCCTCTGCGGATGATCGGCGCGGGGTGGCCGTCCAGTGGACGGCCACCCCGTCCTTCCCCACATCGCCGCGCACGCCACCTAAACTGGGGCCGTGATCGAGGACATCTGGGTGGACCCCGCCGTCAGCGCGCTCAGGCCGGACTTCGCGGTGCTGGTGATAGGGGTGTACGGGCTGCGCAACGGGCCGACGGACGACAGGTCGCGGGCCTGGCTGGCGGAGGCGGCCGAGAAGGCGGTGGCGGTCGACGACGCGAGGGTCGAGGCGTGGCGGGAAACATACCGGGCATTCGGCGCCAAGCCCCAGCGGACCCGGCCCTCGGTGGACGCCCTGGTCAGACGGATGCCGCCGCCGGAGATCAACCGGGTGGTCGACGCCTACAACGCGATCAGCATCAGGCACGGCCTGCCGATCGGCGGAGAGGACCTGACCCGCTACGAGGGGACGGCAAGGCTGGTGCGCGCGGCCGGCGACGAGCCGTTCGAGGTCGTCGAGAGAGGCGAGCCGGCGATCGACCACCCGGAGATCGGCGAGGTCGTCTGGCGTGACGACAGGGGGGTCACCTGCCGCCGGTGGAACTGGCGGCAGTGCGTCCGCACCCGGATCACCGAGGAGACGACGGACGCGCTGTTCCTGCTGGAGCGACTCGCACCCCTGTCCATCGAGGAGTTGCGGGCCGCCGGAGACGAGCTGGCCGGCCTGCTCGAAGATGTTACTCCGGAGATACAGACAGAGTTCCGACTGGTCGGATTGGATTGACGAAGCCCGCCGGATCCGGCTGACCAGGGACTCGGCGGGCAAAACGGCTACCCAGGAGGTGACCGTTTTAAACAGTTCTGAGAGGATCGACAAGGAAGCTGTGGCCAGAGTGGCGCAGGTCCGGGCCGAGGCGAGTAGCCTTGGACAGGTTCTCTATCATCAACGCCGATCTGCGGAAGAGGGCGATTTCCGCCGTGTCGTCTGAGTCGTCGCGGACAAACCCGCTGGCAGCCTTTGGCCAGAACGAGTGGCTGGTCGACGAGCTGTACCAGAAATACCTCCAGGACCCCGAGTCGGTCGACCGGGCCTGGTGGAGCTTCTTTGCCGACTACAGCCCTGATGCAGGGGCCGGCAGAGTCGCTCCCCCGGGTGCGGCGACCGCCGCGTCCGCCCCTCCGACATCCACCGCTTCCTCGACCCCGGCTGCCCCAGCCCGGGCCGCCGCGGCTCCGGCCGCCCCGGCCCCCGTGACGACGACCCCAGCGCCGGCGGCGGCCAAGGCCGCCCCGGCGGACCGATCCAAGCAGGAGACGCAGTTGCCCGCCGGTGCCGAGGAAGTTCGACTACGCGGCGCGGCCGCGAGGACTGCCGCCAACATGGAGGCCAGCCTTGTGGTCCCGACGGCGACCAGCGTGCGCGCGGTCCCGGCGAAGCTGCTGATCGACAACCGGATCGTGATCAACAACCACCTGTCGCGCGGTCGCGGCGGCAAGGTGTCGTTCACGCATCTCATCGGCTACGCGGTGATCAAGGCCCTCAAGGTCCTGCCGGAGATGAACCACTCCTACGCCGAGGTCGACGGCAAGCCGGCGCTGGTCAAGCCCGAGCACGTCAACCTGGGCCTGGCCATCGACGTCGCCAAGAGCGACGGCACCCGTCAGCTCCTGGTCCCGTCGATCAAGGCGACCGAGCAGATGGACTTCCGCCAGTTCTGGGTCGCCTACGAGGACGTGGTGCGCAAGGCCAGGGCGGGCAAGCTGGGGGTCGACGACTTCGCCGGCACCACGATCTCGCTGACCAACCCGGGCACCATCGGCACCGTGCACTCGGTGCCGCGCCTGATGCCGGGGCAGGGCACGATCATCGGCGTCGGCGCGATGGAGTACCCCGCGGAGTACCAGGGCGCCTCCCCCGACACGCTCTCCCGCCTCGCGGTGAGCAAGGTCATGACGATCACCAGCACCTACGACCACCGGATCATCCAGGGCGCCCAGTCCGGCGACTTCCTGCGGCAGGTCCACCGGCTGCTGCTGGGCGAGGACGGCTTCTACGACGAGATCTTCGAGGCCCTCCGGATCCCGTACGAGCCGATCCGCTGGGTCCAGGACATCTCCACCACGCACGACGACGACGTGGCGAAGTCCGCGCGTGTCATAGAGCTGATCCACGCCTTCCGGGTCCGCGGCCACCTGATGGCGGACACCGACCCGCTGGAGTACAAGCAGCGCAAGCACCCCGACCTCGACATCAAGTCGCACGGTCTGACCCTCTGGGACCTGGAGCGCGAGTTCGCCACCGGCGGCTTCGGCGGCCGGCCCCTGATGAAGCTGCGCGACATTCTCGGCGTGCTGCGTGACTCCTACTGCCGAACCATCGGCGTGGAGTACATGCACATGCAGAACCCCGAGGAGCGGGCCTGGATCCAGGCGCGCGTCGAGCGGCCGCACGCCAAGCCCGACCGCACCGAGCAGCTGCGTGTCCTGGAGCGGCTGAACACCGCCGAGGCGTTCGAGACGTTCCTGCAGACGAAGTTCGTGGGGCAGAAGCGCTTCTCGCTGGAGGGCGGCGAGTCGCTGATCCCGCTGCTCGACTCGGTGCTGAGCGCCGCGGCCGAGGAGCGGCTCGACGAGGCCGTGGTCGGCATGGCCCACCGCGGTCGCCTCAACGTGCTGGCCAACATCGTCGGCAAGTCGTACGGGCAGATCTTCGGCGAGTTCGAGGGCAACATCGACCCGCGCAGCGCCCACGGCTCCGGTGACGTGAAGTACCACCTGGGTGCCAGCGGCGACTTCGTCTCGCCCGACGGTTCCAAGCTCAGGACCTCGGTCGTGGCCAACCCCTCCCACCTGGAGACGGTCGACCCGGTCCTGGAGGGCGTGGTCCGCGCCAAGCAGGACCTCCTGGAGCGCGGCGAGGAGGGCTTCACCGTCCTGCCCGTGCTCGTCCACGGCGACGCGGCCTTCGCGGGCCAGGGCGTGGTGGCCGAGACCCTCAACCTGTCGCAGCTGCGCGGCTACCGCACCGGCGGCACCGTGCACATCGTGGTCAACAACCAGGTCGGCTTCACCACCAGCCCGGCCAGCTCGCGTTCCAGCGTGTACGCCACCGACGTGGCCCGGATGATCCAGGCCCCGATCTTCCATGTCAACGGCGACGACCCCGAGGCCGTGGTCCGGGTCGGCCGCCTGGCCTTCGAGTACCGCCAGGTGTTCCGCAAGGACGTCGTGATCGACCTGATCTGCTACCGGCGTCGCGGCCACAACGAGATGGACAACCCGGGCTTCACCCAGCCGCTGATGTACGACCTGATCGACGCCAAGCGCTCCACCCGCAAGCTCTACACCGAGGCGCTGATCGGCCGGGGCGACATCACGGTCGAGGAGGCCGAGGGCGCGCTCCGCGACTACCAGGCCAAGCTGGAGAACGCCTTCACCGAGACCCGCGCGGCGGCCAACGCGTCGACGGACGAGTTCTCCCGCCCGATCGACATGGAGACCATCCCCTGGTCCCACGAGGACGTCAAGACGGCCATCTCCGAGGAGACCGTCAAGCGGATCGTGGAGACCCAGCTCAACATGCCCGAGGGCTTCACCGTCCACCCGCGCCTGCTGCCGGTGCTGCAGCGTCGCGGGCAGATGGTCACCGAGGAGCGCATCGACTGGGGCATGGGCGAGACCCTGGCGTTCGGATCGCTGCTGATCGACGGTCACCCGGTCCGCCTCGTCGGCCAGGACTCCCGGCGCGGCACGTTCACCCAGCGGCACGCCGTGCTGGTCGACCGGGTCACGGGCGAGGAGCACACCCCGCTCAAGGCGTTCAACCAGGGCACCACGAAGTTCTACGTCTACGACTCCCTGCTGAGCGAGTACGCCGCGCTCGGCTTCGAGTACGGCTACAGCGTGGAGCGGCCCGAGGCCCTGGTCGCCTGGGAGGCGCAGTTCGGCGACTTCGTCAACGGCGCTCAGTCGATCATCGACGAGTACCTCACCTCGGGCGAGCAGAAGTGGGGCCAGCGCTCCGGCGTCACCCTGCTGCTGCCGCACGGCTACGAGGGACAGGGCCCCGACCACTCCTCGGCTCGCATCGAGCGCTTCCTGCAGATGTGCGCCCAGGACAACATGACCGTCGCGCAGCCCACGGTGCCGGCCAACTACTTCCACCTGTTGCGCTGGCAGACGCTGTCGAACCGGCACCGCCCGCTGGTGGTGTTCACGCCCAAGTCGCTGCTGCGGCACAAGGCGGCGATCTCGTCGGTCAGCGAGTTCACCTCGGGGTCGTTCCAGCCGGTGCTCGGCGACACCACCGTCGCCCCGGCCGGCGTCCGCAAGGTCGTGCTGGTCTCCGGCAAGCTCTACTACGACCTGGCGGCGGCCCGCGACAAGCAGGGCCGCAACGACGTGGCGATCGTCCGTCTTGAGCGGCTCTACCCGTTCCCCGGCAACCCGCTGGAGGTCGAGCTGAGCCGTTACTCCGCCGACGTCGAGCTGGTGTGGGCGCAGGACGAGCCGCTCAACATGGGTCCGTGGCCGTTCCTGGCGCTCAAGATGGCCGAGAACCCGGGCGTCTTCGGCGGCCGTGCGATCAAGCGGGTCTCCCGCAAGGCCAACTCCTCCCCGGCGACCGGCTCGCACTCGGCCCACGAGGCCGAGCTGCAGCAGATGCTGGGCGAGGTCTTCGTCTAGAAGAAGGGACCGCCGACCGGCGGTCCGCAGTGCAGGCGTCACCACGGAAGTCCCCCGCAGGAACCTCTGCGGGGGACTTCCCCGTTATGGCAAGTGTCACCACGAGGAGAACGATGTACTTCACCGATCGGGGCATCGAGGAGCTCGTCGAGCGTCGTGGCCAGGAGGAGGTCACCATCGGGTGGCTGGCCGAGCGGCTGCGCGAGTTCGTCGACCTGAACCCGGACTTCGAGACTCCGGTGGAACGGCTGGCCACCTGGCTGGCCCGGCTGGACGACGAGGATGATTGAAATAACGCGATATATCTTGACCTCCCGGCTGACGCGACATATCGTGTCATGCACAAGGAGGTCACGAACATGCGGCAGTGGACGATCGAGAAACCAGAGCAGCTCACCTTCGACTCCGTGAGAAAGCTGAACGTGCGCATCGTGGCGGGCAGGCTGGCGGTGCTGGCCGGCGACGGCCCCGCCACGCTTGAGGTCACCGAGGTGGACACCACACCGCTGCTCGTCACTCACGACGACGACGGCACGCTCACCGTCACCTACAAGGACCTGACCTGGGACGGCCTGCTGGGCTGGCTGCGCCCGGGGCGACGCCGGGCGGCGCTGACGCTGACCGCGCCCAAGGGCTGCCCGATCAACGTGGGGGTGGTCTCCGCCTCCGCGGTCGTCTCCGGGTTCGAGGACCGCACCTCGGTCAGGGGCGTCTCGGGTGACATCGTGCTCGACGGGGTGAGCGGGGAGATCAACGCCGACACCGTCTCCGGCGACGTGGAGAGCCGCGACCTGGTCGGCGACCTGTCGTTCAAGAGCGTCTCCGGCGAGCTGACCGTGGCACAGGGCACCCCCCGGCGTCTCAGCGTCACCACCGTCTCCGGCCGGATCACCGCCGACCTGGAGCTCCCGCCGACCGGTCATGTGACGCTGAACAGCGTCACCGGCGACATCGTGCTCAGGCTCCCGCACGCCGTGGACGCCGATGTCAAGATCCGCTCCACCTCGGGCAGGCTCGACACCGCCTTCTCCGAACTCCACCACTCCACCCAGACCGGCGCGAGGTCGCTGACCGGCCGGATCGGCGGCGGCATGGCCTCCCTGACGGCGCACACCGTCTCCGCCGATGTCACCCTGCTGAAGGGAGCCCAAGCATGAGCCCGGTTTTCGGTCATGGAAGGCTCCGGCTCTATCTCCTGAAGCTGCTGGAGGAGAGCCCCCGCCACGGTTACGAGGTGATCCGGCTGCTCCAGGATCGCTTCCTCGGTGTCTACTCCCCCTCGCCCGGCACGATCTACCCGCGCCTGGCCCGTCTGGAGGAGGAGGGGCTGGTCACCCACGAGGTCGTGAACGGCAAGAAGGTCTTCACGATCAGCGACCGGGGCCGCGCCGAGCTCAACGACCGCCTCGACGAGCTCGCCGACCTGGAGCAGGAGATCTCCGACTCGGTCCGCGACATCGCCCGCGAGGTCAAGGAGGACGTGCGCGACACCGTGAAGTCGCTGCGCGAGGAGCTCACCCAGATGGCACGTGACGTGCGCCAGGGCTCCAGGTACGAGGAGAAGCAGGCCAAGCACGACCAGCGCAGGGCCTGGCGCGAGCAGAAGACGGAATGGCAGCGCCAGAAGCACGAGTGGAAGGACGACTGGAAGCGGATCTGGGCCGCCGGCTTCACCGGCGAGGGGTCACACGCCGGCGACGCCCGGCTCGGGCAGATGCTGGCCGAGTTCGCCGAGGAGGTCCACAGGGACGCGTCGAACGCGCAGGTCACCGAGGAGACCCTGGCCACTGCGCAGGACGCCCTGTACGACGCGGCCCGCCGCATCCGCGAAGCGCTCCGGTAACCACCCGTCCTCCCCCGCCGACGCGCGCCGGTCCGCGCCCCCGCCACGCGACGCGCGGACCGGCGGCACCCGGAGCGGCGGCCTTTCCTCAGGCGACGCGCATGGCGCGGGTGAGCCGTTCCTGTGCGCGTGCCGCCCGCCTGGCGTGATAGGCGATCGGCAGATATCTGGCCCGCTCGGGCAGGCGTGGCATCGTCACGGCGACCGCCCTGCCGAGACGGCGCAGCCGCGCCTCGTCCCTGGCGGTCCACGGCAGTTCCAGCTTCCGGCGGACGGCGTCCGGCAGCGTGCCGACCGTGACGAAGTGGTTGAGCCGGCCCGAGGTCGGACCGAGCGGGCGCCACAGTGCCCGCAACGGCCCGCGGAGCAGCGGCGGTGCCCCCACGGTGAGCGTGGTCTCCAGCACGTCGTGCGCCGTCGGATGGTTCTCCAGCGTGTTGTCGACCATGTCGTGGAAGTAGGTCCAGTAGTCGTCGACCGTGGCGGGGAACATCCGCTCGGGGACCCGCAGGATCCGTCCCAGGCGGATGATCTCCTCGTACAGGCGGTGCTCCTCCTGCGGGGTGTACGGCCGCTCGCCGAAGTACCTCGCCATGGTGACGGCGCGCTCGAAGGCGGTCAGGTGCACCCAGGCGTACGGTCCCGCGCTCAGCGCGTGGTAGCTCCTGCCCTGCGCGTCGACACCGCTGATGTCCTTGTGCATCTCACGCAGGCGCTTGCCCTCCTCGATGGCCTGCGGCCCTCCGTACACCCAGGTCTGCAACGAGTTGAGCGAGCGGGTGAGCCGTCCCCACGGGTCGGACCGGTAGACCGACTGCCGGCCGACCGCGGCACCGATCGCCGGGTGCATGACCTGCATGATGAGACCGCCGCCGAGCAGGAACATCAACCGCTGGTCACCCATCCCGTCCCAGAGCAGGTCACCGGGGCCGAACGGTTCGGGATCGCGGCGCGCGTGCTCGCCGTCCCCCGCCTCGGGGAGAGCCGGGACGGCGCTCACCACCGGGCCGCCACGCGTGCCGGGACCGCCGTACGCGGAGGAGCCGGCGGGCAGCCGGCGGACGCGGTGAGGGGGGCGCGCGCGTCGGGGGCGCGGTGCGCGGTTGAGTCGGTCATTCCGGGCCTCCCGGGCGATACATCGCTCACCCGTGTTCTATCACCCGGGAGGCAGAAAAGTAACCCATTACTTACGCGGGGACCGGGAACACATCGGTGCCCGGCCGTGCTCCGCTCCGCCGCGGACCGCGTTCACCCCGGCAGCGTGAAGACGACCTTCCCGAAGAGCTCGCCCTCGTGCATGGCCGCGATGCCCTCGCGGGCCTCGGTCAGCGGGAGGACCCGGTCGATCAGCGGGCGGGTACCCGTCTGCTCCATGAAGCGGGCGAGCCTGCCCAGCTGGTCACGGGTGCCCATGGTGGAGCCGATCACCGAGAGCTGGAGGAAGAAGATGCGGTTCAGCTCGGCCGGCGGGACCACTCCACTGGTCGCGCCTGAGATCACGATCCGTCCACCGGGGCGCAGCGCCTTCAGCGAATGCGCCCAGGTCGCCTGGCCGACGGTCTCCATCACCGCGTCGACCCGCTCGGGCAGCCGGGCACCGTCCTCGAACACCTGGTCGGCGCCCAGCTCCAGGGCCCGCGCCCGCTTCTTCTCCGAGCGGCTGGTCGCCCAGATCCGGTATCCCCCGGCCCGGCCCAGCAGGATCAGCGCGGTGGCCACGCCACCGCCCGCGCCCTGGACCAGCACCGTCGAGCCCGGCTCCAGCCCGGCCTTGTCGAACAGCATGCGGTAGGCGGTCAACCAGGCCGTCGGCAGGCAGGCGGCCTCCTCGAAGCTGAGCGCGGCGGGCTTGGGCACGAGGTTGCGCCTGGGCACGACGACCCGCTCGGCGAAGGTGCCGTCGTACTTCTCCGACAGCAGGGAACGCTTCGGGTCGAGCGTCTCGTCGGCACCGCTACCGATCACCGAGTGCACGATGACCTCGTTACCGTCCTCGTCGTACCCCGCCGCGTCGGTGCCGAGCACCATCGGGAGCTGCTCCGCGCGGATGCCCACGCCTTTCAGGGTGAAAAGGTCGTGGTGGTTGAGCGAGACCGCTCTCACCGTGACGGTGGTCCACCCCTCGGGGACCTGGGGTTCCGGGCGCTCACCGAGGGTGAGACCGGCGAGCGGATTGTCGGGATCGATCTTTGTGGCGGTTACAGCGAACATGGCCGCACCTTACGCTGTCCGCCTGATCACTATTTCAGCGACCGTCCTTTCCACGTGCCGCCGCTCCCCCGAGGCCGCCACGTACACGTCGTCCTGACAGGTCTCGGCGGAGAAGCGGCGTCGCTGCTCGATCACGGAGAGCTCGATCGCCGCGACGTCGCAGCCGGGCACCGGCGCCAGCACGAGCAGTGTCTCCCTGGCTCCGCCGAACCACAGCTGCGGCCCCACCTGCTCGCCGCGGAAGGTCTCCCCCGCCCCGGCCAGCCGCACCGGAGCCCGGGCGTCGAGCACGAGGTAGCCGCCCCTGGTCACCCTGCCGCGCAGGTTGCGCGCCCAGAGCATGCGCTGCTCGAAGGGCATGCCGTCCTTGAGGTCGCGCAGCGCCACGAACCAGGGGTCGAACGCGAACAGCAGCACCTCCCCCTCGGCGGGGCTCATCGGGTGCCAGAGCGTGACCTGCCCGGCCAGCTTCCGGATCATCGGCCTGCCCATCGCCACCCCGGCCGGCCCTCCCGGCGGCACGGTCAGCTGCCGGTACGTGTCGGCCTCCCCGTCGAGCCTGCCCGTCATCGCGGGCCGGACCCCCAGCCTGGCCAGGCCCAGGTCCGCCGGGTAGTCGACCTCCGCCGCCGAGCCGTCGGGGAAGACCACGTTGAGGATCTCCCTGCCGCCCCTGCGACGGGGGCGGGGGTAGAGCACGTTGGAGACCTCCTTGGCGCCGGCCACCGACCGGGTGGGCACCGGCGGCGGGAGCGGCGGGACCGCGCCGGGCTCCCGGCGGGCCAGCAGGACCAGCACCGGCACCACCAGGAGCGCCGCCAGCACCGCGGCACCGATCCAGCGCCGAGGTCCCCGCGGGGACCTCGCCTCGATGATGTCGTATCGGCCACCGGCCACGTCCTGGGCCGCCTCCCGCGAGAAGGTATGGTGCGACTCCATCTTCGGATCCGGGCGATCTCGATACCAGCACGGATCAGAGTCGATACCCGCCGGGGAGGCCGTCACCAGGTCGCGACGTTCACCGGCCCCTCGGGGGCCAGGCGCACCTCGGCGCCGACCAGTTCCCGCGACTCGGCCTCGGCGATCAGGTCGGGCCGGTGGACGTGGGCGTGTGCCCGGCCGCCACCGGGAAGGTCGGCGATCAGGATGCCTCGTTCGGCCGCTCCGTCCCTGCCGTGCGCGACCGTGTATCCGGCGACGGTCGCGGGTCCTTCGTAGGAGTCCACGATCGGCACCGGTTCCGCGACGTACACCGGCGCGGCGTCGCCCAGGGCACCGCCGGGCTCGGTGGACCAGACCGCATAGGTGTGCTTGGTCAGGTGCATGCCGACCCCGGTGACCAGCCCGTGGCCCGGCGCGGCCCGCAGGCGCTCGGCCATCGCCGCCGTGGAGTGCAGGACGTAGTCACTGGCCGGACCCCCCGCGTACGGCAGGCCACCCGTGACGGTCAGCCCTCGCGGGTCGAGCGGGTCGAGCCCTCCTGCCGCGCAGGCGGCGCGGAGCGCGATCGCGAAACAGCTGTAGAGGTCCAGCGCGGACATCTCGTCGAGACCGGTCCCCGCCCGCGCGAAGGCCGCCCGCGCTGCGGCTGCCATGGCCGGCGAGGAGCCGAGCACGGGACGGGCCGCCACCTCCCAGGTGTCCTCGGCGTAGGACCATCCTCGCAGGTAGACGCGCCTGTCTCGGGGGATGCCGAGCCGGTCGGCGAGCCCGTCGCTGACCAGGATCGCGGCGGCGGCCTGGTCCACCTCCATGACCGCGACGGTGCGCCTGGTGTAGGGCCAGCCGACGATGCGGTTGTCCGCGGCCGGGGTGACCAGTTCCGAGGGCTTTCCGACCTCCTGGTACCAGGCGTGCGGATTGGCCGCGGCGATCTCGGTCATCGGGGCCATCATCAGCCCTCGTGCCGCCCGCTCCTCCTCGATGGACTCGCCCGCCGCCGCCCGCCGGGCCGTTTCCATGATCGCGTAGGTATGGACGGGCAGGAACAGCTCGTGAGCCAGCTCGGCCGGGTGCGGGGGCCGCTCCCAGCCGTAGGGCGGCTTGGGATTCGCCGGATGGCTCCACGCCACGCGCTCCCCCGCCCTGCGCAGGGCCCTGCGCGTGGCCAGCGCCTCGGCTCCGGCGACCAGGGCGGCGTCCAGCTCACCCCTGGCGATCATCGAGGCCGCCTCTCCGAGGAGCAGTTGCGGTGCCGTACCGCTCACCTTGGAGTAGGCCCGGTGGCGGGGAGCGGCGCCGAGCCGCTCGGCGAGCCTGGCCGTCGGGTCGTCGTACTGCCAGGACTCGGTGTAGACGACCTGGATCGAGTCGAGGGCGTTCAGCAGACCTGGGGCCCCGGCGTCGGCGGCGGCCTCACGGGCGACGAGTTCCCACAGATCCAACGGCTCAGGCCCCGGCTGGACGCGGACCGTGTGCTGGGCGACGCCGACAAGGCATGGGGTACGGGGATCTCCACTCATGCCGACATCCAACCAGAACATAATTCGGTTTAATAGGCCGGGGGTGCCGGAGTTACCCGAGAAACCTTCGGCAATCGTTGTTACCAATGGTGCCACAGATGCCCACAGAGGCCCCCAACACCCGCAATGACCTGCGAAAATGCCCATTTGTTAAATCATAACAAATCGCTATTTAAATAACGAGATCGCATCGCCTGGAACCATTCAATGCTTTTTCCCGTCAATTCCTCGCCGAGCGCTCGATTCAGTCAGTAACGTTCCGATCGTTTTCCCGGCGAGGAGAGGTCCCGTCTCCACGCCGAGCACGAAAGGAGCTTCATGAATTCCCGAGCACGGCGCCTCACGATCCCCCTCACCGGCGTTCTCATGATCGCCGGAGTGATCGGCGCCACCACAGGCGCCAACGCCGCTCAAGCCCCCAACGATGTGGTCAGTTCCCCGGCCTCTGAGACGGCCACGGAGGCCACCTCCTTCTGGTCGCCCGAGCGCATGCGCAAGGCCACGGACGCCACCGGCGACCTCGATCTGAGCATCAAGGGCGGCAAGGCCTCCGGTGCCGCAGGCCCCGACGGCCCCGGTGGAGCGGTCCCGCCGATCGGCGAGGAGGGCGCCAAGTCCTCCAAGAGCAAGCACGTCAACCTGCCCAACACCGTCGGCCGCGTCTTCTTCACTCTGCCCGGCGCCAACCCGGCGGACCCGAAGAGCTGGAAGTACTGCTCCGGCAGTTCCGTCCAGGGCAAGTACCGCAACGTGGTCGCCACCTCCGCGCACTGCGTCTACGACGTGAAGACCAACCAGTTCTACGACAACTGGATCTTCATCCCGTCCTACTGGGACGGCGACCAGGCGTGGGACGGCAAGAACCCCTACGGCATCTACGCGGCCAAGTGGTTCAACGCGCACGACGACTTCGTGGTGAAGGAGGACTACGACTACGACTACGCCTTCGTCAACGTCCACTCCGGGTTCAAGGTGAACTGGGAGAAGGACAAGGACGGCAAGTGGCACCCGATCATCAAGAAGGTCGGGCGGCTCGGCGACAACGTCGGCGGCCAGGGCTTCGCCTGGAACCAGAAGATCAAGAACACGGTCTTCGCCTTCGGCTACCCGGCCGGACTGCACCCCGACGGCGACAAGCCCTTCTCCGGCCGCACGATGAAGTGGTGCTACGGCAAGACCGGCGCCATGCCGGCCGCGCCGAAGTACAACGTCCAGGAGCACATCGGCTTCAAGTGCGCCTTCACCGCGGGCGCGAGCGGCGGCCCGTGGCTCTACAAGTACAAGAGCTCCAGCCGGACCGGCTACCTGGTCGGCGTCAACAGCATCGCCTGGGACACCGACAAGAACGACCGGTACGACAAGATCTCCTCGCCGTACTTCAACAGCGACACCTACAAGGTCTACAAGGCCGCGGCCAACCGCTGGACCGACTGACCCGCACGACGCGCAGCGTCGCCAGCAGTTCGTGAGGCCGCGCCGGCGACTGGACTGAGGAGAGCGGGGCCGTGAGGCCGCGCCGGGGACTGGACTGAGGAGAGCGGGGTCGTGAGGAACGAACGGCCCTGCTCGACGAGGGAAGGAGCCGGACAAGAGCGGCCTCACCGCGACGCGTTAGCGTCGCCGGCAACTCGTGAGGAACGACGAGGGGCCCGGTCTCAGGATCGGGCCCCTGCTCGTATCGGCGGCCACGGCCCCTCCTCCCCGGAACGTTCCGGAGACGAGGGACACCCACCGTCAGGACAACGACCAGTCTCGGCGTTTCCGCAGTTCACACGCCCAAATGAGCCGTACGAGATCTCTCGATCAAGCAAGGGAAGATCAGACGGGTGGAACAGATTTCCGGTTCCATGAATTTGGTAACGAAATCATATCGGTCCAGACTCTTGCCCGTTTTGTAGCCCTTTACCCCATCTTTGCCGAGTACGGTCACCTCTTGTCTCTTTACGCATGCGTGGATCGCGTCCCGAGTGATCCATGACAAAGAAGGAGCTTCATTGAACCCCCGAGCCAAGCGCCTGATCCTTCCCCTCGGCGGTGCCCTCGCGGCAGCCGCGATGATCGGCGCCTCCCTCCCCGCCACCGCCCAGGCGAGCACCGCCGACCCCGACATCAAGTCGACGGCGCTCACCCCCTCCGGTAACGCGAAGGCCATCGCGGGCTACTGGACCGCCTCGAAGCTGAAGTCGGCGAAGACCTACCTCTCCGACTCCACCGTCTCGGCGAAGCTGAACAAGACCGGCGCCGCCAGGGCGGCCGCCGACGGCAAGCCCGGCGTCGTCGCCCCCACCGGCGAGGGCGGCAAGTCCGCCGGCAAGTCGCGGAACGTGAACCTCCCGATCACCGTCGGCAAGGTCTTCTTCGTCGACAACAAGGGTCAGGAGCGCTGGTGCTCCGGCAGCTCCGTGCAGTCGAAGTACCGCAACCTGGTCGCCACCGCCGGCCACTGCGTCTACGACACCGACACGAACAAGCCGTTCAGTAACTTCGTCTTCATTCCGGGCTACTACCAGGGCAAGGCTCCCTGGGGCATCTACGTCGGCGCCAAGGTCAACACCCACGACGACTTCACGGTCTACGAGGACTACGACTACGACTACGCCTTCGTCAACGTCTACAACGGCATCAAGCAGACCGGTGTCAAGGAGGTGACCGCGCCCACGTACGCGGCCACCAAGGGGCACAAGTACACCGAGGACAAGGAGATCTCCAAGACCGAGTACGAGGCGGGGATCGAGAAGTACGGCGAGAGCGGGCCCTACTGGAAGAAGTCGGCCGACCCCAAGGTCGAGACCGTCGCCAAGCCCGCCGACGCCGAGAAGTACATCGAGGAGTACGTCAAGGACGGCCGGGGAGGCGTCAAGCTGACGGCGGTCGAGGTCGTCGAGAGCGCCTACAAGGCCGCCCCCAACGGCCTGGACAACCATGCCAAGTTCGAGCGCTTCAGCGACGACAAGGGCAAGGTGGCCATCAGCCAGGAGGAGTACCGGGAGCTGGTCAAGCAGAAGGCCGAGGGCAACTTCCTCGGCAAGCTTGAAGCCACCAAGGACGTCAACGGCAACGAGATCGCCTGGTACAAGACCCGGTTCTTCGTGAAGAAATGGGTCAAGACCAGCGTGAAGGAGCTCTACTACTACACGAGATTCTTCGTGGTGCTCCTCGCTGACGCGGGACGCCTCGGCGACAACGTCGGCGGCCAGGGCTTCGCCTGGAACCAGAAGCTGGGCAAGAAGGTCTTCACGTTCGGCTACCCGACCTCGGCCCACCTGGACGGCGACAAGCCGTACTCTGGTCACACCCAGAAGTGGTGCTACGGCACGACCGTCGCCGCGCCCGTCGTCGCGGCCTACAAGGCCGAGGAGCACCAGGCGATCAAGTGCGCCTTCACTCCCGGTGCCAGCGGCGGCCCCTTCCTGTTGCAGTACAAGAACAGCAAGCGGACCGGCTACCTCAACGGTGTGGTGAGCCTGACCGTCGACAGCGACAAGAACGGCCGCTACGACCGCGTCACCACCCCGTACTTCAACGGTGAGACGTACGGCATCTACAAGCACGCGGCCAACCTCTGGACCGGGAAGCTCCCGGCCTAGGACGCAGGCTGTGTGAAGCAGGAAGGGCCCGGTGCACACCGGGCCCTTTCCGCAGCTTCACGGGGTGCTTATACACCCTCGGGCACACTGACCAGATAACGGAGCATGAGCGGATCGGTCCAGCGAACTGCCCAAAACCAAGTTGATCTGGAAAAATCACCCCTTGCATCCCTGGTAGCCCTCCGAAACTCCGGCCCTCCGAAAGGAATCCCCCTCATGTCCTCCCGCGTACGGCGGCTCACGGCCACACTTGGGGCGCTGATCGCCGCCTGTGTGACCATGACGTCGGCGTTCGCCGGGAGCGCCGCGGCGGGTCCGCTGAACACGGTGCCCAGCGGCATCACCTCGATCCCGCTGACCAAGAGCGTCGCCGACATGCGGCGGATCGCGGAGTACTGGAGCCCGGCCAGGCTCAAGCAGGCCATGGACAACGTGCCCGCGACACCCGGGGTGCCCGCGACACCCGGGGGGAAATCCGGCACCACCACCACCTCGCCGTCCCCCACCGCCGGAAACACCGCCACCGGAAGCGCCACGGCCGGAAGCGCCACGGCCGCCGCCGCCGGGGAGGCGGGCGGCACGACGGCCATGACCGAGGAGACCACCACCACCGCGGCCGGCGGCGGGAAGAGCGCCGCCAAGCCCGGGGGGGCCGCGCCGCTGGTCAGGCCCACCCTCCCGAAGAAGCGGGCTCCGGGTTCCGGCGGCTCCCCGCTGACCGTCGGCAAGGTGTTCTTCCGGATCGGCAACAAGGACTACTGGTGTTCCGCCTCCTCGGTGGCGGCGGCCAACCACAACCTGGTCGCGACGGCCGGACACTGCGCCTACGACGCCAAGACGGGCAGTCAGGCCGAGTACTGGATCTTCATCCCCGGCTACGACAAGGGCAACACCCCGTACGGGATCTATGTCGGCCACTCGCTCAACCTGCACGAGGACTTCGTCGGCAGGGGTGACTACGACTACGACTACGCGTTCGTCACCGTGCACGACGGCTTCAGGTGGAAGGCGGGTAAGACCGCCGGCACCTACGAGATGGAGGGTGTCGGAAGCCTGGAGGACAACGTCGGCGGGCAGGGCCTGGCGACCAACCGGGGCACCGGTCTGTTCACCCTCGCCTTCGGCTACCCCGCCGCCCCGCACCCCGACGGCAGCAGGCCCTACGACGGCCAGCGGCTCAAGTCGTGCGACGGGCGCACCGAGAAGGTGCGGGCCCCCGCTCGCCTGGTCGAGCAGGGTATTGCTCTGACCTGCGGATTCACCAACGGTGCGAGCGGTGGCCCCTGGCTGATCTTCTACGACAACAGGACCGCGCTCGGTTACCTCAACGGCGTCAACAGCTTCGCCTGGGACACCGACACCGACCGCAGGTACGACAGGATCTCCTCCCCGTACTTCATCGCGGCGACCTACGCCGCCTATCACTGGGCGGCCACCCAGCAGGCACCCCGAACATAAAGCCGCCTTAAGAGAGGCTTAAGAGAGGCTTAGACGACGTTTGGCCCGGCGATCCCTGCATAGGTTCGTAGCTTGTCGTCCCGCAGTTCCCGGACGTCCGGGAACGTTGCAGCGCAAGGAGCTCGTCTTTTGAAGCACTCTCTTCTTCCCCTCGGTGGCGCCGCAGCCGCCACCGCCCTGCTGGCCACCACCCTGGTCGGCCCCCTGGCGGGCACCGCCCAGGCCGCCCCCGGCTGGGCGACCGACCCGATGGCCGGGAACAACTCCTCGGCGGTCTCGGTCATCAACTTCTGGGCGGCCTCGAACTTCGCCGCCCTCAAGAAGGCGACCGTCTACAACGCGGACCCCGGTGCCCCGAAGATGAAGGTCGGCGGCGGTTTCTCCCCCGACGGCAGTCCCGGCAGCGTCGGCCCGACCGGTTCCCAGAAGCCCACCCCGTCGCTCGCCAAGAACGTCAACCTGCCCAAGACCATCGGCAAGGTGTTCTTCGTCGTCAACGGGCAGTACCGGTGGTGCTCGGCCACCTCGATCCAGGGCAAGTACCGCAACCTGGTCGCCACGGCCGGCCACTGCGTCTACGACCCCGGCAGCAACAGCGACACCCTCGACAAGTGGGTCTTCGTCCCCGGCTACTACCAGGGCAAGACCCCGTGGGGCATCTACGTCGGCAAGTCGGCGTGGACGCACTACGACTTCGCCAACTACGAGGACTACGACAAGGACTACGCCTTCGTCACCGTCTACAACGGAGTCGCCTTCAACGGCGTCAAGCAGGTCACCAAGGCCGAGTACGCGGGGTTCAGCGGTCCCAAGTGGTCGCGCGGCTCGCACTACTACATCCTGCTCTCCAAGGATGTCGGTCGCCTGGGTGACAACGTCGGCGGCCAGGGCTTCACCTGGAACCAGAAGACCGGAAAGCCCGTCTACGTCTTCGGCTACCCCGCCGCTCCGCACCCCGACGGCGACAGGCCCTACAGCGGCGTGACCCCCAAGTACCTGTACGGCAAGACGTCGGGCAAGGAGTACGTCTCCGCGGCGGAGAAGGTCGAGGAGCACGTCGGCCTCAAGGGCGCCTTCACTCCGGGCGCCGACGGCGGCCCGTGGTTGACGCAGTACAGCAGCGCCAGGCGTCTCGGCTACGTCAACGGTGTCACCAGCCTCTTCGGCGACCAGGACCAGAACGACCGCTACGACCTGATCACCTCGCCGTACTTCGACGGTGAGACCGCCGAGATCTACCGCAAGGCCGCCAACGTGTGGTCCGGCAGGATCGTCGGTCCGAACGGCGAGCTCTACAAGTAGCTCGCGCACCTTCGAAGTTCCTGAACCACCAGCGGGACCCGGCGCCACGCGCCGGGTCCCGCCCCCGTTTCCGGGGCGGGAAGGGCCCGGTTCGGGGAGCCGGAAGCCGGGCCGCGAGGTGGCGCGAAAGCCGGATCGGACCTTGAGGGGGGCGTTAGACGTGTCCGCGACGGAATCGGTGCCATCAACTTGATGTGATCTGCATCACATAGCGATGGTTGCTCATGGTAAGCGGGCACTCACGCCACACTTGTCACTTTCATCCCAACATCATGTCTAGCTGCGCAAACACCTTGAGCAAGTTTTGGTTACAGCATCGACAGCAAAGCCACTTAAACATCACGAAATGGTCTCGACGCTCCAGACCCGCCTCTTCCCTGTCAAAGCGGCTTCCGGTGTTCAAGATCGGCGCTGTATGTTTCTGGCATTCCCTTTACTGACGCATGGGACGCAAGAAGCGTTCCACATCAGACCAAGGAGTTCCCTTGAAGCGCATCCTCCTCCCCGCCGGTGGCGCCATTCTGGCCACCGGTCTGCTGGCCGCTGGTCTGGCCGGCACCGCCAACGCTGCTCCGGACTGGGCCTACGACACCATGGCCAAGGACGCCCCCTCGGCGCTCGCGGTCGCGAAGTTCTGGCTCGGCGCCAACGAGCACACCAACAACCTGGCCAAGGCGACTCCCTACACCTGGGAGACCAAGGCCACGGCGAAGCTGAACGCCAGCGGCGGCTACACCCCCGACGGCAAGCCCGGTGTTGTTGCCCCGATCGGCGAAGAGAAGAAGACCGCCGCCAAGGTCAAGAACATCAACCTGCCCAAGACCATCGGCAAGGTGTTCTTCGTCGACTCCGAGGGCGACCTGAAGTGGTGCTCGGCCACCTCGATCCAGGGCAAGTACCGCAACCTGGTCGCGACCGCCGGTCACTGCGTCTACGACGACAGCAAGAACGCCAGCGTCATGGACAACTGGGTCTTCGTCCCCGGCTACTACCAGGGCAAGACCCCGTACGGCATCTACGTCGGTAAGACCGCCTTCACCCACTACGACTACTCCGTCTACAACGACCGCGACCGCGACTACGCGTTCGTGACCGTCTACAACGGTGTGCAGATCGGTGGCGGCAAGGCCACCCAGGTGACCGGCAAGGAGTACGCCGCTCACGAGGGTGCCAAGTTCGTCCAGGAGAAGGCCATCACCGCCGACGAGTACACCGCCGGCGTTGAGAAGTACGGTGAGAACGGCCCGTTCAAGTCCAAGGCTGTCGACCCCAAGGTCGAGACGGTTGCCAAGCCGGCCGAGGTCAACTCGGTCGAGACCGTGAAGCCGTACCTGACCGACGAGGGCAAGGGCGGCGTCAAGCTGGTCGGCGCCGAGGTCACCAAGTCGGTCTACGCGGCCGCGCCTGACAACTACGACAACAACGCGAAGTTCCTTGGCCTGAGCCAGGTCGTCGACATCAGCCTCGAGGAGTACAAGCAGCTCCAGGCTGACAAGGCCGAGGGCAAGTTCCTCGGCGAGCTGCTCGAGGTCAAGAAGGACGGCCAGGTCATCGGCTGGACCAAGCAGCGCTTCTTCCTGAAGAAGTGGGTCAAGGCGACCGCTCAGACCAAGTACTGGGTCGAGACCTACTTCATCGTCGACGGCTTCATCAAGGACGTCGGCCGCCTGGGCGACAACGTCGGTGGCCAGGGCTTCACCTGGAACCAGAAGCCGCAGCAGACGGTGTTCGTGTTCGGCTACCCGGCCGACGCGCACCCCGACGGCAACAAGGCCTACACCGGCGTTACGCCGAAGTGGACCTACGGCAAGACCTCCGGCAAGACCTACGTGTCGGCCGCTCACAAGGTCGAGGAGCACATCGGCCTGAAGAGCTCCTTCACCCCCGGCGCCGACGGTGGCCCCTGGCTCGCCAAGTACAGCAACGCCAAGCGTCTCGGCTACGTCAACGGTGTCACCAGCCTCTTCGGTGACCAGGACAACAACGGCCGCTACGACCTGATCACCTCGCCGTACTTCGACGGTGAGACCCAGACGGTCTACAGCAAGGCCGCCAACGTGTGGTCCGGCTCGATCTACAAGTAGTAGTAGCTGCTTGAGATCACCCGAGCCTGAGCGTCCAAACCTCAAGGCTCACCTGCTCCACCAGCTTCACCCGAAGGGGTCCGGCACCAGCCGGGCCCCTTCGGCCATTCCCACCGGGGTCGTGGAAGCGAACACCGGCTTCACATAGATACCGAAGGGCCCGGCACATGCCGGGCCCTTCGACGTTGTGGCGCCGCAGGCAGGGAAGCTCGGCAACCGGCCGATGAGGATCCGGCCCTCGGCCCGACTGTCCGTTCCGGCAAGGAGCTCGGCGACGCCCGAGGCCGGAGATCCCGCGATCGCCTCCCTTCGACGCCGTGGAGTTACCGATGAGCCGCCGTGGCCTGCTGCTGTTCCTCACGACATCTGTGCTGTGGGGGGGTGCCGTACCTCCTGATCAACGTGGCGCTGGAGGGCATGGGGCCGGTGAGCGTGGTGACGGGACGCGTCGCGCTGGGGGCGCTGGTCCTGCTGCCGCCGGCGTGGCGGCGCGGCCTGCCCCGGCTCCTGCGCGAGCGATGGCGTCTGCTGCTGTTGCCGGCCATGGTGGAGGTGGCGGCGCCGGTCACGCTCATCGCGGTGGGCGAGCGCACGGTGTCTTCCGGACTTGCCGGGGTACTGATCGCCACGGAGCCGCTGTTCATCCTGGCGCTGGGCCTGTTCTGGGGAAAGCGCGAGCGGCCGGCGCGCGGAGCCTGGGCCGGTGTGGCGCTCGGCTTCCTCGGTGTCGTTGTTCTGCTCGGCGTGGCCGGCGCCGGCGCCGTACTGGTGCTCGCCGCCCCCGCAGCGGCACCTCCTCAGGGGACATCGCTGCGGCCACAAGGTCCTCGGCCGCCAAGCCGGCCGCAAGAACCGCTCAAAAGTCGGCTACAGCCAATGGCCGCACGCCTGCAACCACCGCCGAGGGCACACGGCGCTCGCAGGCAAGCCACCCGCCGGCCGTGTTCCCAACCTCGCGGGGCGATACACCTGGCCCGCGAGCCGCCTCAGCCGCGCGACGCCACGTGAGCCACCAGAAGGGAAGGAGCCTCCCGCAGGGGCTTTCTTTCCCCACCCCGGCGGGGAGCCCGGCAGCAAAAGGATCAAGCCTCTGCGAGAGGCTCTCGTGCGTTCCTGGCATCCGCCCCGCGTGCCGCTCGACCCTCCGGACCCCCGCATCCCGAATCGCCGGCCCGTTAGACGTGTCTCTCGCGGAATCGGTGCCATCAACTTGATGTGATCTGAGTCACATTCAACCGGTAACCGAACGTACCGCTCCACTCACGCCACATCGGCAACTTTCACAACAACCCCATGTCTATCTGCGTAAACATGGCGCTCAACCCCCAACTTCAACAACAGCTTCAGGGGTGCCTAAACATCACAAAACAGCATCGACGCGATCAAGGACCTCTTTGATCCTCAAAGCGGCTTCCGGTGTTCAAGATCGGCGCTGTATGTTTCTGGCATTCCCTTTACTGACGCATGGGACGCAAGAAGCGTTCCACATCAGACCAAGGAGTTCCCTTGAAGCGCATCCTCCTCCCCGCCGGTGGCGCCATTCTGGCCACCGGTCTGCTGGCCGCTGGTCTGGCCGGCACCGCCAACGCTGCTCCGGACTGGGCCTACGACACCATGGCCAAGGACGCCCCCTCGGCGCTCGCGGTCGCGAAGTTCTGGCTCGGCGCCAACGAGCACACCAACAACCTGGCCAAGGCGACTCCCTACACCTGGGAGACCAAGGCCACGGCGAAGCTGAACGCCAGCGGCGGCTACACCCCCGACGGCAAGCCCGGTGTTGTTGCCCCGATCGGCGAAGAGAAGAAGACCGCCGCCAAGGTCAAGAACATCAACCTGCCCAAGACCATCGGCAAGGTGTTCTTCGTCGACTCCGAGGGCGACCTGAAGTGGTGCTCGGCCACCTCGATCCAGGGCAAGTACCGCAACCTGGTCGCGACCGCCGGTCACTGCGTCTACGACGACAGCAAGAACGCCAGCGTCATGGACAACTGGGTCTTCGTCCCCGGCTACTACCAGGGCAAGACCCCGTACGGCATCTACGTCGGTAAGACCGCCTTCACCCACTACGACTACTCCGTCTACAACGACCGCGACCGCGACTACGCGTTCGTGACCGTCTACAACGGTGTGCAGATCGGTGGCGGCAAGGCCACCCAGGTGACCGGCAAGGAGTACGCCGCTCACGAGGGTGCCAAGTTCGTCCAGGAGAAGGCCATCACCGCCGACGAGTACACCGCCGGCGTTGAGAAGTACGGTGAGAACGGCCCGTTCAAGTCCAAGGCTGTCGACCCCAAGGTCGAGACGGTTGCCAAGCCGGCCGAGGTCAACTCGGTCGAGACCGTGAAGCCGTACCTGACCGACGAGGGCAAGGGCGGCGTCAAGCTGGTCGGCGCCGAGGTCACCAAGTCGGTCTACGCGGCCGCGCCTGACAACTACGACAACAACGCGAAGTTCCTTGGCCTGAGCCAGGTCGTCGACATCAGCCTCGAGGAGTACAAGCAGCTCCAGGCTGACAAGGCCGAGGGCAAGTTCCTCGGCGAGCTGCTCGAGGTCAAGAAGGACGGCCAGGTCATCGGCTGGACCAAGCAGCGCTTCTTCCTGAAGAAGTGGGTCAAGGCGACCGCTCAGACCAAGTACTGGGTCGAGACCTACTTCATCGTCGACGGCTTCATCAAGGACGTCGGCCGCCTGGGCGACAACGTCGGTGGCCAGGGCTTCACCTGGAACCAGAAGCCGCAGCAGACGGTGTTCGTGTTCGGCTACCCGGCCGACGCGCACCCCGACGGCAACAAGGCCTACACCGGCGTTACGCCGAAGTGGACCTACGGCAAGACCTCCGGCAAGACCTACGTGTCGGCCGCTCACAAGGTCGAGGAGCACATCGGCCTGAAGAGCTCCTTCACCCCCGGCGCCGACGGTGGCCCCTGGCTCGCCAAGTACAGCAACGCCAAGCGTCTCGGCTACGTCAACGGTGTCACCAGCCTCTTCGGTGACCAGGACAACAACGGCCGCTACGACCTGATCACCTCGCCGTACTTCGACGGTGAGACCCAGACGGTCTACAGCAAGGCCGCCAACGTGTGGTCCGGCTCGATCTACAAGTAGTAGTAGCTGCTTGAGATCACCCGAGCCTGAGCGTCCAAACCTCAAGGCTCACCTGCTCCACCAGCTTCACCCGAAGGGGTCCGGCACCAGCCGGGCCCCTTCGGCCATTCCCACCGGATTCTCACCGGTGCAGGCTCCTCGCCCCGTTTTCCCCCGCGATGAAGACCCCGGCCTCCGCCGCAGGGCCGTGAGAGCGAGTCCTGGCGGCAGCGCCGCTCCCTTTCCAAGGCCGGGCAGGCCGACAGCGTGCGTGATCCACTCGTACACGCGTACCGGCCCTGTGAGCACAGGTACTTTCCGTAACGCGACGCGCGACGGATACCGGCGTCCCTGGAGACCAGGAACGCCCCCCGCCGGTCGGGCGAGGGGCGTTCGGTCGTGCGCCTGGTGGGCGTGATCGTACTTCGGCCGGATGGCGAGTTCGCCTGCCGCGCCGCCTGGGCTGTCGCGATCTAGAGACGGGCGACCCCGTCGGCACGGGCCTGCTCGGAGACGGCGGCGACGACCGCCGGGGCGACGCGCTCGTCGAACGGGCTGGGGATCACGTAGTCGGCCGACAGATCGTCGTCCCCGACCACCCCGGCCAGCGCCTCGGCGGCGGCGACCTTCATGTTCTCGGTGATCGTGGTGGCGCGGACGTCGAGCGCCCCGCGGAAGACGCCGGGGAAGGCCAGCACGTTGTTGATCTGGTTGGGGAAGTCGGAACGGCCGGTCGCGACCACCTGCGCGTACTTGCGCGCGACCTCCGGCCGCACCTCGGGCGTCGGGTTGGACAGCGCGAAGACGATCGAACCGGAGGCCATCGACGCGATGGCCTCCTCCGAGACCGTCGAGCCGGACAGCCCGATGAACACGTCGGCCCCGGCCAGCGCCTGCTCGGTGGAACCGTGCAGGCCCGCCCTGTTGCTGTCGCGCGCCAGGGCCTCCTTCACCGGGTTGAGCCCGTCGCGGCCCTGGTGGATGACGCCCTTGGAGTCGGCCACCGCGATGTCACCGATGCCCGCGTTGAGCAGGATCCGGCTGACCGCGATCCCGGAGGCACCGGCACCGGCGACCACGGCCCGCAGATCGCCCAGCGAGCGACCGGTCAGCCGCGCCGCGTTCTTCAGCGCGGCCAGCGCGACGATCGCGGTGCCGTGCTGGTCGTCGTGGAAGACGGGGATGTCGAGGATCTCGCGGAGACGCGCCTCGACCTCGAAACAGCGGGGGGCGCTGATGTCCTCAAGGTTGATCCCCCCGAAGGAGGGGGCGAGCCGGACGACCGTCTCGACCAGTTCGTCCACGTCGGTGCAGTCCAGGCAGATGGGCACCGCGTCGACATTCGCGAACTGCTTGAACAGCAGGGCCTTGCCCTCCATGACCGGCATGGCGGCGGCAGGCCCGATGTCTCCGAGACCGAGCACCGCGGTGCCGTCGGAGACGACGGCGACCACGTTGGAGATCCAGGTGTAGTCCTTGGCGAGCTCGGGCTTCTCGGCGATCGCGCTGCAGACTCTGGCCACGCCAGGTGTGTAGGCGAGTGCCAGGTCGTCGGCGTTGCGGACCGGGACCGTGGAGCGGACCTCCAGCTTGCCCCCGCGGTGCAGGGCGAAGGCCGGATCCAGATCCAGGGCTTCGAGAGCTTCGAGAGAGATGGAAGATGGCATGGTGGCCACAGCGACCCCTGTAGTTCAGTCAGGCAGACGGATAGTTCCTTCTGAGACGGCCGCGGGAAGCCTGTCCCCGGCTTCTGTAGCCGCTCGGGGCCTACTTCACTGAGCACGGTCGCCTGGAGGGTTCGGGGGTCACCCGTCGCTCGATTGTGCCACATGTTGAGACTGTCACCACGGGCAGGTACCTCATACTTTCGTCGTCCCGGTGTTAACCTCACCACACCGTGTAATACTCGAAGTCCATGCCACCTCTTACATTGACGGATCCCCAGATGGACCTGACCTCCTACGCGGAGCTGGCCGTACTACTGATCAACAGCCCCGACCGACTGACCGGTCTCGAAGGGCTGCGCGCGCTCCTGGAAGAGGGCGGTCGCTACCGGCCCGGCTGCCGCATCACCAGAAGCGACCTGGAAGCCCTGCGCGACCTGCGCGAAGAGCTGATGGTCGTGTTCGAGACCGCCGAGGCGGGCGACGAGGAGGCGGTGGTCGACCGGCTCAACTCGCTACTGATCCACCACCCGGTCCAGCCACAGATCTCCGGGCACGACGGCGAGCGCTGGCATCTGCACCTCACCGAGGGTGGCCGGATGGCCGACCAGTACGCCGTGGGAGCGGTGATGGGACTCGCCACCATGATCACCGATCTCGGCGTCGACCGGCTCGGCCTCTGCCAGGCGCCGCCCTGCCGCAGGGCCTACCTCGACACCTCCTCCAACCGGTCGCGCCGGTACTGCTCGGAGCGGTGCGCCAGCCGTGCCAACGTCGCCGCCTACCGGGCCCGCCAGAAGGTCGGCCAGTAGCGCAGCACCACCCGGCCGACGATCGACGACGGAGGCAGCGCGCCGAAGTCCCAGCTGTCGCGCCTGCCTGAAGCGCGCTGGTTGTCGCTCTCCAGCCACCAGCCGCCGTCCGCCTCCCAGACCGCACGTTTGACGATGAGCACGGCGGGGTCGGAGGGCAGCCGGGCGACGACCAGATCCCCGGGCCTCACCACCGCTCCGCGCCGTACCCAGAGCCAGTCACCGGACCGCAGCGCGGGCAGCATCGAGTCCCCTGCGACACGTACTCTCATCGAGCGTAACCCCCTCCCACACGGGCATTCGGAGACGAGTAAGGTCGTTAACCGGACCATTCTGAACATGGCATCAAGGAAGGATTTCCGATGCTCGCACGACTTCTGCGCCCCAGGCACATCGCGTCGGCGCACTGCGACCTGCCCTGCGGCGTTTACGACCCGGCCCAGGCCCGCATTGAGGCCGAGTCCGTCAAGGCCATCATGGAGAAGTACGCCGGAAACGAGGACCCGGTGTTCCGCTCCCGTGCGCTCTCCATCAAGGAGGAGCGGGCCGAGCTGGTCAAGCACCACCTGTGGGTGCTGTGGACCGACTACTTCAAGCCCCCGCACCTGGAGACCTACCCGCAGCTGCACCAGCTGTTCTGGGAGGCCACCAAGCTCGCGGGCGCGGCCGGCGGCAAGGGCACCGTCGACGTCGCCAAGGCCGACGAGCTGCTGGGCAAGATCGACGAGATCTCCAAGATCTTCTGGGAGACCAAGGCCGCCTAAAATCCTCACGACCAACCCGTGAGGAAGCGCCGACGACTGGACCGAGGAGAACGGGCCGTGAGGCCGCGCCGGGGACTGGACTGAGGAGAGGGAGGTTGCGAGGAACGAGCGACCTCCCTCGACGAGGGAAGGAGCCGGATCCCAGCGGCCTCACCGCGACGCGCCGACGTCGCCGGCAACTCGCGAGGAACGAGCGACCCCGCTCGACGAGGGAAGGAGCCGGATCCCAGCGGCCTCACCGCGACGCGCCAGCATCACCGGCAACTCATGAGGAAGCGCCGGCAATCCGGATCAAGGAGTTCCCGGACCCCCCTTGATCCGGACCGGAGAGCCCCAGGAACCTCCGCGCAGACGTGCCGTCAACCCGCCCCAAGCAGCATCCTTGGGACGTGCCCCATGCCCTCCCCTGAGGGACTACCCGTGAGGCCGCGCCGGCGACTGGACTGAGGAGAGCGTGGCCGTGAGGCCGCGCCGGGGACTGGACTGAGGAGAGCGGGGCCGTGAGGAACGAGCGGCCCCGATCGACGAGGGAAGGAGCCGGATCCCAGCGGCCGAACCGCGACGCGCAGCGTCGCCGGCAACTCGTGAGGAACGAACGACCTCCCTCGACGAGGGAAGGAGCCGGACAAGAGCGGCCTCACCGCGACGCGCCAGCGTCGCCATAGGCAGGCCCGAACCGCGACGCGCCGGCGTCGCCATCTACACGACACGCGCTAGCTTCGTAATCAATACAGTCAAATCGCCCCGATCGCGAGTCCAAATGGGCCAACCACCGTCTCAGGGCTGTAGGTTGCAGTCAGCGACTCTGCGAGGAGGAACGTGACCGAACACACCGAGGCGCCCGCGGTCGGCATGGGCGGGATCCGTGACGTGGTGAGCGTCCGGCTGCCGGCAACGAGTGCTTATCTGTCCGTGCTGCGTACGGCGACAGCCGCACTTGCCGTACGGCTGGACTTCACGCTGGACGAGATCGAGGATCTACGGATCGCGGTCGATGAGGCGTGTGCGATGCTGCTGACCCAGGCCGTCCCCGGCACCGATCTGACCGCCGAGTTCGAACTCACCGGGCAGTTGATGAAGGTGCGGGTCGAGGTCAGCACGGTGGGAAGCACCCCCCCGAAGCGCGACGATTTCGCGTGGATGGTGCTCACCGCCCTGGCTGATGATGTGGATGCCGTAACCGACTCCCCCGACCGTATGGCGATCGTCCTCCGCAAGCGCCGAGGCGCGGCGAGGCCGGCGTGACGGAAAGGACTCGTGCCATGGCCGCCAGCGACCACGCGGTGCCCGACCGGGTGCGTGCGCGCCTGCTCTTCGCAGAGCTGGTGGAGTTGACCTCCGACGACCCCCGGCGCCAGCGCATCCGTGACGAGCTCGTCGAGCTCCACCTGCCCCTCGTCGAATATCTCGCCCGCCGGTTCCGCAACCGGGGCGAGTGGCTGGACGACCTCACACAGGTCGCGACCATCGGTCTGATCAAGTCGATCGACCGTTTCGATCTCGGCCGCGGCGTGGAGTTCTCCACCTACGCCACCCCGACGATCGTCGGCGAGATCAAACGTCACTTCCGTGACAAGGGCTGGGCGGTCCGTGTGCCGCGCCGGCTGCAGGAGCTGAAGCTCTCGCTCACCAAGGCGATCAGCGAGCTCTCCCAGCGGGAGGGACGCGCGCCGACCGTGGCCGAGCTGGCCACGTTCCTGAAGATGAGCGAGGAGGAGGTGCTCGAAGGGCTGGAGTCGGCCAACGCCTACTCCACGGTCTCCCTCGACGCGCCCGACTCCGGCGACGACGACGCGCCGGCGGTGGCCGACTCCCTCGGCATCGTGGACGACTCCCTGGAGGGCGTCGAGTACCGCGAGTCGCTCAAGCCCCTGCTGGAGCGGCTGCCTCCGCGCGAGAAGCGAATCCTGCTGCTGCGTTTCTTCGGCAACATGACACAGTCCCAGATCGCCACCGAGCTCGGCATCTCGCAGATGCACGTGTCCCGGCTGCTCGCCAGGACACTCGCCCAGCTCCGCGAGGGCCTGACCGTGGACGACTAGGGCCTGCCTGCGAGGATCGGTCAGGTGGTGCCTCGTATAAGGCGGCGGAGGGAACCGCGGTGTGCCGCGGTGACCTGTGACAACGCGGCGAGGCCCCGTCTGACCGGCCCCGGTGGGCACGTGCCTAGTCCTGGTCCCCGTAGAGGGCGTGCGTCGTCGGCGGAGACAGTAGCGTGACCAGTCCGATCACCACCAGGGTGATCAGCGAGATGCCGATCACCAGTTGGTCGGACTGGATCAGCGTGACCGAGATCGGGATGGCGAAGATCTGCGTCAGCACGCCCGGACTCCGGGCCCACCGCTCGGCGAGGATCATGCCCCATCCGACCCAGAGCAGGGCCGCGCCGATGATGATCCCGGACACCGCGACGGCGATCGAGGTCATCAGGTCGGACGGCCGGCCGATCACGGTCTCCACGCCGACGTAGCCGCCGAGGAGCAGAGCGGTGGCACCTTCCACCGCCATGACGGCGGCGGCGACGGTGAGGGTCATCGGACGGTTCGACACGGTGTCAACCCTATCGCCGGGGGGCGCCACACCGTTCTTTGCCGTCTCGGCTCAGGTCTTGACGGAAGATCGGGTTTCGACGGAAGTTCGGGTTCCGGCGGATACGCTGAGATTATGCGCGCGATGCTCCTGGTGAATCCGAAGGCGACGACGACCAACCAGCGGACCAGGGATGTGCTCATCAGGGCGCTGAGCGCGACGATGAACCTGACCGTCGAGGAGACCGGCTACCGGGGACACGCGACACAGCTCTCCCGCAAGGCCCACGCCTCCGGTTACGACGTGCTGGCCGTACTGGGCGGTGACGGCACCATCAACGAGGCAGTGAACGGGTTGCTCGACCCGGTGGACGGAAAGGGCGGCGACGAGGGCAGTTCGGTCGACCGGCCGGCACTGCTGGCCATTCCCGGCGGCAGCGCCAACGTCTTCGTCAGGGCCCTCGGCCTGCCGAACAGCCCGGTCGAGGCGGTGGGGGCGATCCTGGAGGCGATCCGTGACGGCCGGCAGCGGATCGTCGGCCTCGGTCAGGCGATCTGGGATGACCAGACTAGATATTTCACGTTCTGTAGTGGCCTGGGGTACGACGCCGAGGTGGTCAGGGCGGTCGAGGGGATGCGAGGCACCGGCCGCAAGGCCACGCCCGCGCGCTATGTGAACACCGCGTTACACCACTACCTGTCGACGGACAAGCGTCACCCCGCGATGACCGTCGAGGGGCCGGAGGTGCCGCCGACCGGCGGCGTCTACATGGCCGTCGTCTCCAACACCTCACCTTGGACGTACATCGGCCCGCGGCCGGTCTCACCGACCCCGTGGGCGAGCTTCGAGACCGGCCTTGACCTGCTGGGCCTGCGGCGCCTGGGCCTGCCGAGCATGCTCCAGCTGATACCTCAGATCATCGGCGCCCGCGACACTCTGCCCACCGGCCGTCATCTGGTGCAGCTCCACGACGAGCGAGAGTTCACGCTGAGTGCCGGGCGGCCCGTGGCGTTTCAGCTGGACGGGGACTACCTGGGGGAGGTTGAGAGGATAACGTTCCGCTCTATCCCTAACGCGTTACGAGTCTTGGTCTAACCCGTTACATCCCGTCATTGTGTGACGCATCCGACATCCATTTCAGGCAAAACCTTCTTCCAAACCTCTTGCGTGTACTGAGCGTGGCTGACAATCTCAATATTGACGTCGGAACGTAGGACCTTTGAGCGGCACCCCGCTCCCAGGCCATCGGCGATCAAGCGGACGCGCCCCGAGCCGAACCACGGATCGGGGAGTTGTTCGCGCTGGTTAGTGAAACTCTTCACAAAGTGAGCCGTTGGAGCGCGTAAGGGCTCCTCTTTACTAAGGAGTGGACGCATGGACTGGCGCCACCGAGCTGCCTGCCGTGACGTGGACCCCGAGCTGTTCTTCCCGATCGGCAACACCGGCCCCGCCCTGATGCAGATCGAAGAAGCGAAGCAGGTCTGCCGTACTTGCACCATCAGTGAAGCATGCCTGAAGTGGGCGCTGGAGTCCGGGCAGGACGCCGGTGTCTGGGGCGGCCTGAGCGAGGACGAGCGACGCGCCTTCAAGCGCCGTACGGCCCGAGCCCGCGCCCGCAGTAGCGTTTGATTGCGTTTAACTGCGACGCTAACGCGCCGCGGTTCGGCCGCGTGCCGATGGCGACGCTGGCGCGTCGCGGTTCGGCCGCTCAGACCCGGCTTCTTCCCTCGTCGTTCATCCGCTTCGCTCCTTCACTCCTCAGTCCAGTCCCCGGCGCGGCCTCACAGGCACTCCTCAGTCAAGTCGCCGACGCGGCCTCGCGGGTAGTCCCTTGGGGTAGGGCATGGGCACGTCCCCAAGGTGGCATCTGACCGGTCACCGGTGTGGCGTTGTGGTGAAGCGCTCTGACCTGGTTTCCTACCTCTTCGTTTGTTCCGTTTCGCGTTGCGTCAACGGCGACGCCACGCGTTGCGGTAAGGATGTTCCGCTCCTTGGTCCGGTCGACGATACGGCCTCGCTGTGAGGTTCGATCTGACGCGGTTTCCCTGCCCCGCCGCTCAGGCCGCGGGGAGGGGGATGCTCAGGCTCACCTCGGTGCCGCCGCCCTGTCGCGGTTCGATGGCCAGCCGCCCGGACAACTCGCCCACCACCAGGGTCCGTACGATCTGCAATCCCAGACTGGTGGTCTGGTCCAGGTCGAAGTCCTCCGGCAGCCCGCTGCCGTTGTCGGACACGATCACGTCCAACCGCTCGGCCCCGCGCGACACGATCACCTGGAGCTTACCCTGACGCTGCGCCAGCCCGTGCTGGACCGCGTTCTGCAGCAACTCCGTGAGGACCATCGCCAGCGGCGTCGCGATCTCCGAGCGCAGCACCCCGAAGCTCCCCACCCGGCGCGGCACGACCTGGGTCTCCGGGGCCGCGACCTCTCCCGTCATCGCGATCACCCTGTCGGCGATGTCGTCGAAGTCCACCTGCTCCTCGGGCGTGTGGGAGAGCGTCTCGTGCACGATCGCGATCGACCCGACCCTGCGTACCGCCTCCTCCAGCGCCTCCCTGCCCTCCGGCAGCCGCAGCCGCCTGGCCTGGAGCCGCAGCAGCGCGGCCACCGTCTGCAGGTTGTTCTTCACCCGGTGGTGGATCTCCCTGATGGTGGCGTCCTTGGTCATCAGCTCTCGCTCGCGGCGGCGCAGCTCGGTCACATCCCTGATGAGCACCAGAGCGCCGATCCTTCCGCCACCGACGATCAGCGGGATCGCCCGCAGCTGCACCACGGTGCCCCCCGACTCCACCTCCGTCTCCCTGGGCTCTCGCCCGCTCGCGACGATCATCAGGTTCTCGTTGATGGGCTCGTCGGAATAACAGAGCGTGGCGGTCGTACGGCCCAGCTCCGCACCGACCAGGTCGGCGGTGAGGCCCAGCCGCCGGTAGGCCGACAGCGCGTTCGGCGAGGCGTACGTGACACGGCCCGCCCGGTCGAGCCGGAGCAGCCCGTCGCCCACCCGCGGGGAGCGGACCAGGATCGGCTCCGCACCGGAGAACGGGAAGCGGCCCTCGGCCACCATCTGGGCCAGGTCGGAGGCGCTCTGCAGGTACGTCAGCTCCAGCCTGGAGGGGGTCCGCGCGGAGGACAGGTTCGTCGAGCGCTGGATGACGCCCAGGAAGTGGTCGGCCCGCCGCACGGGAATGGTCTCCTCGCGCACCGGCACCCCGCTCGACCAGTCCGGATCGCCCTCGCGGCAGATACGCCGCTCGTTCCAGGCGGTCTCCAGCAGCGGCCGTTCGCCCTTCGCCGCGATCATGCCCACGATGTCGTCGTGATAGACGGTCGGCCCGGTGGTGGGCCGCATCTGCGCGATCGCGACCCAGCCGGAGCCGTCCTTCAGCGGGATCCACAAGATCAGGTCGGCAAAGGACAGGTCCGCGAGGAGCTGCCAGTCGGAGACCAGCGAGTGCATCCACTCAAGGTCCGCATCGTCGAGCGCGGTGTGACGAACCGCCAGGTCGCTTAGAGTCGGCACTCGTGCATCATGCGTTCTTTCCAGGCCCGAACGCGAATCGGGTGAGTCCTGCTGAAAAGATGCCGCTTATGGAGCAGATCCCTGATCCGCTGGCCCGGTTCCGTACGGCGGCGGCCACGAGGGACGCCGCGGGGCTGCGGCGGACCCTGCGCGCCCGCACACCGGACGACGACGGCCTCGTCGATCTGGCCTCCAACGACTACCTCGGCCTGGCCAGGGACGAGCGGCTGGCCGAGGCGGCCGTGACGGCGACACGCACCTGGGGTACCGGCTCCACGGGTTCCCGCCTGGTCACCGGCTCCACGGCCCTGCACGCGCGCCTGGAGGCACGACTGTGCGCCTTCACCGGCGCGGAGGGCGCCCTGGTGTTCTCCTCCGGCTACCTGGCCAACCTGGCCGCCGTCGCGGCTCTGGGCAGGGGCGCCCTGGTGGTCTCCGAGGCGGGCAACCACGCGTCGATAGTGGACGCCTGCCGGCTGTCGCGCTCGCGGGTCGTGGTCACCCCGCACCGGGACGTCGCCGCCGTGGAGAGGGCACTGGCCTGCCGGGACGAGGAGCACGCGATCGTGGTCACGGACGCGGTCTTCTCCGTGGACGGCGATCTGGCCCCGCTCGCGGAACTGCACGCGGCGACGGTGCGGCAGGGGGCGTTGCTGGTCGTCGACGAGGCCCACGCGATCGGGGTCATCGGGCCGCGCGGACAGGGCGCTGTGCACGCCGCGGGGCTGGCGGCCGAGCCGGGAATTGTGAGAACGATCACACTGTCCAAGTCCCTGGGGGCCCAGGGCGGAGCCGTACTGGGCGCGTCCGAGGTCATCCAAACCCTTGTGGACACGGGCCGGCCGTTCATCTTCGACACCGGGCTGGCACCCGGCAGTGTGGCCGCGGCACTCGCCGCTGTCGATATCCTTCACCATCAGCCCGAACTGCCCGGACGCGTGCGAACCATGGCGAGGAAGCTGGCCGCTATGGCCCGCGATCTCGGCCTGGAGAGCGGCGATCCGGCGGGTGCGGTCGTCCCCGTCGTGCTCGGCCCACCCGAGATCGCACTTCGGGCCGCCCTCATCTGTGCGGAACACGGGGTGCGCGCCGGATGCTTCCGGCCGCCCTCGGTGCCGGTCGGCCGCTCTTGCCTGCGGTTGACGGCACGGGCCAATCTGAGTTCCGACGATCTAGCGGTGATCAGGGGTGCACTCACCGCCGTGGCCGAGATGAAGGTGACCATGTGAGCGACGACTCCCCGAGAATCCCGAAATACTACGACGTCAAGCGCAGCCTGCTCACCCTCACCAAGAGCCTGCCCGCAGGCAGCGCCCTGCCCCCCGAGCGAGCCCTCGCGGTCCGCTTCGAGACGTCGCGCACCACGGTGCGCCAGGCCCTGTCCGAGCTCGTGGTCGAGGGTCGCCTGGTGCGCATCCAGGGCAAGGGGACGTTCGTCGCACAGCCCAAGGTCGCTCAGGTCCTCCAGCTGACCTCCTACACCGGGGATCTGCGGACCGTCGGCCTCGAACCCGACACCAAGATCCTTGACATCAGCTACGTCACCGCCGACGAGCAGCTGGCCCGCCGCCTGGCCATCAACGCCGGCGGCCGCGTGCTGCGCATCCACCGGCTACGCCTGGCCAGCGGCGAGCCGATGTCGATCGACACCACCCACCTGTCGGCCCGGCGTTTCCCCCGCCTGCGACGGGAGCTGGAGATGCACTCCTCGCTGTACGAGACGCTGTACAACGCGTACAACGTGCGACTGACCGACGCCGAGGAGATCATCGAGACCGTGCTGGCCACCCCGTACGACGCGCAGGTGCTCGGCGTCGACGCGGGCCTGCCGCTGCTCCTGCTCACCAGGCACGCCTTCGACGCGGACGGCAACCCGGTCGAGTGGGCCCAGTCCCTGTACCGGGGCGACCGCTACAAGTTCGTCACCCGCCTGCGCCGCCCCTGACCCACCTAAGCTGGGACGGATGAGCATTCTCGTGGTCACCGGGACCGACACCGGGGTGGGAAAGACCGTCGTCACCGCGGCGGTGGCCTCGCTCGCCAGGGAGCGGGGCTCCTCCGTGGCCGTGGTGAAACCCGCGCAGACCGGGGTGTCGGACACCGAACCCGGCGACGTGGACGACGTCATCCGGCTGTCCGGGGTACGGACGACCTTCGAGTCGGCCAGGTACCCCGCCGCGCTGTCCCCCGCGGCGGCGGCGCGCCTGGCCGGTCTGCCGCCGGTCTCCCTCGCCCGGGTGGCGGACCGGGTCGGCGAGCTGGCCGACTCACACCGACTGGTGATCGTCGAGGGGGCGGGCGGGCTCCTCGTCCGCTTCGACGAGGAGGGCGCGACCCTGGCCGACCTGGCCAGGACGCTCTCGGCGCCGGTGCTCCTGGTGACCAGGGCCGGGCTGGGCACGCTCAACCACACCGCGCTGACACTGGAGGCGATGGCCCACCGAGGGCTGGAGCCGGCCGGGGTGGTGATCGGCTCCTGGCCGGTCGCGCCCGGTCTCGCCGAGCGGAGCAACGTCGCGGATCTGGAGATGCTGGCCGCCCGGCCGCTGGCGGGCGCCCTTCCCGAGGGCGCCGGGCTGCTGGAGCGCGACGCCTTCGCCCGCGCCGCCCACTCCGGGCTGGGACCGGCGCTGGGCGGTGGTTTCGACCCCGCCGCCTTCCGTACCACCCTTAGGCTTTCCCCGTAGCCACGACCGCGGATCCGAACCGCTCGACGTCCTCCCCGGTGGAAGCCGGGAATCCCGCCCCTTCCCGGGGCCGCACCCGGGATCTCCACGCTGGAGGTATTTGATGAGCGACATCCTCGAGATCGCCAGGACGCAGGTGCTGGCGGAAGGCCGTGGTCTCGACGCCGCGCAGGCCCTGCGCTGCCTGGAGTTGCCGGACGACCGCCTGGCCGAGCTGCTGGCCCTGGCCCACGAGGTGCGGATGAAGTGGTGTGGTCCCGAGGTGGAGGTCGAGGGGATCGTCTCCCTCAAGACCGGCGGCTGCCCCGAGGACTGCCACTTCTGCTCGCAGTCGGGGCAGTTCTCCTCCCCGGTCCGCTCCCTCTGGCTGGACATCCCCTCTCTGGTCGAGGCCGCCAGGGAGACCGCCGCGACCGGGGCGACCGAGTTCTGCATCGTGGCCGCCGTACGGGGACCCGACCAGCGCCTGATGGACCAGGTCCGCCAGGGCGTGAAGGCGATCCGCGAGGCGGTCGACATCAACGTCGCGTGCTCGCTGGGCATGCTCACCCAGGCACAGGTCGACGAGCTGGCCGAGATGGGCGTGCACCGCTACAACCACAACCTGGAGACCGCGAGGTCGCACTTCGGGAAGGTCGTCACCACCCACACCTGGGAGGAGCGCTGGGACACCTGCCTGATGGTGCGCGAGGCCGGCATGGAACTGTGCTGCGGCGGCATCGTGGGCATGGGCGAGACGCGGGAGCAGCGGGCCGAGTTCGCCGGGCAACTGGGCGAGCTGGCGCCCGACGAGGTCCCGCTGAACTTCCTCAACCCGCGCCCCGGCACGCCCTTCGAGTCCTTCCCGCTGCTGGAGGGGTCCGAGGCGCTCCGGACGATCGCCACCTTCAGGCTCGCGCTGCCCCGCACGATCCTGCGCTACGCGGGCGGTCGCGAGCTGACCCTGGGCGACCTGGGCACCCGCGACGGCATGCTCGGCGGCATCAACGCGATCATCGTGGGGAACTACCTGACCACCCTGGGCCGCGCGGCCGAGGCCGACCTCGGCCTGCTGGCGGACCTGAAGATGCCCATCAAGGCGCTCTCCGACACGCTCTGAGCCTCCCGCCGACGAATGCCGGTCCCTTATCTCCAGCCGGATGCCATATGTGCTGCCCGCATTAGGCGAGGGGATCTGGGCAGGGAGAACAATCCCTGTTCGGCTAAGTGACTGACTGGTAGGTTGCGCGATATGGAGTCTCCGAAGCACGCAGGTGACATCGCGGTCGCCATCTCCAAGGCATACGGCATCGAGACCATGTTCACCCTGTCCGGTGGACATGTCTTCCCGCTCTACGACGGCGCGGTCCACGAGGGGATGCCCATCCTGGACGTCCGCCACGAGCAGAGCGCGGTCTTCGCCGCCGAGGCGACCGCGCGGCTCACCCGTAAACCCGGGCTGGCCGTGCTCACCGCGGGACCCGGCATCACCAACGGCGTCAGCGGAGTGGCCACCGCGCACTTCAACGGCTCGCCCGTCGTGGTCATGGGAGGCCGGGCCCCCCAGTCCCGGTGGGGTTCGGGCGCGCTGCAGGAGATCGACCACCCGCCGCTGTTCGCACCGATCACCAAGCTGGCCTTCACCGGCTCGGGCGCCGACTCCATCGCGCAGGACGTGGAGATGGCCTTCCGCACCGCCCTCGCCCCGCACCGCGGTCCCGTCTTCCTCGACTTCCACATGGACCACCTCTTCTCGGCCGCGCCTGCGCTCGAAGAGGCCCCCGAGACGCTGACCCCGTCGCCGCTGGAGCCCGACCCCGACGCGCTGGCCGCGATCGCCCGCCTGATCGCCGAGGCCCAGCGCCCGGTGCTGGTGCTCGGCTCCGACGTGTGGATGGACCGCGCCGAGGAGGTCGCCAGGAGCTTCGCCGAGGAATACCGCCTGCCGGTCATCCCCAACGGCCAGGGCCGCGGCATCCTGCCCGCCGGTCACGAACTGCTGGTCACCCGGGCCAGGGGAACGGCGTTCTCCCAGGCCGACCTGGTGATCGTGGCCGGCACCCCGATCGACTTCCGCCTCGGCTACGGCTGGTTCGGCGGCAAGGACGGCACCCCGCTCGCCAAGGTCGTGCACCTGGCCGACGCGCCGTCGCAGCTGACCACGCACATGGAGCCCGCGGGCACCGCCGCCGGTGACCTCTCGCTGCTGTTCTGGGGGCTTGGCACGGCCTGTGCCGAAGCGGGCGTGTCCCCCAAGGCCTACGCGCCCTGGGTGACCCGGCTCTCCGAGGCGGCCTCGGCCGCCATCGCCGCCGACGCCGCCCTGCTCGAGTCCGCGGCCGACCCGATCCACCCGATGCGGATCTACGGCGAGCTGGGCAAGCTCCTCGCCGACGACGCCGTGGTGATCGGCGACGGCGGTGACTTCGTCTCGTACGCGGGCAAGTACGTCGAGCCGAAGCAGCCGGGAAACTGGCTCGACCCGGGCCCGTACGGCTGCCTGGGCACGGGCCTGGGTTACGCCATCGCCGCCAGGGTGGCCCGTCCCTCCTCGCAGGTGGTGCTGCTGCTCGGCGACGGTGCGGCCGGCTTCTCGCTGATGGACGTCGACACGCTCGTGCGGCACCGCCTGCCGGTCGTGATGATCTGCGGCAACAACGGCATGTGGGGCCTGGAGAAGCACCCCATGCAGATGCTCTACGGCTACGACGTGGCCGCGGACCTCCAGCCGCAGTGCCGCTACGACCAGGTGGTGACCGCCCTCGGCGGTGGCGGTGAGCTCGTCACCGACCCCTCGCAGATCGGCCCGGCCCTGCGCCGCGCGTTCGACTCCGGTGTGCCCTACATGGTCAACATCGCCACCGACCCCTCGGTGGCCTACCCTCGCCAGACCACGGGCATCTAGGCCCTGCCCGGCGGATCTCGCCGTGACGGGGATCGGCCGGCTGGTGCCTCGCGAGGCGGAGGAGGGAGCCGCGGCGTGCCGCGGTGACCGACGACGCGGCGAGGCACCGCCCGCCCCCGAAGGGGAAGAAGGTCCCTGCGGGAGAGCCGCCGTTACCTTGCCTGCCTAGAGCTTGGGGGTCGGGGTGGGCGTCGGGGTGGGCGTGGGCGGGCAGTCGACGTTGACGGCGATGATCTCCACCGGCTTGGAAGGGCTCCACATCGTTCCCGCGCCGGGGCGGGACTCGACCACCTCGACACACCCCGAACGATCGACGTCGGCGCTGTAGGAGAGCTTCGGCGTGAAGCCCGCCTGCTTGAGCGTCGCGGCCGCCGCCTCCGGCGTCATCCCGATGACGCCAGGAACACTCTTCTTCGGCAGCAGGGTCGGGGTGGGAGTGGGGGTGGGAGTAGGAGTGGGGGTCCGCGTCTTCGTGGCCTCCGCGGTGGGAGACGGCTCCTTGTCCTCCTGGGTCGCCGTCGGCGTGGGCCGATCGTTCGGGGTCAGGCGGGTCACCGTGGGAGTGGGGGACGGCGGCTTGCGGGGTCCCTTCTTCGGCGGCGTCGGCGACGCGCTGACGGTGGGCACCGTCTGCCCTCCCATGAGGTCGGGGTCAGGGGCCGAGCCTGAGTCCGCCAACCCGTTGATCGCCACCGTGACGAGGCCGACGCATATCGCGCCCGCCGCCACCGACGCCGCGATCACCCCTCCCTTGCGCCCCTGTTTCCGCGCGGCGCGACGGCCGCGGTGCTGCGAGACCGTCTCGGTGGCCGGTCCCACCCCGTGCGCCGACGTGGTGGGGTGTTGCACCGCGTCCTGCCAGCCGCCCGTCTGCGGCATGGCCGGTCCCTGGCCCTGCCAGCCGGTCTGTCCCTGCGGACCCTGCTGGGGTGCCTGCACCTGCCATCCGGTCTCCGGGACGTTTCCTGCCTGCGGCGACAGCGCGGTGGCACCCTCCGAGCCGAAGGCCGCCTGCCTGGCGGCGGCGCTCATGGCGGCGGCACTGGGGAAGCGCCGGGCCGGATCCTTGGCGAGGGAGCGCTCCACAAGCGCCCGGATCGCGGGCGGGACATCCTGCGGCAGCGGCGGCGGCGCCTCGCGAATGTGCTTGAGCGCGATGGTGACCGGCGTGTCACCGTCGAACGGGCGCTGCCCGGCCAGGCACTCGTACGCCACCACGCCCAGCGCGTAGATGTCCACGGCGGGCGTGACGGGTGCGCCCTCCGCCTGCTCCGGCGCGCAGTAGGCGGCGGTGCCGAGCACCATGCCCGCGTCCGTCAGCCGGCTGGCGGTGTCGGATCTGGCGATGCCGAAGTCGGTGAGCACCAGGGTGCCGTCCGAGCGCACCAGCAGGTTGCCCGGCTTGATGTCCCGGTGGACGATGCCCTGGTCGTGGACCGCCTGCAGCGCCGAGGCCGCCTGGGAGATGAGGTCCATCGCGGCCCCGGGGGCGATGCGTCGCAGCCGCCCGAGCAGGCGGTCGAGCGGCTCGCCGTCGACGAACTTCATCACCAGGTACGCCGTAGCCCCCGCGCCGGGTACCTCGTGAACCCCGTAGTCGTACACGTCGACGACCCCGGGATGGTTGATCGTCGCCATCGCCCTGGCCTCGCCCTGGAAGCGAACCAGGAAGCCCGGATCGTCGGTACGGCCCGGGAGCAGCACCTTGACGGCGACGGTGCGGGCCAGGACCATGTCCTCGCCCTTCCACACCTCGCCCATACCACCGGCGCCGATGCGGGTATCCAGGCGATACCGCCCCGCCAGCGTCGTGCCTTGGGCCACCATTACTCCCCCGTAACCCTCTCCACTCCTACGCCAGGGCTCTCCAACAAAGCGGATTCGCATCGCGGCACCATCACGGCGCTGTAACGAAACCCTGCATGCCGTATGGCTCGCAAACAAGACGCGTGCCGTAGCATCGCACAAACCCCGGCAATTTTGGGCGTACTTGTACACCTTGCAGGCCCTTGCGCCCGGGACAACTCGGGCGTCATACCCGAAACAGCCGGCCCGGGTACCGCAACGGCAACCCACAGCACATCAGCAAAGTCCGTAAAACCCTACAAGACTACGCAGATAAGACGTAAGTCGGGGCGAAAGCGACCCATCTCCACCGAACCGCATTCGGGTGAAAAAGCCGGCACATGGTGCTCACCATCAGCCGCTTGTCACACCGTGCTCGGCGCAGCGCGCGGACCAGCCACCGGGGGTCACCTGCACCACCATCCGGCGGCGGCAGCGGGCACAGTAACGGGGCGGCTCCATCACGCGCGCGGCCTGGCACCCGGCGTGGTCGGCCTCGCCCTCCGGGCGGCCGCAGTGGTCGCAGTACGGGGTCACGGGACCAGAGCCTATGCTGGCGCGCATGACGCTCGCTCCCGGTCTGCAGGCACGGCTTCTCACCATGGTGGAGAAGGAGGACACCGCGACGAAGGTCGGCAGCGGGGACGTCCCCGTGCTGGCCACCCCCCGCGTGCTGGCCCTCGCGGAACAGGCGACCCTCCAGGCGGTCGCTGGAGCTCTGGCCCCCGGCCAGACCTCCGTGGGCACACGGGTCTCTCTGGAGCACCTGGCGGCCAGCCCGATCGGCACGCACATCGAGGTCGCCGTCGAACTCACCGAGGTCGACGGCCGCCGCCTGGTCTTCGGCTTCACCGCCCGCGATCGGAAGTCCGTCGTCGCGAGCGGAACCATCGAGCGCGTCGTCGTCGACCGCGAGCGCTTCCTCGCGCGCCTCACTCCCGGGAGCGGAACTACTCGATGACGGCGATCAGGTCGCCCTCCTGGATGACGTCGCCCTCGGCGACCTGCAACTTGGCGATCACGCCGTCGTCCTCGGTGAGGACCGGGATCTCCATCTTCATCGACTCAAGAATGAGCAGGGTGTCGCCGTCCTCTACGGTGTCCCCCTCGGCCACGAGGACCTTCCAGACATTCGCCACCATCTCAGCGCGGATCTCAGCCACCGGAAACTCCCATCGTTCAACGTTCTTCAACTGTGCCAGACAGAGCTGATCACGCTCGCATGCGAGATACCAGTCCTGTGTCGTACTTTCCGTCGACGGACTCCGGCCGTTCCAGCAGCTCCAGGCAGACCGTAGGAACCCCGCAGATGTGAGCGGGCGGAAACCGCAGGGAACCGGCGTTCAACTGTAGGGGAACCCTAAAGCCGATGAATCGGGGCCAGCCTGTCGATCACTCTGGCCATCGCCTCGACGACCGTCGGATCGTACTCCTTGCCCGCGCCGAGCCGGAGACGCTCCAGCGCGGCGCCTGCCCGATCGCGGTCACTGGAACCACCCACGAGATCGTCGTAGGCGTTGGCCGCCTTGATGATGCGACTGGCCGTGGGCGGCGTCTCGGCACAGGTGTCACACTGACGACGGACGATCTCGGCCACCCGGTCCAGCACCCCGGTCTGCTTGATCACCTCCGCGCCCAGCTCGGCGATGCGCCGCGCCTGCTCGGGGTCGGTGAGAACCGTGGCACCGCCGGGAATCGGGTCGCGCAGCGACAGCTGACCGATGTCGTGCATGAGCGCGGCGTATTCGAGCTCCAGCAACTCGGGCTCGGCCGTGCCGAGCTCCCGCCCGACCGCCACCGCCAGGCGGCTCACCCGGCGGGAATGCCCCGGCTCGACATAGCCGCCGACCTCGGTGACCCGCGACAACGCTCGTACGGTCTGCAGATAGGTGGCCCTGATCCCGGCGTACTTGCGGAAGGCGACCTGGGTGACCAGCAGCGGCGCCGCGAAGACCAGCAGCGCGGCCATGTCCATGCTGTGCGAGGCGAGCGCGAGCAGGATGCCCGAGGCCGCGACGGCGACCCCCAACGGCGCGGCCATCCACAGCTCGTCGTGAACGGCCACCTTGAAGGCGGCACGCACCTGCTCGGCCCGGAGCGCGGCGGCCAGCAGCACGTCCGCCACCACCATGAGCAGGATGAACAGGGCCATCACTCCGAGCGCGGGCCACCAGCCGCTCTCATCGCCCCTGGCCAGGTCGAACAGCGGGCCTGCCAGCGGCCGGTAGGCCAGTGCGAGCAGGGCGCCGGTGAGCAGCCTGCGCGCCATCGCGTCCAGGCGGGGTGGGCGGCCCACCGCGAGGTGCGGCAGCGCCCCGGCGACCATGCCGACCGAGAGCACCGCGACGACCTGGAGCGCCGAGTGTCGGGCGGGAACACCACCCATGTCCAGCAGAAGCGTGTAACCGAGCGCGGCCGCCGCGCCGATCGGCGCCACCTCCCTGTTGCCGGGCATGGTCAGCCTGGCCAGTTCCCCCGCCGCGATCAACGCGCCGAAGGCGACGGCGATCTGGGGATCGAGCAGCCCGGTCGCGGCCGTGTGGGCCACCCCGGCCACCGCCAGCAGGCCCGCCGCGCAGATCAGCAGCAGCTGACCCGAGTCGAGCGCCTGGAAAGCCCGGTTGGCGCCGGATCCGTTCATCGCTCGGACACCACCTGAATGGGCATGGTCGGGTCGTCGTGGTCCTTCGTGGTGGTCTCCGCCACGTCGGCCGGGGGCGTGACGACGGTGCGCGGCGGCTCCCAGCCGTCACGGTCGACCGCCTTGATGAACGCCACGACCATCACCGGGTCGAACTGGGTGCCGGCGCCCTTGCGCAGCTCGGTCATGGCCACCTCGCGCGGACGGGCGTTGCGGTAGGAACGGTCCGAGGTCATCGAGTCGAAGGCGTCGGCCACCGCGATGATCCTGGCGAACTCCGGGATCTCGTCCCCCGCCAGCCCCATCGGGTAGCCCTTGCCGTCCTGCCGCTCGTGATGGTGCATGATCCCGGCGAACGCCTCGTCCAGGAAGTCGATGCCGCGCACGATCTCCAGCCCGCGCATCGGATGGAGTTGGATGGCCGCGAACTCCTCCTCGCTGAGCGGGCCGTCCTTCTGCAGCACCTTGGTCGGCACGCCCAGCTTGCCCACGTCGTGGAGCATCCCGGCGTAGCGGATCGCGCGCAACCGCTCGGACCCCATGCCGATCTCCTCAGCGATCATTCCCGCGGCCAGGGAGACGCGGGTGCAGTGGCCGCGCGTGTAGTAGTCCTTGGTCTCCACCGCCTGGCAGAGTGCGGCGATCGTGGCGTCGTAGGAGCGCTGCTGCGCGAGGTACTGGCCGAAGGCCCAGCGGGCCACGAAGAGCGGGAGCAGCACGAGCACCGCGGAGATCGAGTTGACCGTGGCCCACAGCCCCGCGATCAGCAGGCCGAAGGTGGCGTAACCGAAGTAGGAGACCATGAACTGGGCCACGCCCCGCAGCGGCACCTGATCGGCCTGGCCCGTGACCGCCAGCACCAACGCGATCAGGACGAAGTTGAGGGGCACGAAGACGGCCGCCGCGCCCGCGAACGGCACGATGATCTCGTCGAATCCGGCGATGGTGGGCACCTCGGCTCTGCCACCGAGCGCCACGTAGACCCGGCCCGCGACGTAGCCGCAGATGGCGAACTGGGCGCTGTTGAACAGCCGCTTCACCAGCGGCAGGCCGGGCCGCACGCTGAACATGGCCGTCATGCCGACCAGCGCCGCCCCCTCGGGACCGAGCAGCACCACCGCGGCGAGCACGGCGGAGAAGCTGACCGACACCGCCGCCTGCCTGACGCTCAGCAGGGTGGGCACCGACTCGCACACCAGGAACAGCAGGGCAAGCACCATGAGGTTGGACCAGTCGAGCCGATCCAGGCGACCGTCCGCCGCCACGCTGTATCCGAGCAGCACGAAGGCGGCTCCGATGACAAGGATCAGATAGACCTTGGCAAACCACGGCAGTCCACGCAAAGCGGCCACCCTAGGGTTCCAAAGGGCGCGCGTTCAGGTCCAGGAGATCCCGGGGTGGGCCGGGTCGACCGTTTCCTTCAACATGCGCTGCCTCCACGTCGATTTCGCACTCAGGCTACAGAAGCGAGCCAGATCAGGAGGGCGAGACGGCCAATCGCAAGCAAAGCGTAACCGATCAATCACGGACTGCTGGCGACGCTGCGCGTCGCGGTTCGGGCCTGCCCCTGGCGACACTGCGCGTCGCGGTGAGGCCGCTCTTACCCGGCTCCTTCCCTCGTCGACCGGGGCCGCTCGTACCTCACGAGTTGCCGGCGACGCTAACGCGTCGCGGTGAGGCCGCTGGAATCCGGCTCCTTCCCTCGTCGAGGGAGGTCGCTCGTTCCTCACGAGTTGCCGGCGACGCCGGCGCGTCGCGGCTCGGCCGCTCTTGTCCGGCTCCTTCCCTCGTCGAGCGGGGCCGCTCGTTCCTCACGAGTTGCCGGCGACGCCGGCGCGTCGCGGCTCGGCCGCTCTTGTCCGGCTCCTTCCCTCGTCGAGCGGGGCCGCTCGTTCC
>NZ_JBEOWJ010000005.1:0-17848 GCF_040295965.1 Streptosporangium sp. NPDC002544 | reverse complement strand
CTCACGACCCCGCTCTCCTCAGTCCAGTCCCCGGCGCGGCCTCACGACCCCGCTCTCCTCAGTCCAGTCCCCGGCGCGGCCTCACGGCCCCTCTCTCCTCAGTCCAGTCGCCGGCGCGACCTCACGGGGAGTCCCCCAAGGGGAGGCGTGAGGCACGTCTCCGGGGTGATTCTTGGGGCGGGAGAACGGCGCGTCCCTTCTCCTCAGTCCAGTTGCCGGCGCGGCCTCACGGGCCGTCCCTCAGGAAGATTCTTGAGGGACGGCCCCAGGGCGCTGTCCCGGCCGGTCCGGTGCGGCCTCACGAGTTGAGGGTGCTTGGTGGGATTACGGGGTTGCGAGTCTGGTCCTCGCCCAGTCGACCGTGGCCTTCAGGCCCGTGGCCAGGTCCGTCTGGGGGCGCCAGCCGAGCCCGTCGAAGGCGGGAGCCGGATCGACGGCCATGGCCGGGAGGTCTCCCAGGCGGGCCGGAGCCCCATCCGGCTCGTCGACGGCCCCCGCCGCCGCGGCGACCAGGGAGTGCAGCCTCCGGTCGGTGGTCTCGACTCCGGTGCCCAGGTTGAAGCGGCCGCCGCCGCCCTTGGCGCCACAGGCACGGGCGAAGCCGTCGACCACGTCGTCGACGAAGATGTAGTCGCGGGTCTGGGTGCCGTCGCCGTACACCACCGTGGGGGTGCCGTTGAGCAGCGCGTCCGTGAAGATGGCGACCACCCCCGCCTCGCCGTCCGGCGACTGGCGCGGGCCGTAGACGTTGGAGAGCACCAGCGTGGTGTAGTCGATGCCGTGGAGCGCCTTGAAGGTGGCCAGGTAGGTCTCCGCGCTGAGCTTGGAGGCCGCGTACGGAGAGCGCGGGTCGGTCGCCGCGCCGCCGGGGACCGGGATGACCGCCGGCCTGCCGTAGACCGCGACCGAGGAGGCGAAGACGACCTTGCGGGTGCCACCGTGGTGGGCGGCCGTCAGGACCGACGCGGTGCCCTCGACGTTGAGCCTGGCGTCGTGTACCGGGTCGGCCACGCTCTTGCGCACGCTGATCTGCGCTGCGAGGTGGCAGACGACCTCGGGTCTCCACTCGGCCGCCAGGCCGATCAGGGCCGGGTCCCGGATGTCCATCACGTGCAGGGCGAACAGGGGGCTCTCCGCGGCGCGGACCAGGTTGCCGCGGTCGCCACCGGACAGGTCGTCCACCACCGCGACCTCGTGCCCGTCGGCCAGCAGCCGGTCAACGAGGGTGGAGCCGATGAACCCCGCCCCACCGGTCACGAGTATGCGCATGAGCAACCCCCATCGTCGTGTGACTCCTCCGCTCCACGAGGGGAGTGGCTTCTCGGTTCCCTCGACCGAGAGAACCGACGGCCAGGCCATGACCGTTTCGAACCCAGGAACCATAACAGGGAAGCGGTTCACCTGCCGGGTGAACCCGGCAGCCTCTCGGCACACGCGATGACCACGACCGTACGGAGGCTCCGGAGAGGTCAGTGGGCGAGTTCGGAGCGTACCTGGTCGATCCGGCTGAGCACCTTGGCCCGCAGGTCCTCCGAGACCTGGTCGCAGCCGCAGTGCTTGGCGACGAGTTGCTTGACGACCTGCTCCAGGCCGTACTCCTCCAGGCAGGGGTGGCACTCGTCCAGGTGCTGGCGGATGTCCGCGCAGTTGCGCTCGTCGAGCTCGCCGTCCAGGTAGGTGTAGACCTTGTCCAGGACCTCACGACAGTCGGTGTCGTGGTGCTCGCCACAGCTCATGCGATCACCTCACCCAGGGGTGTCGAGGCCACCGGGGCGGAATCGCCGTTCCTGTCTCGCTCGCTCACTTCGCACCTTCCGCGGGAACCAGGCCACGCTCACGGGCGTAGTCCTCAAGTTGGGTCCGCAGCTGGCGACGGCCACGGTGCAGCCGCGACATCACGGTCCCGATGGGGGTCCCCATGATGTCCGCGATCTCCTTGTACGGGAAGCCCTCGACGTCGGCGAGATAGACCGCGATGCGGAACTCCTCGGGAAGCGCGGCCAGCGCCCGCTTCACGTCGGTGTCCGGGAGGTGCTCCAGCGCCTCGACCTCCGCCGACTTCAACCCCGCCGAAGTGTGCGACTCGGCCCTGGCCAGCTGCCAGTCCTCGATCTCCTCGGCGCCCGACTGCTTGGGCTCCCGCTGCTTCTTGCGGTAACTGTTGATGAAGGTGTTGGTCAGGATTCGGTAAAGCCACGCCTTGAGGTTCGTGCCTTGCTGGAACTGGTGAAAGGACGCGAACGCCTTGGCGAAGGTCTCCTGAAGAAGGTCCTCGGCGTCCGCGGGGTTCCGGGTCATCCGAAGTGCGGCAGAGTAGAGCTGGTCGAGATAGGGCATGACATCCCGCTCGAACCGTGTGCTCCGCTGCTCCAGAGTCTCCTCGTCTGTCGCAGGGACCGGACCCACCCCCTTAAGATCGCCGGAGTCCTGCTGACGCGGGACACCGTACTGAGCGGAGGATACCCGCTCACCGGGGATGGCCCGATCACCGGGGCGGGTGACGGGTTCGATCAAGGCGAGCATCTGCTTGCCAACCTCCGAAAGGATCGTGCGTTGTCCGCTTGCAACACGCTCGTCCAGTCATCTGTTCCCGCAAGATAGAAGGTGACGAACGACCCGGTACGGGGAAAAGAAGATACGTACCGGTAGGTAATCAAAGACCACCGGATCCTCCCGACGCCAGGAGCTGCTTGTGCTGCCCATCCCGGCCGAAGAGCTGAACGGCTCAGGTGCGCTCGGGCCGTACTGGACCTTTTATCACGCGGTCGTGGCCGAGCAACTGAGTCGATGGCTGCCGGAAACCCCCTCCACCGTCCTCGACATGTCCTGCGGCAACGGCCGCTGGGCCGTCCAGGCGGCGAAGGCGGGACACCGGGTGATCGAGATGGTCGACTTCCGCCGGCCCGCGGACGACCAACCGCTGCACGACATCTCCAGGGTCAGCCAGGTACGCGCCGACGACCTGCGCTTCCTGCCCGACTGCAGCGTGGACGCCGTGCTCGCCGAGGAACGGGCGATGTCCGTGGAGCTCATGGCCGAGTCCGCGATCGACGATGTCGTCAGGGTTCTGCGTCCCGGCGGCCGGACACTGGTCTGCGTCGACTCCCTGGTGCTGGGGATGGCGATCCTCGCCGAGCAGAACTACTGGGCCCACCTGCGCCAGACCGGCGAGGTCATGCTCGTACCCTGGCCCGACGGCAGCATCACCCGCTGCTTCAGCAGCGCCCAGCTCCGCGAGCTGCTCACCGAGGCGGGCCTGGAGGTCGAGTGGGTACGGCCCCGCACGGTGCTGTCCCCCTCGACCGTCGACCATGTGCTCGCCTCCGACTCCCGGGCGCTCACCTGGCTGGTCAACACCGAACTGGACACCCACCCCGACGACGACGACACGGTGGGCATCCACTTGGTCGCCAGCGCGCGCCGACCTGTTTGATTGCGACGCTGTGTTGATTGCGACGCTAGCGCGTCGCGGTTCGGCCGCTCTTATCCGGCTCCTTCCCTCGTCGATCGGGGTCGCTCGTTCCTCGCAACCCCGCTCTCCTCAGTCCAGTCCCCGGCGCGGCCTCACGGGGAGTCCCCCAAGGACAGAGCACAAGACACGTCCACGGGGAGATTCCTAGTGCGGGAGGCCGGCGCGGCCTCACGGGGAGTCCCTCAGGGGAGGGCATGGGGCACATCCCCAGGATGTTTTCTGGGTTGGGTGGACGGCGCGTCCCTTCGGGGAAGGGTCACGGGCACATCCCCTGGATGCTTCCGGGGGCAGGGTCAGCGTCGGCGTTCGCGTTTGGACTGGCACTGGAGGCAGCGGGCGGCCTCGGGGCGCGCCTCCAGCCTGCCCTCCGGAACGGGCGCGGCGCAGTCCGCACAGAGTCCGTAGCACCCCTCGTCCATCCGCCTGAGCGCCTCGATCACCGAACCCCGGTGCCGGGTGGCCCCTTCCAGCAGTGCCCGGTTGCGGTCGGAATCGGTCAGCTCGGAACCGGCGTCCGCCGGGGAGCGGTCCCCCGCGGCGGGTGAATCTCCGCGAAGGACTCCGATGGAACGGTCAAGTTCGGCGAGCATGTTCTTCAGACGCTCGCGCGCGGTCGCGACATCCACGAATCCGCACCTCCGGAAAACGGGGACGGCCTGTGAAGGGATCCCCGACTCTCCCGTCAGGCGCAAGGGGTGAGCTCTGGCGACGGTGATCTCGCCCACTTGTCGCGAGTCACCGCTTTCCTCAGCGGATGCCCACTTGCCGGAACTTTTACACCGGATCGACCAGCGTTTTAAGAAGAGCCGCCCTCCCGCTACCGCAGCGGCTCGACGAGCTCGGGGCTGTTGTTGCGCACCGAGTTGACCGCGGTGGAGACCGGATAGACCTCCAGCCCGGTGGAGCCCGCGGGGATCAGGAACTCCCGCGCGTCGGTCACTCCCGGGTCGAGCCACTCACCCCACCGGTCGCGCTCGATCAGCATCGGCATCCGGTCGTGTACCGCACCGGCCTCGTCCACGGCGTCGGTCGTGATGATCGTGCAGGTCGCCAGCCAGGAGAGCGGGTCGTCTTCGGCCCGGCCCCGGTCCCGCCAGAACTCGTACAGTCCCGCCATGGCCAGCACGCCGCCGTCGGCGGGGCGGACGAAGTAGGGCTGCTTCTTCGGTCTGCCCTTGGCGTCCTTCTCGTCGAGCACGACCCACTCGAAGTAACCGTCGGCGGGCAGCAGGCACCTGCGCTCCGCGAACGCCTTACGGTAGGCGGGTTTCTCCGCCACCGTCTCCACCCGCGCGTTGATCATCTTTGAGCCGATGGAAGGGTCCTTGGCCCAGGCCGGGACCAGCCCCCAGCGGACCACGCGGAGCTGCCGGACCGGTCGGCCGTCCGGATCGGCCTTCGGCACCCGGTTCATCACCGCGTACACCGGTTTCGTGGGCGCGACGTTGTAGTCGGGCCTGAGTTCGTCGTCGGCCGCACCGTCAAACTCGACCTGGAACTCCTCCAGCAACTCGTGCTTGTCCCGCGTAGACGCGTATCTCCCGCACATATCTCCACTTTGCCACGCCACGGCACACCGGAAGCCCCCACCGAGAAGTACCCAAGATCCCTCTCCCCAGGGACACCCCGTTCTCCCGCCCCAAGAATCACCCCGGGAACGTGCCCCATGCCTCCCCTTGGGGGAACTCCCCGTGAGGCCGCGCCGGGGACTGGACTGAGGAGAGCGGGGCCGTGAGGCCGCGCCGGGGACTGGACTGAGGAGAGGGAGGTTGCGAGGAACGAGCGACCTCCCTCGACGAGGGAAGGAGCCGGACAAGAGCGGCCTCACCGCGACGCGCCAGCGTCGCCGGCAACCCGTGAGGAACGAGCGACCTTCCTCGACGAGGGAAGGAGCCGGATCCCAGCGGCCGAACCGCGACGCGCCGGCGTCGCCAACAACCCGTGAGGAACGAGCGACCTTCCTCGACGTGGGAAGGAGCCGGATCCCAGCGTCGCAGTTCACACAGCGTCGCCGACAACTCGCCTCCCGGTAGGCTTTTGGCCATGTCCGCTCCGCTGTGGCCCGCGCCGACCGCGACCGAACCCGTCCGCGCGACCGTTCCCCTGCCCGGGTCGAAGTCCGTGACCAACCGCGCACTGCTGCTCGCCGCACTGGCCGAGGGACCCGGCACGGTACGGCTGGCGCTGCGCAGCCGCGACGCCGATCTGATGGCGGACGCGCTGCGGGCACTGGGCGCGACGATGACCCCCTCCAACGAGAGCGCCTCGAGCGTCGACTGGGCGATCACGCCCGGCCCCGTCGTCAGCGGCGCCCACATCGACGTAGGGCTGGCGGGCACGGTCATGCGCTTCGTGCCGCCCATGGCGGCACTGGCCAGGGGCGAGGTGTTCTTCGACGGCGACCCGCACGCGCGTAAGCGCCCGATGGGCCCGATCCTGCGCGCGCTGCGCGCCCTCGGCGCCGAGGTGACCGGCGACGCGCTGCCTTTCACCATCAGGGGGCCGCTGACCGGCGGCGAGGTCAGGCTCGACGCGTCGGGCTCCTCACAGTTCCTCTCCGGCCTGCTGCTGACCGCCGCGCGCTTCGAGAAGGGCGTGACGGTACGCCACGACGGCCCGCCGATCCCCTCGCAGCCGCACATCCAGATGACCGTTCAGATGCTGCGCGAGTTCGGCGTCGTGGTGGACGACTCCGAGCCGGACGTCTGGCGGGTCGAGCCCGGCCCCATCGGGGCGAGGGACTTCACGGTTGAGCCCGACCTGTCCAATGCGGCGCCGTTCCTGTCCGCCGCCATGGTGACAGGCGGCACGGTCACCATTCCCGACTGGCCCGTGCGGACGACCCAGCCGGGTGACCAGTTGCGCACGCTGCTGGCCGACATGGGCGCCTCGGTGGAGCACACACCCGAGGGGCTGGCGGTCACCGGTACCGGACGGATCACCGGAATCGAGGCGGACCTGCGCGACGTGGCCGAACTGACCCCGACGATCGCCGCGCTGGCCGCTCTCGCCGACTCCCCCAGCAGGATCAGCGGCGTCGCCCACATCCGCGGGCACGAGACCGACCGGCTGGCCGCTCTGGTCGCGGAGATCAACGGTCTCGGCGGCGACGCGAACGAGACCGAGGACGGCCTGGAGATCCGGCCCCGACCGCTCACCGGCGGCGTGTTCCACTCCTACGCCGACCACCGGATGGCCACCGCCGGAGCGGTCATCGGGCTGGCCGTGCCCGGCGTCGAGGTGGAGGACATCGCCACCACGGGTAAGACCCTTCCCGAGTTCGCCTCGATGTGGGCGGACATGCTGCGCGGCGCGCGGTGAGGGGCGACCGGCCGGCAGGCCCAGGAGGCGCCCGGTAGTCGCGGCCCTTCGCGGGGCGCACCGGGCCGGACAAGGCGGAGAAACTGAGAAAGCGCGAGTACGACGAGGACGACGTCAGGGTCAGGCCGGGAAAGGGATCCCGGCCCCGGACCCGGATCCGTCCTGCCCATGAGAACGCGGTCCCGGCGTTCGTGGTCGCCGTCGACCGCGGACGCTACACCTGCCTGGTCGAGTCGGAGGGCGAGCGGGGACGCCGCCGCAAGCGGGACCAGGCGGAGGGCGCCGCGATGAGCGGCCGGGTCGTGGTCGCGATGAAGGCCCGCGAGCTGGGCCGCAAGGGAATCGTGGTCGGCGACCGGGTGGCCCTGGTGGGCGACGTCTCCGGGATGACCGACACGCTGGCCCGCGTCGTGCGGGTGGAGCCCCGTGCCTCCATGCTCCGCCGCTCCGCGGACGACACCGACAACACCGACGGCATCGAGCGCCCTGTGGTCGCCAACGCCGACCAACTCGTCATCGTGACGGCCCTGGCCGACCCGCCGCCCCGGCCCCGCATGATCGATCGGATGCTGGTCGCGGCCTTCGACGCCGACATCGAGCCACTGCTCTGCCTCACCAAGTCCGATCTCGCCTCGCCCGACGAGTTGGTCTCGCTGTACGCCCCCCTCGGCGTGCCGTACGTGGTGGTCTCCAAGGGCGGCGACCTGGTGGAGGTGCGAGAGCGCCTCAAGAGCCGGATCAGCGTGCTCGTCGGCCATTCCGGGGTGGGTAAGTCAACCCTGGTCAACGCCCTGGTGCCGGACGCCAACCGGGCCGTCTCACACGTGAACGCGGTGACCGGCCGGGGCCGTCACACCTCCACCTCCGCCGTCGCCCTCGAACTGCCGGAGAGTGGCTGGATCATCGACACCCCCGGGGTGCGCAGCTTCGGTCTGGCCCATGTCTCGGTGGAGACGGTCCTGGCGGGCTTCCCCGACCTGATCGAGGGCACCGTCCATTGCCCGAAGGGCTGCAACCACCTTTCAGCGGAGTGCGCCCTGGACGCCTGGGTAGCCGCCGGCCACGCCGACCCGGCCCGCCTGACCTCCCTACGCCGCCTCCTTGCCAGCCGCGAAGGCACCCCCGACGACGACTAACCCCCAAGGAACACCACAGGGACGTGCCCCACGCTCCCCCCTTGAGGGACTCCCCGTGAGGCCGCGCCGGGGACTGGACTGAGGAGAGGGAGGTTGCGAGGAACGAGCGACCTCCCTCGACGAGGGAAGGAGCCGGATCCCAGCGGCCGAACCGCGACGCGCCAGCGTCGCCGGCAACTCGCGAGGAACGAGCGGCCCTGGTCGACGAGGGAAGGAGCCGGATAAGAGCGGCCGAACCGCGACGCGTTAGCGTCGCCAGAGGCTGGCGACACGATTCTCCCTCTTGCGCCCCACTCTCCTCAATTCGGTCACCAACGCGATAGCGTTGGCATCCGTGACGGGTTACAACGACGATCTTCGCCTCGCGCACGTCATGGCCGACGCGGCCGACGATCTGACCATGCGTCGGTTCAAGGCCCTGGACCTGCGGGTGGAGAACAAGCCTGACCTCACACCGGTGAGCGATGCCGACCAGGCCGCCGAGCAGGCGATCCGCGCGACCCTCGGCCGGGCCCGGCCTCGCGACACCATCATCGGCGAGGAGTTCGGCAAGAGCGGCTACGGCGAGCGCTCGTGGATCATCGACCCGATCGACGGCACCAAGAACTACGTACGCGGAGTGCCCGTCTGGGCCACGCTCATCGCCCTGGTGGACCAGGGCCGCGTCGTCGTGGGCCTGGTCTCGGCCCCCGCGCTCGGCCGCCGCTGGTGGGCCGCCCGCGACGGCGGCGCCTGGACCGGCAAGAGCCTCACCAAGGCCACGCGCTGCCAGGTCTCCTCCGTCGCCTACCTGGAGGACGCGTCGTTCTCCTACTCCAGCCTCGGTGGCTGGGAGGAGGCCGGGAAGCTCGACGCCTTCCTCGACCTGAACCGTTCCGTCTGGCGCAGCCGCGCCTACGGTGACTTCTGGTCACACATGATGGTCGCCGAGGGCGCGGTCGACGTGTCGGCGGAGCCCGAACTCTCCCCCTGGGACATCGCGGCACTGACCGTGATCGTCGAGGAGGCGGGCGGCATCTGGACCGACCTGTCGGGTGTCCCCGACATCGACGGCGGCAGCCTGCTGTGCAGCAACGGCCCCCTGCACACCAAGATCCTCGAGCGCCTCGGCAGCGGGCCGCTCACCCTCCCCGTCTAGTCCCCCTTCCAGGCGCCGTACGGCCGTCCGCTCTTCCGCACACGCCCAGGTACCCGCCATGCCCGTTGGCCCACCCCGGGCCATGTCCGTTCACCTTCCCCAGGATGTCGGGAGGGTGAACGGATCGACACACCTGTGACGACCACGGCCGGAGGCGATGGCGAACCGACGGCCCTCCCCTGCCCACCAGGTCATCTTTCCCCCAAAACCCTCTAAAGCGCAGCCCAAAGGCCCTACGAGGGTGCAAGCCAGGACGAAAATCCTGCCAAAGCCCGGGTATTCACATCCGTGGGTTCACCTCTTCCGGTGCCGGTCACGACTCGTTTCACTTCCGTTCACTTTGCCCCAGTTTCATCGAAGACATCGAGAACGGATCTCACTACGGAGAAGGAACATAACCGTGACCAGTGGACAGCGCCGCCTCAGCGCGGTGGCGACGGCCGCGCTCGTCGTTTCGCTCGCGGCCGCATGCGGTGGCGACGCCAAGCCCAGCAGTGACGGAAGCACCTCGTCCGCCGCCCCCGCCACCGAGGCGAGCGCGGCTCTGAGCGGCGAAGTCAAGATCGACGGTTCCAGCACCGTGGCTCCCCTCACCCAGGCCGCCTCCGAGCTCTTCGGCGAGGAGCAGCCGCAGGTGAAGGTGCCGGTCGGCACCTCGGGCACCGGCGGCGGCTTTGAGAAGTTCTGCGCCGGCGAGACCGACATCTCGAACGCCTCCCGTGCGATCAAGGACGAGGAGAAGGCGGCCTGCGAGGCGAAGGGCATCACGTTCACCGAGCTCACGGTGGCGACCGACGCGCTGACCGTCGTGGTTCCCAAGGAGAACGACTGGGTCACCTGCCTCACCACCGACCAGCTCAAGAAGATCTGGGAGCCGGCGGCCGAGGGCAAGATCAAGACCTGGAAGGACGTCGACGCCAAGTTCCCCGCCGAGGCGCTGAAGCTCTACGGCCCCGGCACCGACTCCGGCACCTTCGACTACTTCACCGCCGAGATCAACGGTGAGGAGGGTGCCAGCCGCAAGGACTACAGCCCGAGCGAGAACGACAACGACATCGTCACCGGTGTCTCGGGCGCCAAGGGTGGTCTGGGCTACTTCGGCTTCACCTACTTCGAGGAGAACGTCGACAAGCTGAAGGCCGTGGAGATCGACTCGGGCAGCGGCTGCGTGGCCCCGAGCGTCGAGGCGGCCCAGGGCGGCAAGTACACCCCGCTCTCCCGCCCGCTGTTCATCTACCCCTCCACCGCAGCGGTGAAGCGGCCCGAGGTCGCGGCCTTCCTCGACTACTACGCGTCCAACATCGACGCGATCGCCAAGGACGCCAAGTTCGTCCCGCTGAACGCCGAGCAGGAGGCCAAGCTCAAGGCTGACATCACGTCGCTGAAGAGCGCCGGCTGATGTCGGCACAGCACCGCACGACCGTTCCAGGGACCTCGGGGTCCCTGGCGCGGTCGCGCCCGCGTTACGGCGAGTTCGTGGTCAAGGCCGTTCTCCTGACCGCGGCCATGGTGTCGGTGGCGACCACGATCGGCATCGTCATCGCACTCCTCGAACCGACCGTCGAGTTCTTCGCCACGGTGAGCATCGGCGAGTTCTTCGGGTCCACCGACTGGGGACCGCTGTTCAACCCGCCGGCGTTCGGTGTCTGGCCGCTCATCGTGGCGACCGTGGAGATCACCTTCATCGCCGTCGTGGTCGCCGTGCCGCTCGGCCTGGCCGCGGCGATCTACCTGTCGGAGTACGCCTCCCGCAGGACTCGCAAGATTTTCAAGCCGGTGCTCGAGGTTCTCGCGGGCGTTCCGACGGTGGTCTTCGGCTTCTTCGCCCTCACCTTCGTCACGCCGCTGCTCAGGGACCTCTTCCCCTTCCTGGACCTGGAGGCCAAGAACGCGCTCGCCGCCGGCCTCCTGGTCGGCGTGATGATCATCCCGATCGTCGCGTCGCTGTCCGAGGACTCGATGGCCGCGGTGCCGAACGGCCTGCGCGAGGGCTCGTACGCCCTCGGCGCCTCCAAGATGCTCACCTCGGTGCGCGTCGTCGTCCCCGCCGCGTTCTCCGGTATCGTCGCCGCCATCATCCTGGCGATCTCCCGGGCCGCGGGCGAGACGATGATCGTCGCGATCGCGGGCGGTTTCAAGTCCGTCTTCACGCTCTACCCGGGCAATGAGATGTCCACGATGGCGGCCTTCATCGCCCAGGCCGGCTCCGGCGACGCCTCGGTCGGCTCGATCGCCTACAAGACCATCTTCGCGGTGGGTTCCCTGCTCTTCGTGATCACCTTCGCGATGAACTACCTCAGCGCCCGCATGGTCCAGAAGTATCGCGAGGTCTACGACTGATGGCCATCCTCTCCACCCCGCGTTCGGCCGTGCAGCTGGCGAGCAAGGGACGTCCGCTCAGGGAGCACCTCTTCCGCATCGCGCTGCTGGCCAGCCTCGCGATCGCTCTGGCGTTCCTGGCCATGTTGCTCATCTACGTCGTCGAGAAGGGCTGGCCACGGCTCAACCCGATGCTCTGGGAGAACCAGCCCTCGATCCGCCGCCCGGAGACCTCGGGCATCCAGTCGGGCATCCTGGGCACTTTGTGGATCATCGCGCTGACCGCGGTCATGGCCCTGCCCACCGGGATCCTCGCGGCGATCTACCTTGAGGAGTACGCCGACAAGACCAAGTGGTACAACAAGCTGATCGAGCTGAACATCTCCAACCTGGCGGCCGTTCCCTCGATCGTCTACGGCATCCTCGGCCTGGGCATCATCGCCCGCTGGCTGCAGTTCGGCTTCACGGTCATGACCGGCGCGGTCACCATCTCGCTGCTCGTGCTGCCCATCGTGATCATCTCCGCCCGTGAGGCCATCCGCGCGGTGCCGCCGTCGATCCGCGAGGGCTCGCTGGCACTGGGCGCCACCCAGTGGCAGACCATCTACCGCCAGGTGCTCCCGGCGTCGATCCCGGGCATCGCGACGGGCTCGATCCTGGCCCTCTCCCGTGCGATCGGCGAGGCGGCCCCGTTCCTGATGCTCGGCGCCGCGACGCTGGTCCGGTTCAACCCCGAGGGTGTCTGGAGCAGTTTCACCGTCCTGCCGTTGCAGATCTACAGCTTCATCAGCCGGCCCCAAGAGGAGTTCAGCATCCTCGCCTCCGCGGCGATCGTGATCCTGCTGGCGATCCTGCTCCTGATGAACTCGGTCGCCATCTGGCTCCGTAACCGCTACCAGAAGCGCTGGTGAGGTAAGAAATGTCCGAGATTGGAATTTCCGTGCCGAATGTGAACGTGCGCGGCCCCGAAGTCCCCCGCACCATCGAGGCCCTCGACCCGGTCTTCACCGTCTCCAACCTCAGCGTTTTCTACGGTGACTACGAGGCGGTACGCGGGGTCGACCTGACCATCGGCAACCGTGAGATCACGGCCATGATCGGCCCGTCCGGCTGCGGCAAGAGCACGGTGCTCCGCTGCTTCAACCGGATGAACGACCTGATCCCCGGCGCCCGCGCGGTCGGCGAGATCCTGTACCACGACGAGAACCTGTACGGCGACCACGTGGACCCGATCGAGGTCCGCCGCCGGATCGGCATGGTCTTCCAGAAGCCGAACCCCTTCCCCAAGTCGATCTACGACAACATCGCCTACGGTCCCCGGGTCAACGGGATCAAGGGCAACATGGACGAGATCGTCGAGGAGGCGCTGACCAAGGCGGCGCTCTGGGACGAGGTCAAGGACAAGATCAAGCAGAACGCGCTCTCCCTGTCCGGCGGACAGCAGCAGCGACTGTGCATCGCCAGGGCGATCGCGGTGAAGCCCGACGTCATCCTGATGGACGAGCCCTGCTCGGCCCTGGACCCGATCGCGACAACCAAGATCGAAGACCTGATGCAGGAGCTGACGCGCGACTACACGATCGTCATCGTCACCCACAACATGCAGCAGGCCGCCCGTGTCTCCGACCGTACCGCCTTCTTCACCGCCGAGGTCGACGAAGCCGGCGTGCGGCACGGCCGCCTGGTGGAGTTCGACGAGACCAGCCGCATCTTCACCAACCCCAGCGACAAGCGGACCGAGGATTACATCACCGGTCGCTTCGGCTGACCCACATTGGAGGATCCGGGTGCTCCAGCCGCAGACGGCACCAGAAGTGGAAGGGGACAGACGGACGGCACCCATACTGCTGGTGGCCGATCCGGAAGCGGCCATGGTCCATGACCTGTCCGCGGCCCTGGAACGCGAAGGGGTGCGGGTCACGGGTGTCACCGACGGTGCCCAGGCTCTCCTGCAGGCCGGGGCACTGCGGCCCGACGTCGTTCTCGTCAGCGCCTCGCTGCCGGTCCTGGGGGCTGTGGAGTTTGTCCGCGCGGTACGGCTGACGCGGGCGATCCCCGTCCTGCTGGGCGTGGGCGAGGGACACGCCCAGCAGGCCGTCCAGGCGCTGGCCGCCGGGGCCACCGCGTGCGTGGCCCGCCCCTACCGGGTGCCCGAGCTACTGCCCCTGGTCCACGCCGCGTTCACCGGCGAGTCCGGGGCCCGCAGGGTGCTCGTGGTCGGCAAGGTGGAACTCGACGTCAACGCCTACCAGGTCACGGTCGGCGGCCGGATCATCCACCTGCCGCTGCGCGAGTTCGAGCTGCTGCACTACCTGATGCGTAACGCGCACCGCACCGTGACGCGGGAGCAGATCATGAGGCATGTCTGGAACTCCACGGACACCGCCTCGACCAACACCATCGCGGTACACGTCAAGCGTCTCCGCGCGCGTCTGGGCGACACCGACGACCAGCTGATCCAGACCGTGCGCGGGGTGGGCTACCGCCTGGTCGACAGGACCCCGTAACGGGCACCCGCCGCTCAGTTCGTGTCCGGCTCGCAGCTGTGTTCGCCCCTGAAGGCTTTCATGACGCGCGTGGCCACGCCCTCGACCTTGGCGATGCCGGCACTCATACTCGGGCTGTCCTCAGTGAGGACAGCCACCGCGTAGTCGTGCCCGTCCCCGCGGATCAGTCCGGTGCTGACGACCACCCAGCGCCCGTTCGACGCGTGCCGCAGCCAGCCGTTCTTCAGCGACACCTGGTCGTTCTCGCAGGCACCCGCGCTGATCCCCCACTTCTGGCCGGGGGTCACCCGCTCCATCAGCCCGAGCACCCGCCGGCGTTCCGCGGGAGCCAGCGGACTCCTACCCGTGGCCAGCGCCCTGACCAGCCGTACCTGGTCCTCGGCCGTGCTCTGCGTGGCGCCCCAGCAGTTCTGGGCCACGCACCGCCCGCCGGGGGTGTAGGTGCGCTTGAGACCGAGCCTGCGGTTCGCACTGGCCAGCCCGGACTCCAGGCCGATCCGCTCGTACAGCCGGTCGGCCGCTCCGTCGTCGCCGAAACGGATCATGTGCCTCGCGTCGGACCTGGCCTGGTCGCCGAGCTCGCGCCACCGTGTGTCGAGCAGCAGTGCCGTCAGGATGCTCACCTTGGAGATGCTGGCCATCGGCAGCTGGAGAGCACGGTGGTAGCGGTAGCGCCGGCCCGTGGTCAGGTCTCGCACCGAGACCGCGGTCCGGCCACCGCCGTACCTGACGAGAAAGCCGTCGAGGGTGTGCGTGAGCTTCCCGGAGAGAATCCTCGGCGAGCCGGCGAGTCCCGTCCGCCCCGGGACCCCGAGCGCCATGGTGCCGGGGAAGGTGGGCGCGGGAACCGCTGCCAGGAACGGCGCCGGAGGAGGGGGCACCGACGCCGGTGCCGCCTGCCGCCAAGGGGGTGCTGTCGGGGAAGACGCCGTCGGGGTGGAGATGCTCACCGGCGTCAGACCCTGGCACGTGCTACAGGCGGTGACCTGCGCGGTGACCAGCAGAACAGCTGCCGCGACCACCCGGTGCCTGGCTCTCATCATCCACCCCAACCGTCTCCCCCATTACGTGACGATCGGGATATATCCCGCAACAGGCACCAAGAAGATGATGAAGCGAAATCTAGTCAGAAAAAGGACTTACAGCTTGGAATGTCGCGCTGAACCTGCACCTACCCTTGGGAAACCTCGGCGGTTAGCCGGGCGATGCTCTCGTCGTCACAGGTCGCCCAGAACTCACCGACGACGTCTTCGAGGTGCTTCAGCGACTCGGCTCGGAAGAGAACATCCTGATATTTCGTGATGTCGTAGTGCGTGGTGCCCATGACGGCGACGTCCAGCGGCCGGATGTCCATGCCCCGGAACTCTTCGATCTCTCCGTAGGAGGACAGAATGCCCGCCCCGTACGCCCGCAGCTCCCCCTGGTCCATCATGACGCCGAACTCCATCGTGAACCAGAAGACCTTCGAGACGAACTCCAGCGCCTCGGAGCTCTCGACCCTCCGCGCCGCCTCCCCGGCCAGCCGGTAGAGCCGCGAGTAGCGGTCGGAGGCCAGTGCGTTGGCGTGCCCGATCACCTCGTGGATCACGTCGGGCTCCGGCGTGTACAGCGGCGTGGAGTGGTGCCGGATGTACTGCGTGGAGTGGAAGAGCCCATCGGCCAGAACGCCGTAGAAATCTCTGAGCGGCACCAGCCCCGCGGCCGGGATATAGCGGAACCCGGTCAGCGGCTCCAGCAGATCGCCGACCTCCTGTAGCTGCGGGATGCGCTCGGCGGGCAGTCCGAGCCGCTCGGTCGCGGCCAGATACTCGATGGTGGCATATTTGCGGTGCTTCAGGCTGAGTTCTCGGCTGACCAGCGCCCACACCTCGTGCTCCTGGGCGGTGTACTCGGCCGTCGGGATCGGCGTACCCGGCACGTACCCCACAGCGAGGGCCGCGATCGCGTTGCGGCGCGCACGGTAGACCGGATCGGCGAAACCTGGATGACCGGCACCGAGTTGGACCTCGATCGTGCCGTCGTCATGGGTCGCCACCGGCGCGAAGTACTGCGCTTCTTCGAACATGTATGAAATGACAGCAATTTCTGGAAACGTTGACAAGAGCGGCCAGTTTTACTAGGCGATCCGCACAGAACTGTACGGTCATACCGCGCTTACGCTGGTCGAATCGCCCAGTCTGCTGCCATCCTGTTGGGATGTCTATCGACGAGTTGGACGGCCGCCTCCTGGTCACCATGCGCGCCAACCCGCGCATCGGCCTGACCGAGCTGGCCCGCCTGCTCGGCGTGGCCCGGGGCACCGTTCAGGCCCGCGTCGAGAAACTGACCGCCCGCGGCGTCATCGCCGATTTCGGCCCCACGGTCACCCCCGAGGGGGCCGGGTACCCGATCCTGGCGTTCGTCTCGCTACAGATCGCCCAGGGCCGCCTGGGCGAGGCTGTACGGGCGCTGGAGCCCCTTCCCGAGATCCTGGAGGTCTACGGCACCAGCGGCCAGGCCGACCTGCTCTGCCGCGTGGTGGCCCGCAGCACCTCCGACCTCCAGGAGATCATCGCCCGCATTCTGGCCTCCCCCGCCGTCCAGCGGACCGACACCACGATCGCCCTCTCCGTCCAGGTCCCCTACCGGATCGAGCCCCTGCTCCGTGCCGCGGCCGACGCCTGACCCCCGGCCGGTTGCCGGCACGGGTCATCGACGGTCCGCGGACGCCCTGAGGCCGTCGAAGACGATGGCGAGCGTACGACGCTGGAGGTCGCGATCCCAGCCCGCGTGGAGCGCTCCCTGGCAGATGCCGGTGAGCAGCGCGATCACCTCGTCGAGCCGGACCTCCTCGCGGACCGTGCCGGCTTCCTGGGAGCGGACCAGGAGCGTCGCGATCCCCTCGCGCAGCATCTGAACCGAGCTCGCCACCTGGAGATCGATCCCCGTCTCGGCGAGAAGCCCCACGACCGTCCTCTTCTGCGCGGCCTGCTCGACCATGCGGGTAACGAAGGTGAACAGCGCCTCGCCGGATGCGTCGTCGGCCGCGAGAGCGGCCATATCCCGATCCAACCTGCCCAGGAGGTCCTTCATGATGGCCTGCAGGAGCTCCTGCTTGGTCGGAAAGTGCTTGAAGACCGTACCAATGGCCACTCCCGCACGGGCGGCGACCTCCTCGGTCGACGCCGACGGCCCCTTCTCCGCGAAGACCGCCTCCGCCGCGGCGAGAATCCGCTCCCGGTTACGCCGGGCGTCCGCGCGCATCGGCCTGGCACCGCCCGGCGAGGGCTTCGAGGACGTCATCCCGGTCGGCCTTCCCCGACCAGGGACACGAGACACGGCATTGACAAAGTGAGTCTCCACTCATAATCATTAAGATGAGTTTCCACTCATCTTAACTTCCACCAGCAAGGAACCCATCATGCCCGAAACCACAGTCGTTCCCGGTCCCCGCGAGATCTTCGAACGCATGCGGTGGCACTGGCTTGAGAACCTCGGCGGCATCGGGGGTGAGCTGGCCGAGGACGTCGTCATCGAGGTGCCCTTCGCCCCTTCCGGCAGAACCCGGCGGTACGAGGGCCGGGAGGCGTTCCTCCACTTCGCCGGCCCCGAACAGGCCGCCTTCGCCCGGAAGTTCCGCCTCGACGAGATCCGCGATGTGGTCATCCACGAAACCACCGATCCCGAGGCCATCGTCGTCGAGTACGAGCTCGCCGGCACCGTCATCGCCACCGGCCACCAAGCCGCCTCCGCCTTCATCGGGATTCTCCGGGTACGGGACGGGAAGATCATTCATTGGCGTGAGTACCAGAACACGCTGGCGATGATCGAGGTGCTCGGGGCCACTGAACGGACCTGAAAACCTCCGGTGGACAGGCCGTGGAAAGCACGAAGGCCCCCACCAAAGGTGAGGGCCCTCATGAAAGATTGTCCGGCGGCGACCTACTCTCCCACACCGTCCCCGGTGCAGTACCAT
>NZ_JBEOWJ010000004.1:376387-404137 GCF_040295965.1 Streptosporangium sp. NPDC002544 | reverse complement strand
CCGCCCAGTCTTCCACCTTGATCACCCTCCAGAGTGACTGAAGGGGGTCAGCATTCGCCCGTCGTCAGGGGGTCACGGTTCGCGCGTCGTCAACACCGGCGGCATGGCCCTCCGATTTTCAGGTGGGCCGATCGCGCGGCTCGGATGTCGAGAACCGTGGTCAGCGGAGTGCGGACGGCGGCATGAGTGGGGGCGTTACTGTCGGTGCCGCTGTCACCGCTCTTCCGGAATCATGACGCCTGTCCGCTACCGTCGCCCAAGTCGATCTACTGGCGAGAGCCGGGAACGGAAGACGGCGAACGCATCGAGGGAGCCACCAAGAGCGGCCGGAAGCGCATCGTCAGCCTCGACGGCGGAACGATCAGGGGTCCTGAAGGCGCAGCGGAGCAAGCAGGCTGCCGACAAGCCGGCGGCCGGGCAGGAGTGGCGAGGAACGGATGACCACGTGTTCACGACCGGCCGGGGTGAGCCGATCCATCCCGACACGGTCAGCTCGCTCACCGCGACCCTGATCCGCCGCTACAACAACCCGGCGAAGGAGCCCGAGGAACCGCTGCTCCCGCACGCCCGTTTGCACGATCTCCGGCACATCCACGCGACGACGCCCCTCTTGGCCGGCGTCCCCGTCCACGTCGTCGCGGCCCGACTCGGTCACGCCGACCCGTCCATCACGCTCCGCGTCTACGCCCACGTGATCCGGGCGGCAGAGACCTCGGCCGCCGATGTCTTCGCCAAAATGGTCGCAAGGTAGCTTGAGACACCGGTTAGCTGAAGGTCCCGTTTGGATGAGCGGGACCTTTGAACTACACGGCCGCGAGGACCGAAACTCCTGACCTTCCGGGGTATGCGTTGTCGTTCGTCGAATTAGCGAACAAGTGCAAATCCCCCCTTCCCCATAAGGCACAATCAGATCCGTCGCTTCTACGCCTTGACTCACGATGCCAGCCGGCTCGCTCGGTCGATCCCCCGGGGATCGACCGAACTCCGGCCAATGGTCGATCCCGACCATGATTCACAGGCCGAAGAGATTGGAGCACGATGAGTGCGCACCGACGGCGCAGAAGAGATCGGCCGGTCCTGTTCGAATCGACCGCATTGCTCTTAAGGGCGATGCTGATCGCGGTGGACTGGCTGGTGAACGGAAGCTGGCCCCGATAGGCAAACGCCTACCAGGGCCCGGCTCCAGCGGAGGTGCCCCCGGCAAAGGCCGATCACCGGTCGGGGGCATCTTCACGTCTAACAACACTCAGTATGAAGTGCCAAGCGAATATTACAGGGCATTTTCTTCGACAAGCTCTGGCTCGTTGCCCCTGACAAGTCGCCGGCCTCGGTCGATGAAGGAACGAAGTGCCCGGAAGAGCTACTGAGTGCGTCCCGCACAGGACTTCAGTCAACCGGAGGTCCCTGTGTTCACTCAGCGAACTTGCCGTCTACGCCCACGCGATCAGGACGGCGGAGGCCTCTGCGGCTGATGTCTGCGCCAAGGCCATCGGTGGGCAGGGGGGCAACCGGGAGCCACCCTGTCAGCAGGAGGGTTAGCAAGACCCCCAGACGATCAAGAACCAAGGAAGGCCCCTGACGGCGTAACGCCTGTTCAGGGGCCTTCTTGCATGTGTGCGGCCGGAGGTACTCGAAACCCCGACCTTCTGATCCATAGGGAAAGATCCAACATCCTCACGTCATGCTGTTGACCAGGCGTTGGCCCGAAGACCAGAAGCGTATCGGGTTGGCGTGGGGTCACATTGGGGAGCGATCATGCTATCGAGTTGCCCCGTGCCCCTAGCCCCAGGGTTAGTGACCGAGGCCGCCGAGGCCACCAAGTTTGCTGAGAAGGTCTTGAGGGTTCAAACCGAGCTTGGACAGCTGTTCCGCGTGCTGGTCGGTATCGATCTGCGGGGGCAGGCTCTTGTCGGCTTGCTGCGCCAGGGCGTTGTCGCCACGGGACCGGAGGAGCTCAACGATTTTGGCCTTTTCGATTTGCATGAGCGATGCCTTTCTGAAGATCACGGATGTCTGAGGATCGCTGACAGCGGACGCCGGACCGTCTGACGGAAGGTGGCCACGTTGCTCCGGCCGACAGCATTGTTTCCCCTGTGCTGACGTGCCCCGGTTTGTACGGTGCCACTCCGTGAGGTGTTTCCAGACTCCTTGAAAATCTGATCAGCCTGCTTTGCGAATTCTTGGTTCGCGCCACTGGCACCCTTCGCACCGCTCCAAAAAGTACGGACCGCTTTCTCATCTGCCTGAGCACGGTGGAGCCGTACCGGGGCACGGCAGAGCCGTTACCGGATTCGCCGAAAGCATGTATTGCCGTCGCGCGGGGCACCGGCCCTGGAGGACGCCTGTTCTACGGGACGCGCGGGGATGTGCTCGCAAAGAGCACAGTCCTCCGTATCTGGCAGAAGAAGGCCCGAGAGCTGGCCCTGAGCGCCGAGGATCACTCCTCGCCACTGGCCCGGCGCCCGTACGACCTTCGGCACGCCCGCCTGTCCACATGGCTCAACGCCGGCGTCTCGCCGAAGCAGGTAGCCGAGTGGGCAGGCAACAGCGTGGAGGTCCTGCACCGCACCTACGAGAAGTGCCTCGTAGGGCATGACGAGATCGCCATGCGCCGGATCAGTGACGTTCTGCGCCCCAGAGCGCGGGAACCCGTTGGGAAGGATCAGCCGGACACGACCGGGCACCCGCACCTGATCCAGAACACGAAAAAGCCCAGGTCATCGCGGTGATGACCTGGGCCTTCGCACTGTGCGGCCGGAGGTACTCGAAACCCCAACCTTCTGATCCGTAGTCGGCGGGCCTAGCGTGTCCGCCGATCCGGTAACGCAACAGCGCCGGGGTTCGAATCCCTTCGGGCGCGCATCTCCCCAGGTGAGCCGAGTCTCCATCCTTTTCGGTGGACCTCGTGCCGTGCCCGTGCGTCCATGCCCGCCGCGTCGTCGTGAACCAGGCGACCCCGGCACGCGCCAGGCGGTCGCGCACCCGCCCCACTCCGGCGGACCCACGCCCTCCTCGCCGTACCGTGCGTCGTGCTCCGCCACCGGATCCGTCACTGGATCAGCCATGCCGACCGACCCTGGTGATGAGTTGTCGCGCCCGCACCCGTCACACCTACGACGGGACACGACGAGGCGGAAGGATGACGTGATGAGTGCGGACACGCGGCTGGAGGAGCTGGGCGTGAGCGGTCTGGACGAGGTCGACGAGCCGACGTTCTCGGGGCTGGCGGAGCGGCACCGGCGGGAGCTGCACGTGCACTGCTACCGGATGCTCGGGTCGTTCGAGGACGCCGAGGACACCGTGCAGGAGACGTTTCTCCGTGCCTGGCGGCGGCGGGAGACCTTCGAGGGGCGGTCGACGTTCCGGGCCTGGCTGTACCGGATCGCCACCAACGCCTGCCTGGACCTGCTCGCCAAGTGCCGCCCGGAGCCTGCGACCGGCGGCGAGGTGCTGTGGCTGCAGCCCTACCCGGACCGGCTGCTCGACGAGCTGCCCGCGGGCGACGCGGACGAGCCGGAGACCGTCGCCGTCGCGCGGGAGACGATCGAGCTGGCGTACCTGGTCGCAGTCCAGCACCTCGCGCCGCGCCCGCGGGCCGTGCTGATCCTGCGGGACGTGCTCGGCTGGCCGGCGAAGGACGTCGCGGAGCTCCTCGGGGACTCCGTCAACTCCGTGAACAGCGCGCTGCAGCGGGCCCGCGCCGGCATGCGGGAGCACCTGCCCGCCGAACGGCAGGACTGGACCGGCGGCGAGGAGGACGCCGGGACGCGCGAGCTGGTGCGCCGCTATACCGACGCCAGCGTGGCCACGGACGTCGACGGGCTCGCCGCACTGCTGCGGGACGACGTCCGCTGCTCGATGCCGCCCACGCCGGGCCTGTACGTCGGCCGCGACACGGTGGTGAACGACTGGGTCGAGAGCGGCTTCGAGGGCATGAAGCACCTGCGCGCCGTCCTCACCTCCGTGAACCGGCAGCCCGCCGTCGCCTTCTATCTCTGGCGGAAGCAGGAGGGTGCGTACCTGCCGCTGACGATCGACGTCCTGCGCGTCACCGGCGGGGCGATCACCGAGATCGTCACGTTCCACAACGACCAGTTCCCGCGGCTCGGGCTGCCGGAGCGCCTGCCGGCGGACGGCACGGAGTAGTCCCGTGTGGACGCTTGCACTGCGAGGTGGCGCGCGTGTCGCGGTGGTCGCGGCGGAGTGGTGCGACGCGTTCGGCGTCGTCACCCGCGGGCGGGTGCAGCTGGAGCTGCGCGACGGCGAGCCCGGGCCGGTCCTCGGACGCGACGCCGGGTTCTGGCTCCGCGGCACCGGCGTCCGCGCCCTGCGGAACCCCGGCCGTCGCACGGCGAGGGTGCGCATCGTCACGCCCAGGGCCAGGACCGTCACATGCCAGTCAACACACCCTGTACGCCAGTTACCGAATGACGGAGGAACGACATGAACAGCATGAATGACACCGGGGTCGTCGCAGGCCCGGCATCGGGCCAGACCAGCCACACCCACCGACTCCGCGGGCTCGCCATCACCGGCTTCATTGCCACGCTCGCAGCGATGGTGGCCACCACCCTCGCCGCTGCGCTTGCCCAGGCCGTCGGCGTCGACTTCGAGATCCCCGATGGTGGCGAGACGATCCCGTTGCCCGGGTTCGCCGTGGTGACCGGCTTCTTCTCGGTCGTGGGCGTCGTCATTGCCGCCGCTCTTCTTCGTTGGAGCGCTCACCCCGCCAAGCGATTCGTGTGGACGGCAGTGTCGCTGACCGCGATCTCACTGGTCCCGCCCTTCCTCGTCGGGGCAAACACCGCCACCATCATCGCCCTCCTCGGGCTACATCTCGTCCCTGCGGCGGTGATGATCCCCGCCCTGGCGCGGAGCCTCCGCACCCGGACCGATTGACGATCCCGCAACGGGACAACGCGCGGCGCAAGGGCGTGCGCGAGCGCACTAACGTGGCCCCAGGTGCTGCCACCCTCCATTCCAGGTTCCTTTTTTGGGCAATTCGAAAGCTGAGTCGCGTGTGCGAAGAAGCACAGGCCACCTTGCGGGATGAAGACCAAACGCCATCCGCTTCGGTCGGGGCGCACCGGGTACCCCGGTCGCGTTCACCCTGACCGACCCCGCCGTCACGCGCCTCCCACGTGGATTCCGCTTCTGCGCGGCGGCTTGAGCCATCTGCCCCTCTCTCGGGTCGACGTCAGGCTCAAGCCGCGCCAGGACGCGCTCGCAGCTGAGCCCTGACACCTACGCGTTCCGGAGGCTGCCACGCCGTAGCCGGCGGGGCAGGGAGCGCTGTTTGTGACGTGGAAGGTTGGAAAAGGCTCAGCGATCATCCAGGCATGTTCGGCAAAACCGGACTTACCTAGACCAACTCATCCGTCACACCCATGTCTGCACCCACATGATCCGAACGATGGAAGCCTCCGTGACCGACAGCTCCGCCAACACCGTCGGCGAGCAGTGGGAGCCAACCAAGAGCCCCTGTTAGCAAGGGTGTTGGCAAGAAGCTCCGACGACCAAGAACCGAAGAAGGCCCCTGACGGCGTAACGCCTGTTCAGGGGCCTTCTTGCATGTGTGCGGCCGGAGGTACTCGAAACCCCAACCTTCTGATCCGTAGGTCCCCGAACGACTTCCGTGCTTGTTCAGAGCCGTTCATCATGCAGCTGATGAGAGTCCGGCCGTTCAGATCAGTTCGGCTCGATCCAATGTCGTCCACCCCGTTGGCTCCCAAGATGGCTCCCAGCATCGAAGTGCCGATGGTTTTACAGCGGGCCGACGTTTCTGGCTACACCATGCACCTGAACTGCGTGTATGGCTCTTGTCTCTTCCTCGACGGGGAGCAAGTGCGCGCCCACGCTCAGCGGTACGGCTCAGTAATCCATGTTGTCGATCATCGCTTGATGGTACTCGAAGAATTCCAGAAACCCCACAAAGCCGTCCTCCTGCTGAGCCTGAGCGAGCAGCGCACGGAAGGACTCGTCGAAGCGGACGTCCAGCCCCGAGTTGATCCACCGCATCCCCTCGGGAAGCTCTGACTCCAGCCACGCGTCAATTTCGTCGAAGAGTTCGAATGCCTGTGTGATGTCGGTCTCAGATGCTGGCATGAAGGAGAACAGCGGACTGCTGCGCACGCTGGTCAGGCCGATCGGCACCGCTGCGTTCACCCCCGGTGTGTGCAGGTAGATGGTTGCGCCGTGGCCTTTCTCGAAGCCGCCGTGAGAGTAGGGATTGCGCCATCGTTCGACAACGTCCGTGAGCCGCTGCCGGTAGCGGGCGGCGTCTCGGTCTTTACCGAGGACGCGGTCGAACTTGTCGCCCCACCGCGACCCGATCACGTCGGTGAGATTGTCCCGATCCGGGTCGAAGCCGTTGAACGCTAGGGCCAATACCAGGTCGTGCTCCAGCAGGCTGATGTACGCCGAGATCGCCGCGATCATGTCGTGGAAAGCGTTCATCTGCATCTGAATCTTGCCGCTCGTGAAGCTGTACCGGAGCTGGATCAGTGCGCCTTCGATCGGCTCGTGCGTGATGCGCTTATCCTCGATGAACACTGGGGCAACGGCGCGTTCACGAAAATACTCGTAGGCACGCCGAAGTGACCGGTGCTGGTTCACTACAGTGGCGTCACCTTTACCGAGCAGTTCGGGTGCCGCGTCCACGATCAGCTTTTCAACCGTGCGCATCGAGGACCGGAGCTTCTTGACGATCTGAACCTGGGTCTTGCGCGCCTCCTCTTCAGGCTTTTCAGTACGCAGGTAGAGCCGCAGCCCGAACTTCTCATACGCGAGCTCGCACCACTCACCCTGGTAGGTGAAGTGAACCCACCAAGCGACCTTCTCACCAGGCCCATACGCCGTGAGCCCGATGAGCGTGAGCGCATACTTGAACAGGGACGGAACCGGCACGTCGTTCCGGCTCAGGTCCAGTTTGAAGATCGTTCCTCGTCGCTTGTGTTCATCATCGGGGATCTGCTCGAAGTCACGCAACGCTGTCCGCTTCAGGCGCTCGCCCGCTTCAGCCTCTCCGGGGAGTGAGTTCATACGGGTAAGCATGCACGCATGCGGGCCGAATCCGCCGCCCGATATCCGCAGCAAGCCGCGGAATGCCACATCGCCTGAGCCGGTAGCGCTTCAACTGGCGGCGCACATCGCTGCTTAGCCACCTGTCCTGGTGACGATGCTTCTGAAAGGAACCGGCGGGGAAGTCGGTCACCGCGTAGCTCGACCTGATCGACATGCTGGCCGAGAGTACGCAGTAATGGATTCCGCAAACATGCGCTTCGTCGGTCTCACGTACACCCTTCACATGCTCGCCCAGTCGTACTCCGAGCACCTTCAATACCGGAAGGGGCAACGCCCCTAGGACATGTTCATTGTCACGGCTGTCTCGGTGATGCGAGCCCTGTGCCGGTAGGTGAGCCACGCTTCTCGGTGAGCCGGGGTGAGGAACGAATCCCGGATCTTCGATCGCCCCCGACTACGGCGGACATTGGCCACCCCGTGGCGATCGTCGTGCTGCATGGGGGCGGTGGCGCGACCAGTGGCCGACGATGGCCTGGGTGCGGCGCAGTGAGCGTGCGGCGGCGGCCCGGAGTCCTGCGCGCGTGCCGGGACCGGCCCCTAGGCCGCATGCCCGGCGCGCGCTGGCAGGCGCAGGGCCGGGCGACGGCGTGCAGCGCCGCCGCCCCTTGATACCTACAAGAACAATTCGGCAGCGAACTCGGTTTATTCTCGCATCGACCATCTGGAACAAGTACGCTACCTCTCACCCTACAGGTAAGGACCAGAGTCGCCATGAACAAGATTGAGAGTTTTGCAATTACAAATCTATTCGGATACGCCAATTACACAATTCGCTTCACCAAGAATAGCTCGACGACAATAATCTCCGGGCCGAACGGTTGTGGAAAAACACACGTCCTTCGACTTATCAGGGCCGTTACAAGTCTCGACTTTAAAACCCTCTCCACGATCCCTTTTGAAGGTATTACCATTAGGTTGCGCAGCCGAAAAATAATTAATATTGCCCTTGACTCGCATACTGAAGACGGAACTATATTTAGAATATCAGGAAATGATGGGCGCGGCACAGAATATAAAGATCTTCATTATACGTATTCAATAGATTTGCCAGAAGAAAGGGAGGTTCCCCCCTACATATCTCAACTGCCAGACGGTACGTGGGTAGACCTAAGAGATGGGAGAGTGATTCCGCCTTCAATTCTTCGACGAAGGTACGGAATTAAAAGCGAGGACACACCGAAGTTCTCACAAGAGTATTCTTGGCTGAATAATTTTTTCTCTGGCGCGTCAGCCATCTTTATTGATACACAGCGACTTGACCGTGAACCCATAGTACGTTCGCATGATGCTGATCCCTATAGGCGGCGCGAGGCAGTCGTCACACGCATCAGTCGATATATCGAACAAGTGAGAGCACAGATTACAGATGCTAGACGTGCCTCCCTGAGTGCATCCCAGATAGCTGATCAGAGCTTTGCCTCCCGAGTACTTGAAAGCGCTAGAACAACTGTAAAAGAATCTGACATTAGGTCTCGATATCAGAAGATTTCAAAACAACATGCTGAACTTCACAGCAATGGCCTAAGTGAGCAATCGTTTGGGGTTCAAATTCCCACCAGAAGCTTTAACCCCACAGAACGCCGAATTCTAAATGTATTTCTAGACGATCTGGAAAAAAAGCTAAAACCTCTACTGCCGATGAACGAGAAGATAAAAGCACTCCGGCGAATTATTGATGACAAGTTTATCGGAAAACGGCTAGTGGTCGACCAAAAAGGATTTGTTAGGTTTAGGTCCACGACTACTAGGGAGCCGATTAAGGTATCCCTCCTATCTTCGGGAGAACAGCACCTTTTGGCAATGTTCACAATGCTGCTGTTTTCTGCCGAAAAAGGCTCGCTGGTGCTTATAGACGAGCCTGAGATATCGATGCATGCAGCCTGGAAGCACGCATATCTAGATGACATTGGACAGGTAGCTGAGATTAATGACCTGCAAATAGTTCTAGCTACTCATTCGACGGCAATCATTAACGGCCAGTGGGATCTAGTTCAAGAAATCGGTGTCAACGATTGAAGCCGATGAATTCTATACGCGATTACGACAGGCTCCCTGATCGCATTAGGCAGCATCGCCAAGTAGATAAGCGGCCTATCATAATAACAGAAGGGCCTTCAGATGTAAGATTCTTATCTGGATGCCTACCCTTAGATATCGCTTATTTCCCAGCGGGGACACGATCAACCGCCCTAGATGCCACCGAGTCGCTACATCGGGCAAATATGCAACGATTCCTTTCCGTAGTAGACAGAGATTTTGATGACCAAGTTACCAGCATAGAAAAATTAAATATTCCTATTTTCCCTTACGAAAACGCCGACCTTGAAGGGATGTTGGTTCTTAGCCCCGCGTTTAGTCGTATGCTCGAAGAGCTTGGAAGTGCCGAAAAAATCGCCAAGCAGGGCGGACTGAGTAAGGTAGTAGACAATATTTATAATGCAGTCCATCCAGTTTCTACACTGCGGCGTGCTAACTTCGAACAACAATGGGGCTTGAAGTTCGATAGCGTTGACCTATCCTCTAAGATAGATCCAAAAACACTCACCTTAAAGGTGCAGCCTTACTGTGCTGCCCTTAGTTCGACCGTCAACTCTAAACCAAGTCAGTCTACACTTTTAGCGTATGCAAACAAAATTCAAAGCAATCGATTAGCGCCATCCTGCCCCAGGGGATCGACCCCTTATCTAAGAGGCAGGGATGTCCTATCAGTCACAGGCGTTGCCCTTCGAGGTGCCATTGGCAGCTACCCGAAGGCTGCAACCGAAGTCGAATATTTATCTAAGGTGTTAAGGCTTTCCGCCCTGCACTACATAAACAAATCAAAATGGGGACAGGACTTATCGAAAAAGATTGGCTAGAAGCAACTATGTCCAATATAATATTCTTTATGTCATTCTGTCCTGATTGAGAAGGTAAGCGGCCAGAGAACAGTTATGTTCCGCCTAGTCAGGTGACCACCATGTACGTCAGAAGAGTTGGGCGGTAACTTCGCTGTGTGGCTACCAATGAGGAGCAGACGCGCTGGATCGTGCACGGCGAGCGCCTGATCTACGACAACGAGTGGATCCGGCTCGGGCTCGTGGATGTCGAGATCCCGGATGGTGAGCGGTTCGAGCATCATGCGGTTCATCTGGGGCGGGCGGCCATGACGGTGCTGGTCGATGATGAGAACCGGGTGCTGATGATGTGGCGGCACCGGTTCCTATTCGACCGGTGGGGCTGGGAGCTCCCTGGCGGCCTCGTCGAAGTTGGGGAAGACCCGAAGGACACGGCTGCTCGTGAGGTAGAGGAGGAGACCGGCTACCGGCCCAAGACGATGGAGCACCTGATCACGTTCCAGCCGATGGTGGGCATGGTCGATTCCGAGCACCTGGTGTTCCTCGGTCGGGGGGCTGAGTTGGTCGGTGAGCCGGTGGGAGAGGTAGAGGCCGATCGGCTGGAGTGGATTCCGATGGCCCAGATCCCGGACATGATCGCCCGTGGGGATGTGTGGAACTCCGGGGTGCTGGTCGGGCTTCTGTATGCGCGGGAGCGGCTTAACGGGAGCCGCGGGTAGCCGCTCGCATCAACTCCTTGACGCGTCGTCCGTGCCGGCGAGAGCCGGTCATCCTGGCGAGTTGGTCAGCACGGTAGAGATGTGGCTGTGCGGCGTCCAGCTCTCCCATCGCTAGAAGAGCGTGGGCGAGATCGCATCTGAGCCCGGCTTCGGCGCGGTTGTAGGTGCCGTCCATGCCCGCGAGAGCTGAGTGGAGATCGTCGATGGTGTCGGGGTCACCGAACCGGACGAGGCAGTTGCCGCGCCAGCGGGCGAGATGGTGGGTGTTGAGAGAGACGTACGGCACGTGAGGATCGGTGTCGTCTTCGGGCAGTAGTGCGGCGGCCTGGTCCAGGGCGGTGCGGCAAGTGGCCTCGTCGCCGAGGATCGCGGCGGCTTCTGCTTCGGCGGCGGCGAGCCAGGTCCGCAGATGGCCGGGAACGCGACGGTCGTAGGTGGTGCGTACATGCTGGAGGAGCTCGGTGGCTTCGGCCGGTCGTCCGAGGTCGATCAGGACGTATGCCTGCTGTCCGCATGCGTAGGCGAGCAGGGCGGGGTCTTCGCTTTCCCGGGCGGCGGAGATGGCGTTTTCGTGGTGGTCCCAAGCGTCTGACAGGGCGCAGGTATCGATGGCCTGCCATCCGGCAAGGGCAGCGGTTTCCGACAGTATGTGAGCGAGTTGAGCGCGGATACCTGGCCGGATGGCGTGCCGGTGGGCGCGTTCTATCTGGGCGATCTGGGCGCGCATCTTGTCGGCGATCGCTGCTGCACCGCGTCGGCGGTCTAGGAGGCGCAGGTTATTGGTGTCGATGGTAAGGATCATGATCGTGGTGGGATCGATGACAGCGGCGGCTTCGATCCGGGCCGTCAGCTCGTCGCTCTGCTCCTGGTGGTTGTCGTCGTGGTCGCCGGTAGGGGAGGCGAGGTCGAGTGGGGCCAGGCCGAAGAGCATGCGGGCGTGGTCGGGCAGGCCAAGGCCGGCGGCGATGCGCTCGTAGACCTCAAGGTCGGTGACCTGGCGTTGTCCTCGGATGATCTGGCTGATGCGGCCCTGGGATATCCCGGTCGCCGTGCTGATCCGAACCTGACTGGCACCGCTGTACTTGACGGCGAGATTGAATAGTCCGGCTACGTCACGATTTTTGAGGATTTCTCTACTTGCTTCGTGATCCCAGATCATCGCTGGAATCTGGATGGGGTCAAATGCGTTCCCGTGCATTCCGTCCTCCGGTCATCGGCTCCCGAAGTGGTGCATCGCTACAGGGCGCAACTCTATATCTCCCGGTGGTATATCCGCGTGGAATAGGAGCGGGAAGTTCGTGCGGACATTCTTTCCGGCATGACAACACCGGTTAAGTGCACGGAGTGCGACGGGCGCGGCTGGAAGATCGTCACCCGTCGTGGATGCGTGGCGGCCATGGGCCTGCGTCTGGAATTCTCGGCACACGAGGACTGCATCTACTGCGGCGGTACGGAACAGCTCGTCGAGATGTTCGAGTGGGAGGTGTTCACCACCGCCGGAACCGACAATCTCGGGCCGTGCGGAACCAGTTCGGGACAGGCCCCATCGATGGACGCGCTCCGGATGGCGCTGCGCCAGATGGCGCCGAACACGGCGGTCTGGGGGCGCATCACCCACCGGGTTCGCGACTTCAGCGCCGTGCAAGACGACTGGTCGCGACAGGTGCTCTTCCACGCCACCGTGGACCCGGCCGGGTCGGTGCGTTTCGATCGGCAGGAATCATGAGCGGGAATTCTCCCCGGCAGGGAGCGTCGTGCATGGCGCATCATCTCGTACCAGCTGCTCCCGGATGCATGCCTTTGACCTGGAATAGGTCGAGGCGTTTCGGGCGGGTTCGGGTAGTGGCCTGGACCTGCCACGAGCATCGGGTGACGTTTTACGAATTGTGCGATGCGGGCGGGCTGTCGTTCGTCCGGAAGACGGTTCAAGACAAAAGTCGAGTGACCGTGTTTCACAGTGAGGCGTGGTCGCCTGCTCAGGCGCGGGTGGTGTGGATCAGGATTCTGGCCGGGCTAGCGAGGTAGTCACCTGTCGCTGCTGTGGGTCCTGACAGGGCTGCTCTCAGCCGGTAGTGTGCTTGTGCAGACAAGTGGTAGAGCGATCGGGCGGTTAAGATGAGCAGGGATTTCGCCCCTCCGAAGTATGCCCAGGTGATGGGCGCGATTCAGGAGCGTATCGAGGCCGGGCAGTACGCGGCCGGTGACATGCTGCCCTCCGAGACGCAGTTCGTCCGGGAGTTCGGGGTGGGCCGCACAACGGTGGTGCGGGCACTTCAGACACTGGCCATGCAGGGCTGGATCGAGCGCGAGCACGGCCGCGGCTCGTTCGTGAAGGGCCGTCCCGAGAGCGCCGCCGATCGCATCCGGCCGGGCCTGGCGGTGACCGAGCAGTCCGAGAGCGGCGAGACGGTCACCGACGTTGCCCGCGTTCCGGCTCCCCGTCACATCGCCCGCCTGCTCGGCGTGGAGGACAAGACGCCGGTGATCTCACGTCGGCGAGTGGCCAGGCAGGGTGGCCGGGTGTCTGCGGTGGAGACCCTGTGGTTCCCGCTGGAGATCGCGTTGGGCACCGACGTCGACAAGCCCGAACCGCTCGCGCGCGGGGTGCGTCATCATCTCCAGGCGGTCAGGCACCTGCGCTTCGATCACGTAACTGAGCGGCTAACCGCGCGCAACCCGACCAAGGAAGAGGCCGAGTTGCTCAGCTCCTCCAAGCCTGTCCTCGGGGTGCTGGCCACCGTTCATGACGCCGCTGGGGCGGTGCTCCTGGTGATGAGCATGGCTCTCCCTGGTGACCTGCACGAACTCCAGGACGTTTATCAGGTGAGTTAATAATGGCCGCCATAACATAAGCCATAACGTTAATTATTAACATAAGCGTCAATGATAATAATTGACGTAAGCAATAATGTTAATGGTCGCCATCATTAAAAGCTATTGCTAAAAACAGACATCAAGCATCATTTCGCCCAATCACTTGTGTGGATGAGTTGGAGAAGCTACTCTCAACTCAGTCGGACAAGTGGACGACCGGACATCGGGCCGACCCGATCGAAAGGACCATCGACATGGCCATCCAAGGCCCCATCCCCATCAGCTTCCACCAGGTCTTCCCGCACGGCTGCTTCGTCGTCGGCGAGGTCGAGCAGGTCAAGGACTTCGACGCCTCGTCCAAGGGACGCACCGTCTACGCCAAGGACAAGAACACCGGCGAACTCGTCTGGCAGGTCGCCGTCATGGACGCCGACCCCACCGTCAAGGCCGGACAGAAGACGGTCTCGGTCAAGATCCTGTCCGCAGTTCAGCCAGTCGTCCCGGCTGCGCTGCCGGGCCTGCCGTTCGTGCCGGTGGAGTTCGACGGCATGACCGCAACCGCGTACGTCGCCCAGAACACCGGTCGCCTGGCCTGGTCCATCCGGGCAACGTCGATGCACGCTCCCCGCTCCGCTGCGGCTTCCGCTCGGCAGAGTGCTTCGGCCTCGGTCAAGGAGACGGCCGGCAAGGACGTGGCCGCGTGAGTGAGCACAAGCCCTACACCTACGTCACCGCGTCGATCCGTGAGGGCGTCACCCGGCTCGATGTCTCCTTCTGCACCTCGGACGTGTCGGCCAAGGCTTTCGGGGGCGACGGTGAGCGGCCGTTCCTGACCCTGTCCAGCGCCGAGGCGCAGATGACGGTCACCACCACGGGCGGCGGGCCGGTCACCGAACGGGACGTGACTCTCGCCCGGGAGATCTTCGCCGCTTCCGCGCGCTACCTGGCCGACTGCGAGCGCCTCCGCGCGGAACAGCCGACCGCCTCCACCAACCAGGCCATACCGCCCGGTGAGGCCGCGGCCTGACACGTAAGCGGGGCCGCCAGAAGCGCCAACTTCCGGCGGCCCCTCGGTTCTCCCTCTCACGCGAATTCAAGGAAGGCCCCCAGCCTAATGTTCAAGAAACTGCCCGGCGACGAGGCACAGCACCTCGTCTCCACCACCCCCGATACCGCCGTCGTCTTCCGCCCGGCCGTCGTCCGTACCCCGGCGATCATCACGATTCTGATCTTCACGTGGCGGCTGCTGGCCGGTCTCGTGCGGCTGCTGTGGCGTCACCCGATCGCCTCGACCGTCGCACTCACCCCTGGCGCGGTCACCTACTTCTACGGCTGGCGCTGGGGCCTCGGCCTCGTCATCCTGGTTCCGCTCAGCCTCACCGCGTGGTGCCTCCTCGCTCGTCCGTCGTTCCTGCGCCTGGTGGGCTGGCGGCTGCTGGCCTGGTGGCGTCGGGTGTGGGTCTATCGGCGCCACTGGCAACCGGTAATGATCATCTCCGGGCTCGGCCGTCACTTACGCGGCCGGGACTACCTGCCCCGCATCGTCAAGGTGTCCTGTACCTCGTGGGCTGACCTGGTCACGGTGCGGATGCTCACCGGGCAATCGGTCAAGGACTGGTCCGACCGCACCGACCACCTCGCCCACGGGTTCGGCGCCCGTTCCTGCCGGGTCTCCATCGCAAGAGCTGGCCGGCTACTGCTCGTCTTCCCCCGGCGCGATCCCCTCGCCACACCGCTCCCAGCCATACCGGTTCCGGCTGAGGCGTCGGTGGGTCCGGTGGAGGTCGGCACGTGCGAGGACGGCAAACCCTGGCTGCTGAAGGTTCACGACACTCATGTCCTGGTCGCCGGGGCCACCGGGGCGGGCAAGGGCTCGGTCATCTGGTCAACGATCCGCGGCCTGCTCCCCGCCACTCGGGCAGGGCTGGCGCAGGTGTGGGCGCTGGATCCCAAGCGGATGGAACTGTCCTACGGCCGCGACCTGTTCGGCACCCGCTACGCCGCGAGCCCGGCCGACTGCGCAGATCTCCTGGAAGCAGCGGTGCAGATCATGCAGGAGCGGGCCGACCGCTACGCCGGACTCCAGCGCTCCCACACTCCCACCGTCGATGACCCGTTCGTCCTGGTGGTGGTCGACGAGGTGGCGTTCCTGACCGCCTACCAGTCCGACAAGGGGCTGAAGCTCCGTATCTCCGCTGCCCTGGCCACCCTCACCACGCAAGGCCGGGCGGTCGGGTTCGGCGTGATGGCGGCCCTCCAGGACCCCCGCAAAGAGGTCATGAACATCCGCAACCTCTTCCCCGACAAGATCGCGCTCCGCCTCGACGAATCAGAGCAGGTCGATATGGTCCTCGGCGACGGCGCACGGGATCGCGGGGCGCTGGCCGATCACATCTCCCCGATCCCCGAGCAGGGCGCCGGCATCGGCTACGTCCGGCTGGAGACCTCGCCCGACCCGATCCGGGTGCGCGCCGCCTACGTCTCCGACAGCGACATCCGCGCGATGGCGCTGGGGGTGACCGCGTGAGGGTCTGCTTCTACGGCACCGATGAGGAGATCACCCGCATCTGCGAGCGGCCCATCCTGGCCGTCCTGGGAACTCGCCACGCTCAGCCCGTCCTGGCCTTCGAGCTGGTCAACGTCCGCGTCACCGCCGACCCGTACCAGACCATGTTCCGGCTGGTGGCCGACCTGTCCGAAGTGCGGGAGAGGGGCGAGCGTGACTGAGCTGGCCTACATCCTCGACGGCCTGCGCTGTGCGGCCTGCCACGCGGTCAACACGCTGTGGCTCGATCTGATCCGCGGCCTGGTCGAGTGCCGCGAATGCGGACAGGGCGCACTCCTCGACCCCGACCACGAGCAGGAGGCAGACGCGTGAGCAACCCCAACGACCGTAGCCTCTCGCGTGCCGAACGTCAGAGAATGCCGCTCGCACTGGACGTGGCGGTGGAGATCGCCAAGCACAACGGGGTGTGCATCCGGCCCGTGGTCCTGCGGCGCTTGGACACCCACACCGGGCTCACCGAGGACGTCAACGTGCCCTGCGGGACCACCATGGACGCCAAGTGCTCGTCGTGCGCCCGGCGCAACCGCTACCTGCGGATGGCCCAGTGCCGGGAAGGCTGGCACCTGTACGCCGAACCCTCGATCACCCCGGATGAGCCCAGCGAGGAACAACTCTGGCTGGTGGAGTTCCGCGCGGACATGCAGGCTCAGCGTGATGCCGCGGAAAAGGCCGGCGACGACACCACCACCGACCTGGACGCCATCCTCACCGGACTGGATGCCGAGATCACCGCGGCCGGGATGCGCGGCACCCTGCTCGGCCGTACCACCGCCAAGCGCAACCGCTCGACCCGGCGACGCCAGGACGCCCCCGACCTGCCCCGGAAGGTCCGGCAGAACACCACCCTGGGACGGACCTTCACCAGTTCCGACGGGATGGTCTACCGGCCGTCGCTGTTCGTCACGCTCACGCTTCCCTCCTACGGCAAGGTGCGCAACGGCGTGCCCGTCGATCCGGACGGCTACGACTACCGGCGGGCGGTCCGGGACGCGCTGCATTTCTCCAAGCTCGTCGACCGCTTCGTGCAGAACCTGCGCCGGGTTGCGGGCTATGACCTGCAGTACTTCTCTTCGGTCGAACCACAGAAGCGACTCGCGCCGCACCTGCACATGGCCATCCGGGGCACCATGCCGCGCGCCGAGGTCAAGGCGATCGCGGCGGCCACCTACCACCAGGTGTGGTGGCCCTCGGTCGACGAGGTGCGCTTCGAGGGCGATCACCTGCCGGTGTGGGTCGAGCGTCCCGCACGGGAAGACGGCACTCCCTACCCGGACGGACAGGACGGCGACTACCTCGATCCGGTCACCGGGGAAGTGCTGCCCACCTGGCGCGAAGCGCTCGACCGGCTCGACGCCGACGAGGAGGCCGAGCCGCTGCATGTGGTCCGCTTCGGCGCCCAGGTCGACGTTCAGGGTGTCCTCGGTGGCACCCCGGATGCCGACCAGTGCATCCGCTACCTGTCCAAGTACCTGACCAAGAGCCTCGGCGACACCCTCGACGCCGACAACCCGGCCCAACGTGACCACGCGTCTCGCATGGTCGAGGCGCTCCGCTACGAACCCTGCTCCCCGGCCTGCCCGAACTGGCTGCGCTACGGAGTCCAGCCCAAGAACCCCAAGGCGGGCATGGCGCCGGGCCGGTGCCGGAGCAAGGCGCACAAGCCCGAACACCTCGGCTACGCGGGCCGGCGCGTCCTGGTCTCTCGTAAGTGGTCCAACAAGACCCTGTCCGAGCACAAGCGCGACCGCCACACCTGGGTCATGGAAGCCCTCGGCCTGGCCGACGAGGCCCCCGACCCGCACCGCTACATCTGGAAGCCCGTCCCGGCCGGTGACGGCGACATCCCCTCCCTGGCCCTGCGACTGCTGCGCATGGTCGCCGAACGCCAGCGCTGGCGAGCAACTCTGCTGGCCCTGCAAGCCAAAGCGACCGGACAAGACCTTTCGGCAATCAGGGAGGCGGCATGACGAATGACCCGGACCTGATGCTTCTCCGCCCCGAGAAGGCGGCAGAGCTTCTCAGCGTTGGCCGGACCACGGTCTACGCGCTGATGCGGTCGGGCGCTCTCCGCTCGGTCCGTGTCGGCACCCTTCGCAGAATTCCCCCGACCGCGCTCGCCGAGTTCGTCGCGCATCTGGAAGAGGAGCAAGCAGCATGAGCACCAAGAAGCGTGGCCACAACGAGGACTCGATCTACAAGGACGGCGACCGGTGGCGCGGGGCGATCTCCATCGGGTACGGGCCGAACGGGGAGCGCATCCGTAAGAAGGTCTCCGGCAAGACGCGGCCCGAGGTCGTCGAGAAGATCCGGAAGATCCGCGAGGGCATCGCCAAGGGGCTGCCGGTCCCCGACGACAAGATCACCGTTGGTGCCTTCCTTGACCGTTGGCTGTCCACGCTCCCCGGTCATATCGCCGATTCGACCTTGGACGACTACGAGGACACGGTACGACTCCACCTCAAGCCGGGACTCGGGCGGCATAAGCTCACCGCGCTGACCGTCGCTCACGTCGATGCCCTGTGGCAAGCCAAGCGGGCGAAGTACAAGCCCAACAGTGTCCGGATCATGCGGGCCGTCCTGCGCAAGGCACTCGGACAGGCTGAGCGTGAGGGCCTGGTGGCGCGGAATGTCGCGGCGCTGTCGATGCCTCCCCGGCTCAACACCGACGAGGGCCGTACGCTCACGGTCGACCAGTCGCACAGGCTTCTCGACGAGGTCGCGGAGCATCGAATGGGGGCGCTCGTCCTCCTGGCGCTCGTCTTCGGTCTTCGCCGCGGTGAGGCTCTCGGGCTGATGTGGAGCGGCTTCGACCCGGAGGCCAGAACCCTGCGTGTGGCGCACGCGGTGAAACGGATCAAGAACCGCGCCCCCGGCGCGGAACGCAAGACCAAGCTCGTGATCACCGAACTCAAGACCAGGAAATCACGCCGTACGCTCTGCCTGACGCCCGAGTTGGTCGACGCGCTCAAGCGGCATCGGGCCACGCACAACGCGGAACGTCTCCAGGCCGGAGAGGAGTGGACCGAGCACGGGCTGATCTTCCCCACGATGCTCGGCAATCCGTCCGACCCCGACACCTTCTCTCACCTGTTCTCGAAGCTGGCGCAGAAGGCTGGCCTCGGCCACTGGCACCCGCACGAGCTGCGGCACTCCGGCGCCTCGCTCATGCTCGCCCAGGGCACGCCGCTGCACGTCGTCTCCGACGTCCTCGGGCACGCCAGCATCGCGATCACCAAGGACGTCTACGGCCATCTGATGGAGGGGGACAAGCGGGCGGCGTCGGCGGCGATCTCGGGGGCTCTGCTGGGCAGACCCGCGCCTTTGGCTCCCAGGTTGGCTCCCACCGACACCGAAGAGACCGGCTGAGAGCACAACGAAAAAGGCCCCTGATGGCGTAATGCCTGTTCAGGGGCCTTCTTGCATGTGTGCGGCCGGAGGTACTCGAAACCCCAACCTTCTGATCCGTAGTCAGATGCTCTATCCATTGAGCTACGGCCGCTCGCTGCGTAAGCAAGCATAGCGGGTTTTGTGGGGTGCCTCGAACCGGTTAGCCGATCGGTTCGTGATCGAGGGAGGGCGCGAGCTCCGCGCCGAGGTCGGGCGGCGTGACAGGCCCTGGATCAGAGGGTCAGGCGGACCGGAGGATCGAGGAGAGGACACCGGGAAATCGGGTCTCCATCTCGGCGAGGCGGAGTTCGTGGCGGCGGAAGCTGCCTTCGGGGGTGACGCGAAGGAGCCCGGCCTCACGGAGGACCTTCAGGTGATGGGAGAGGGTCGACATGCTCACCGGGACGTCGAACTGGCCGCAGACCACGCCGCCGGCCTCGGCGAGTTGGCGGACGACCGAGAGCCGGACCTCGTCGGCGAGGGCGTTCAGCATGGTGGGGAGGGTGACGGAGGAGACGTCCGGATGATGAAGGGCCCGCATGGGCCGATCCTAGCCAAGGATTTCGAGGCTTTGACAAACATCGAAGTCCAGCAGCACAATCGAACCTAGCAATTCGACCATCATCGAAATCTTTGGCGGCCAGATGACCCCCGACGACGTGCTCTCCACCACCCGGGCCGTACGCAGGCGACTGGATCTCACCCGGCCCGTCCCCCGCGAGCTCATCGAGGAGTGCCTCAAGCTCGCCGTACAGGCTCCGACCGGGCGTAACCGCCAGCGCTGGCACTTCGTCGTGGTCACCAAGCGGGAGCAGCGGGAGAGGATCGCGGCGCTGTGGCGGGAGGGGATGCACCTGCCAGGGACGCCGATGCCGGAGGAGGACGCGCGGCGGGCGTACGCGTTCCCGGGCTCGATGGAGCGGGTCTGGGAGGGAGCGGATCATCTGTACCGGCACATTCACCAGGTGCCGGCGTTCCTCATCCCGTGCATCACCGGGCGGACCGAAGGAGCGAGCGCGCATGAGCAGGCCAACACGTTCGGCTCGATCCTGCCCGCCGTCTGGAGCTTCATGCTGGCCGCGCGGGCCAGGTCGCTGGGTACGGCCTGGCTGGGGCCGCTCCGGCTGGAGCGGGAGGCGGCCCAGGTGCTCGGCATCCCGTACGGAAAGGTGATGCAGGTGGCGTTCGTTCCGCTGGCCTACACGATCGGCACCGATTTCAAGCCCGCGCGCCGGGTGCCGATGGAGGAGGTCACCCACTGGGATCGCTGGTGACACCGCGACCGATGCGCGGAATCAGTCACCGGAATCGCCGGCGACGCCGACCTTCTTCGGGAACAGCGTGTAGCTCAGCGGCCAGAGCACGGCGATCAGGGGGATCTTGAGCGCACCGGCCATGAAGGCGATCAACGCCGTGGTCCGTGACGGGTCGCCGACGATGAGGATCAGGCCGAACAACAGGGCGCAGGCGATGCCGTACGCGAGAACGATCCTGAGCCAGATGCCCCATTCGTACCGGGCCCTGGCCATGCCGCCGGGCGGAGGTCGCCACGGCTCGGGGCCGCCGGCGAAGCGGTGGGCGAACTTCGCGTCGGCCCAGGTGATCGTACGGTGGCCGAAGACGATCGAGTAGCCGATGTAGGCGGCGGCCAGCCCGTGGCGCCAGTCCGCCTGGGCGCCGCCGCGCATGTCGATGACGGAGGCGATGAGGAGAACCACATCGAGCAGCGGAACCGCCAGCAGCAGCGCCGTGCTGAGCCGGCGCATGCCCCACAGGTAACGTGAGGCGAGCCCCAGGCCCAGCAGGATCCAGAACCCGATCTCGCATCCGATGATGATCGCCAGAACCATGGATTCATCCTCCCAACCCGGTCGACCTGGGACATCGTCGGAGCTGATGAACCGGTGTACATCCTTTTATGTACCGGCGATCCTCCCTGCGCCGCTCCTGCGGGCCGTATCGGAATGATGGGATGAGAGGCATGAGACGAGACGCGCTGGGGGCCGTGGCGTGTTTCGTCGTCGGTCTCCTGCTGCTCGCCGCGGGCGCCTACCAGCACCGATGGGCCGCCGCCCCGCTGTTCATCGGGCCGCTGGCGATCTCGTGTGTGGGGGTCGCGGTACGGCGGAGCAGGCCGCTGCTGGCGCTCGTGCTGGGGGGTGTGGCCTTCGTCGGCGACTCCGCCATGGGCCCGTCGCTGGGTACGCTCCTGATCGTCACCGACAACCTCTACTCGGGGGTCAGGTACGGTCCCCGCGCGCTGGGCAGGTGGATGCTCGGCATCACCTCGGTGATCGCCGTCGTCGCGGGTGTGGTCGCCGGGGTCCTGTTCAGGCAGTGGGCCGCCGCTGCCGTCTTCCTCGTCCAGACGGGCCTGGTCGGGGTGACCCCTGTCCTCACCGCGATGATCATAAGACAGCTGGAGGACCAGGCGACCTCCGAGCGCGCGCGGGCCGAGCAGGTGGCGCGGCTGGCGGAGCTGGACCGGGCGGCCGCGGTGCAGGCCGAGCGGGCCCGGATGGCACGGGAGTTGCACGACATGATCGCGAACCACTTCAGCGCGATCGCCATCCAGTCCACCGCCGTCCTCTCCCGCCGGGACCTGGACGCGCAGACCGTACGGAAGGTGCTGAAGTCCATCAGGGAGAACAGCGTCGAGGGCATGGGCGAGATGCGTGCCATGATCGGGCTGCTCCGGCAGGACGGCGAGGAGCCCGAGGCGATCCGGCGCCGGGTGGCCGAGGCTGAAGAACTGGCGGAGCGGGCCCGGGAGGCGGGGCTTGACGTGCGGATACGGGTGGACGGCGATGCCAGGGAGCTGCCCGCCTCGGTCGATCTGGCCGGTTACCGGATCGTCCAGGAGTCGCTGACCAACGCGCTCAAGCACGGCGGAAAGGCCGCCGACGTGGTGATCGGCTACCTGCCGGGGCTGGTCACGCTGACCGTGGACAACCCGGTGGGCGAGGCGGAGCGGGAGCTGCCCGGCGCGGGTGCGGGGATCATCGGCATGCGGGAGCGCACGAACCTCGTCGGCGGCGTCTTCGAGGCCGGACCGCATAATGACGGCTGGCGCGTCCGCGCCGAGTTGCCCACTCTGGAGAGCACGTGACCATCCGAGTCCTCGTCGCCGACGATCACGCGGCGGTCCGCGCCGGGATCGTCCTCATCCTCGACGGTCACGACGACATCGAGGTCGTCGGCCAGGCCGCCAACGGCGAGCAGGCCGTCGCGATGGCCTCCGAGCTCCGCCCGGACGTGGTGTTGATGGACATCCGGATGCCGAAGCTCGACGGGATCTCCGCGACGCGCGCGCTGAGCGGGATCGCCGACGTGCTGATCCTGACCACCTTCGACATCGACGAGTACGTCTTCGGGGCGCTGCGGGCCGGAGCCGCCGGGTTCCTGTTGAAGAACACCGACGCCGACGCCCTGGTGAACGCGGTGCGGGTGGTGGCCAGGGGCGACGGGCTCATCGCGCCCTCGGTCACCCGGCGGCTGATCTCGGCCTTCGGCGCGTCGGTCCCCGCGCGCAGGCCGTACGAGATCGGCGGCCTCACCCCGCGCGAGCGCGAGGTACTGGCCTGCATCGGCCGGGGCCTGTCGAACACGGAGATCTCCGTGGAGCTGGACATGGCGGAGGCGACGACGAAGACTCACGTCAGCCGGTTGCTGAACAAGCTGGGTCTCCGCAGTCGCGTCCAGGCCGCGATCCTGGCTCAGGAGCTCTCCACGGAGGGCTGAGTCGAGGAGGGCGCCCTCCGCGGGAGAGGTGACCGCATGGTCAGGAGCTCTCCGCCGGGACGTACAGCGAGAGGGTCTCCGCGACGCAGGCGGGCTTGGGCTTGCCCTCGACCTCCACGGTCAGCCGCATTTTCGACAGGTAGCCCGAGGGGGTGCCCTTGAGGTCGACGAGTTCGGCGCCTGCCCGGACCCGCGCGCCGACCGGGATCGGCGAGGGGAAACGGACCTTGTTGAGCCCGTAGTTGATGCCCATGGCCAGATCGCCCACCTGGAACAGCTCCACCATGAACGAGGGCAGCAGCGCCAGGCTCAGGTATCCGTGGGCGATGGTGCCGCCGAACGGCCCCTGCTCCGCCTTCTCCACGTCCACGTGGATCCACTGGTGGTCGCCGGTCGCGTCGGCGAACAGGTTGACCTGTTCCTGGGTGATCTCGCGCCACTCGGTGTAGCCGAGATGCTCCCCGACGGCGGACTTGAGCTCGATGATGTTGGCGAAAATCCTCATATATGGAACTTTATTCCGTTGGGAGGGCAGCGAGAAGCCACAAGCGCATCAACTCCCTCAGCCATGCCTTTGTTTTCGCTGTACGGCCCGCGGCGTAATACCGGCCGTTCATCCGGGTTCCCTAACGTGCCCGCCATGAGACGACGTATGACGATCACCATCGGCGCGGCCGTACTGGCACTGGCGGTGTCCGCACCGGCGGTGGCCGACCCTGGACAGCCCGGTTCCGACAGGCACGGACGCTCCGAATTCGGGCGCGCCACCCTGACCGGGTTCGCCTCCCTGCCCGCGCTGACCTTCGTACCCGGCAGCGAGCCGTCGGGGGCGCAGCTCGGCACGGCTCCGATCAACGGGGTGACCCCGCCGTTCACCGGGCAGCCGGTGCAGGGTTTCAGCGGCATCGTGCGGCGGCAGGACGGTACCTTCGACGTGCTGTCGGACAACGGCTACGGCGGCAAGGCCAACAGCCCGGACTTCCTGCTGCGGGTGCACCAGGTGAAGCCCGACTTCAAGCGCGGCAAGGTCGCGGTGCTCGGCGGGTTCGACCTGAGCGACCCCGACGGTCACGTCGGCTGGGCGCTGACCCGGGCGGACCGGAAGCTGACCGGCGCGGACTTCGACGTGGAGTCGATCGTACGGACCTCCGACGGCACCTACTGGATCGGGGACGAGTTCGGCCCGTTCCTGCTGCACTTCTCCGCCACCGGCAAGCTGCTTGAGGCGCCGATCCCGCTGCCCGGCGTGAAGGCCCCGGAGAACCCGTCCCTGGGCGGCGAGCAGCCCAACCTGGGGCGGAGCAAGGGCTTCGAGGGCATGGCCCGTTCGGTCGACGGCCGCACGCTGTACCCGCTACTGGAGGGCACCGTGACCGGCGACGAGGCCGGGACGCTGCGGATGAACGAGTTCGACCTGCGCAAGCGGGCCTACACCGGCAAGCGCTGGACCTACCGGCTGGAGAGCCCCGACAACGCGATCGGCGACATGATCGCAGTCGATCGGCACCGGTTCCTCGTCATCGAGCGCGACAACCTTGAGGGGGACGCGGCCAGGACCAAGCACATCTACCTGGTGGACATCCGCCACGCGGACCTGCGCAAGACCCTCGTCGCCGACCTGCTCGACCTGGCCAACCCGCACGACCTGGGTGGGTTCGGGAAGACCTTCAGGTTCCCGTTCCAGACCATCGAGGACGTGGTGATCCTCGACGACCGGACTCTGGGCGTGCTCGACGACAACAACTTCCCGTTCTCCGCCGGCCGCACCCCGGGCCGGCCCGACGACAACGAGTTCATCACCGTGCGCCTGTCGCGCCCGCTTCTGGCCGACCCCCGCGTCTACCGGTAACGGTCCGTGGACCTGCCTGGTATCGCCGGTGACACCGGCGATACCAGGCAGGTCGTCTCGCTGACCGGCGGCGCCTGCAGGGTTTCCCGCCGAGGAACCGGCCGGTAATTCGCAGCAACCTCGCCTCTCATAACATACGAACAACTATGACAAAACCGTAAATAATAATAGATAGACTCCCATCGACCTTCACGGCGCCATTTATTTGCTCTGCCTCAACCGTTTCAATGAGCTATCTCACTGTCCGAGGGGTATCTCCTAGCTGCTGCCGCTTATGAGGTAGTGAGGGATATCAGATGTTTTCGGAACCAGAAACGAGATGGGGAAATAACGTGCTTCCTCGAAAGAGCGGACGGACACCGGGGCCGATCTCCGGCAGGCGGGTGGGCGTCCTCGCCATCGCGGCAGTCTCCGGCATCCTCATGACGTCGAACCAGGCACCGGCCAACGCCACCATCGGGCAGGTCCAGGCGCTCGGCTCGATCTCACAGCTGAATGCCGACAGCACTCTCGACGGCCGCCTCTCCCCCAACCCCAACCCCTCCCGCCGGCAGTATCGCGAGGAGAGGCCCTCGGACAGGTGGCGGGGAAGGCCGCACCGCCACCAGGACCGTCCCTACGACCGTTACCGCGGCCGCCGGGGCGGGAACGACTTCAACGAGAACGAGGGACCCGGGCGCGAGCGCCTCACGCGCTCGGAAAGAATGATGAGGGACCTCCAGAACGACCCGTCATTCCCGGAGATCATCATCCGCGACAAGTAGTCCCTGACACCTGGCCGCGACAGGTGATACGCCGCCAAGTGGAACCTGTCCGGTGACGGCACGGCACGATGAGCAGGAGCGGTCACCCACGCCAGGAGCAGGGAAGAAGTGTGTGTCGTACCGGTTCACACCGGTACGACACACACTGTCATTTAAAGCATGAATTTACATGCGGTTATGCCACCGAACTATGAGGAAATATGCTTTCCGGGCAACGCCGATCGTTGATCATCAGCATTGGACCGCCCGACCCTCCCGCCCCCTGACATCATCACCTTTCCCCGCTCATCGGACATCATAAAAGCTCCCATGGAACACTACTCCCGAACAATCATCCTAAATCTGACTAAACCGTAGATGAGGCATAGGTTTTTCTGCACAGTGCCGCTTATTTGCTCTTCCTGAACTATGCCGGAGCGTTATCCCCATAAGCCCCGGGTATCTCCTGTTCCGTCGTCACTTCCGTGGCTGCACGACGGGTCCGGATATTTTCGGAATTAGTAAAGATATGGGGAAATAACGTGCTTCCTCGTAGGAGCAAGTGGGCGCCAGACCATTCCGGTAAGCGTGCCGGCGCTTTGGCCGTCGCGGCGATGGCAGGCATCCTCGTGATGTCGTCGAACCAGGTTCCGGCGAGCGCCACCGCCGACAACGCAAGCATTCTGTTCGCACCTCACGGCGACAACGGGGGTAACGGAGGTAAAGGGGGCAAGGCCCGTCTCCAATATTCCGTGCACAGTGGTGAGAAGCCTATTCTTCGCCCGTGCCGCTCCTGCGGATGCCGCGGAGGCCGTCACTGCGGATGCCCTGGCGGTCCCGGCTGGGGTCGAGGTCGAGGCTGGGGCGGGGACGGGGACGGAGACGGTGCCCGGGACAACGACTGCGACCGGGGCGCCAGGCCCGCCTTCGACAAAGATCGGGGCCGGGACGATGAACGCGACGACGAGCGCGACGGGCCCAGAGTGATCGATCTGACCGCCCCCGGCAGGCCTACTGGGCGGCGCCCCACTGCTACCAGTTCCACCAACGCGTTCGCAGGACCGGCAGGACCCGCAGGGCCTCCAGGACCGGCAGGGCCCGCAGGACCCGCAGGGCCTCCAGGACCAGCAGGACCCGCAGGACCCGCAGGGCCTCCAGGACCAGCAGGGCCTCCAGGACCGGCAGGGCCCGCAGGACCGATGGGACCGGGAGGACCCGCGGGACCGACAGGGCTGACAGGACCAATGGGGCCAGGAGGACCCGCAGGACCCGCGGGACCGATGGGACCAGGAGGACCCGCGGGACCCGCAGGACCGACAGGGCTGACAGGACCGATGGGGCTAGGAGGACCCGCAGGACCTGCGGGACCGATGGGATTGACAGGCCCGATGGGGCTGACAGGACCGATGGGGCTACCAGGCCCGATGGGACTACCAGGCCCGATGGGATTGACAGGACCGATGGGACTACCAGGCCCGATGGGGCTGACAGGACTGACGGGGCTGACAGGCCCGATGGGATTGACAGGCCCGACGGGCCCCGCAGGACCCAGAGGCGCCACCGGCCCAGCAGGACCCGCAGGTGCGACGCCCCTGGCAGGACCAGCAGGGCCTCCAGGCCCCGCGGGACCTAGAGGTCCGGCAGGACCCAGGGGCGCGACAGGTCCGGCAGGTGCGACGCCCCTGGCGGGGCCCGCCACGCCCCCGTCCAGCGGATGCGTCGGCCTGACCGGCGCCATGATCGCTCTCCAACCCGTCTGCGCCATCACACCTGCCAGTCTCAGCGGACATGTCTACTCCGCCGTGCCCACCGGCCTCGCCGGATCTACCTGCACCACCGGTGCCATGGGCCTCGTCAGTTCGTACGGGGCCATCGGGTGCATGTAGCCCGCGGCGAAGCGGCGGCGTGCTTCCACGGCATTCACCGGCCAGAGGTCGTGCCCCTGCTGAGCAGGGGCACCCTTGGCCTGCTCGAAGAGGCGCTCGCGCTAGACCTGCGACGTCCTCAGGAC